>JAEUGZ010000348.1 GCA_016794725.1 Opitutaceae bacterium | reverse complement strand
GCATCGCCGGTCGGGGCTAGACGCGGGTCTTTTTGAAGCCAAGCAGGCGCATGAACCAGCGGCCGAGGCGGCTGGCGTAGGTGGTCTGGCGGCCTTCGATGGTGACCTGGGCGCGCATGCCTTCGACGGTGAGTTGTTCGGGCACGCCGGCGAGGTGGGCCTCAATCAGGTAGATTGGATAATCAGGCATCTGATTGGCGTGGGTCTGCGCGGTCAGGGGCGCGGCGCCGCCAAAAACACTGAGCATGCCAGCGGTGTATTCACGCAGGCTGGCCGGCTGCCGCGGAACATCGCGCACCGTGGTTTCAAAGGCGCGTCCGTCGGCCCGCCAGCGTCCCTTCACCGGGTTGCCCACCTCGATCACCTCGGCCTTTTCCTCAGGCACGGCGATGAGCAGGCGCAGGGTGCTGGGATCGGCGATGCGCAGCAGCACTCCGGAGGTGTCGGCGTACTGGCCGATCAGTTGTTCCAGGTTGCGACCCCATACAACTCCGTCGATCGAGGCGCGCAGGATCAGCCGGTCATAGTCGGCCTGCACCCGCTGCACTTCCGTGCGGGCCTGGTCCATCGCCTTGGCCACTTCCGGCATCAGTTCCAGGGACTTCCAGCTGGAGTCCGCCTGCAACGCCGAAAACCGCAGTCTCGCCCGTTCCCAGTCGGCCTGACGCTGGGCCAGCTCCGCATCCACCGAGGGGTTTTCAATCCGGGCGATCGGATCGCCCGCCTTCACCCGCTGGCCGGTCTTGACGTACACCTCCTGGATCATGCCGCCCACCGACGGTGAGATCGCCTCGGTTTTCGCCGCCCCCACCACCGCCTGCGCGGTCACATTGTGGTGCGTCGGGACCGTGAACAGCAGCACCACCCCCACCGCGATCACGGCGAGGGTGCGCAGCACGTACCGTCGGGTCGGTCCTAGCTTCACGATGTGGGCTCCGGGGCTGAACGCATCCATAAAGACTTTGATAAATGGCAACGCCACAAACGATCCCTCGACAAAAAATCCGAGCAAGAGTCCCAGGTCGTGCAGTCCGTACGGCGCCATGACCCGGGCGAAGATCTGGGTCAGTCCGTAGATGATGAAGATCATGTACACGTACGCAAGCACTGCATACGTGATGAACACCTTGCCCTGCGCGTCGTCCCCGAGCGTCGCCTCCTGCTGCCGGTTGCGGTACCCGAGCATCAGCCGCTGCAGGTGGTACGAGCAGTACGAGATCGCCTTGCCGCGCAGGTTGGGCACCTCCAGCAGGTCGCACACCAGGTAGTACCCGTCGAAACGCATCAGGGGGTTGGCGTTGAACAGCAAGGTGTTGATGCTCGCCACGAGCATGGCGTTGAAGGCCAGGTTCCTCGCCAGCCCGTCGGGCAGGTTCAGCCACAGGTGCGCGGCGAGGGCCGCAAGGTTCAGCTCCACGAACACCCCGGCAATCGTGGTGTAGATCTTGTGACGCTTGTGCCGCATCATCCACGCATCCGAGGCGTCGACGTACCCGCACGGGGTGAAACACATCAGGCACACGCCCATTTCATGCACCTCCCCGCCGAACCTCCGGCAGGTCGCGGCATGCCCGAACTCGTGGAAGGTCTTGATCACGATCACCGTCACCCAGATCAGGAAAAAATTGCTCGCGGAGAAAAAGTTGATTCCCGGCCGGCTGAACTCCTCGTGGTTGACCGCGAGCAGCCCGAGGGTGCCGGTGATGAACAGGATGCTCAGGGTGACGAACCACTTGGTCCAGGCAAAGCGGACCGCGTGCACCAGTTTGCCCAGCCAGGGGCTCGGATCGACGAGCGGGATCTTGAAGAACAGGACCGAGGAGACGACCTTGCCCCAGATGACCAGCCAGTGACTGGAGGGCTTGTGCGAGCGAGCCGTATCCAAAAAGGCCCTCGCATTGATCGAGAGCAGGCCGCTGGTCCCCAGGTGATTGATGAACAGCGCCAAATCCTCGATCGAGCGGTCCGAGTTCGGGTAGTGCGCCCGGTACTCCGCATAGATGTCGCGCAGCTTGCGCCGGCCGTCGAGCAGTCCGACGATGTACGCCTCCTCGGTCTGCAGCCGGAAGTAGGTGAGCGACAGCGGGTCCTTCACCACGTAGTAGTCCTCGTACTTGAACTGCTGCCGGCGGATCACCAGGTCGACCCGCAGGGGCGCGGGCATCGACTCGGCCAGGCGCAGCCGCTGTTCATTGATGGCCGGGGACTCGTCCCGGGCCGGGACCTGGCTTACCGTCGCAACGGCGGCATCACTCATGGCAGGACTTCCATGCCCACATCCCGGTTCCCGGGCAAGACTCCTCCCACTCCAAATTCCAGCTGGGCAATGGTCGCGTTCAGGGTCACCACCGTCTCCGCCCAGGCATTCTGGCTGCGCAGCAGCACGTTTTCGGTTTCCAGCACCTGCTCGAGGTTGGCTTGTCCCAGTTCATACGCCCGGCGGGCGTGCACCAGGGACTTTTCCGCCAGCGCCTTCGCATCGGTCTGCGCCGCAAGTGCGGCCTTGGCCTGATCGAGCCGCGCAAACAGTTCCACCACCTCGGTGCGCACCTGCATGTCCAAATTCTCCACCCGCACCTGCGCCACCTGCTGCTCCGTGCGGTACGTCTGCAGCCGCCCCCGGGTCGCATGGCCATCGAACAGGCTCCACCGCCCGCTCACTCCCACCGTCCAGCCCTTCACCTCCCGCTCATAGTTGTAGTACGAGGTGCGGGTGCCGTACCCGGCCACCACTTCAACCTTGGGCAGGTTGTCCGAGCGGATCGCCTTCACCGTGTGCTCCGCCGCCTTGATCTGCAGCTTGCCCGATTGGAGGTCCAGGCGGTTCGCCGCCGCCAGGCTGATCGCATCGTCCAAAAGCAGGGACACGCTCTTGGGACTGAGTTCACCCGAGAGCACCATGTCCGGCGCCTTGTTGTCACTCACCGGCAAATACAATTGCCGCGCCAGGCCCACCCTCGCCTGCCGCAGTTCGCTCTCCGCGCGCACCAGGTCGGACTGCGCCAGTTTGAGTTCGGTCTGCGCCCGCAGCGATTCCAGCTCCGGTTGCTCTCCCAGTTTGAACCGACGTTCCGTCCAATCGGCGATCTGCCGCAAGGACGCCTCCCGTCGCTTCACGTTTTCCAGAGTCGCCAGACGAAACAACACCGCCTCGTAGTGCTGCTTGACCAGCGCCACCGTCCGGTACGCCGCCACCTGCAGCGCCATTTTCGCCTGGGCGGTCTGCAGTCGCTCGCGTTTGACCGAGTTGGACACCCCTCCGCCATCAAAGAGCATCTGCCTCACTTCAACCCGCACGTCATAGCTGCGGTCCGCAATCGAGGTGCGCGTGCTCGGAAAAAGGATTTCATTGTTCGAGCGGTCGATTGAATCCGGGTCGCGACGGTCGGCCGAGGCGGTGATCGCCAACTGCGGCAACCGTTTCGCCCCCACTTCCACCTCCACCCCCTTCTGACGCTGGAGCATCAGCCTCGCTTCCACGATTCCGGGGTTGGCCACCAACGCCCGCGCAATCGCTGTTTCCAGGCTCCAGACGTACCCCGGCGCCGTCACCTCCGGGCTGGGCGGCGGCATGGTCAGGGGTGCCGCCACCTCACGACCCGTCCGATAGATCATGCCCCGCCGGTCCGGGCGTCGCTGATAAACCGAGGCCGGTCCGGAGATCGGTTCGAGCCCCGGCGCGAAGGGACTGAAAAACGACCCCACGCCCCGGCCCAGCCACTGCAGGCCGCGGTAGGCGCCTTGCACGCCCCGGTTCACGGTTCTCCCCACCCCCTGTGCCGTGTCTTTTGCTTCCGCCGCCACCTCCTGGTACCACGGCAGGTCCTTGCGCTCCGC
>JAEUGZ010000325.1 GCA_016794725.1 Opitutaceae bacterium | reverse complement strand
CGGGGGCAAAGTGACCCTGACTACCCGGGGAATCACGGCCCTCTCACTGGTCGGTCTGACGGTGCAACAACTCGAGATCGACGGCCAAACCGTGCCGCTACGGTCACCCGGACAGGCCCGCGACGTTCGACTGGCCCGCAGTTCCGATTCGTGGAGCGAACAGGCAGTCAGCGAAGGCCTCGCGAAACGTCCCGGACTGACCGGTCCCGTCAACGATGCCTTCATGGACCGGTTTGTGTTCGTGCGTCCGTCGGGTCGCCCCCTGAACCCGAAGGTCGGCACCTGGGTGGAAATCGAGTTGAGTGCTGCCGCACAGCTCTGGCATCGCCTGGCGCGGGCGCGGGTCCCCGTCATCCTCGACACCGCCCTCACGGACTTGGATCTCGCCGAGAAGAACCTCATCCTTTGGGGCGATCCGTCGTCCAACGCCTTGCTGGCACGGATGCTGCCCCACCTGCCGATCACCTGGACGAAAGACCGACTTGAGGTTCGCGGACAAACCTACGACCCCACTGATCACGTCCCGATACTGATTTTTCCCAATCCGCTCAATCCGAAGCGCTATGTCGTGCTGAACAGCGGCTATGATGTCCGGGGTGAAGGCTACGCCAGCAACGCCCTGCAGACCCCCAAGTTTCCCGACTGGGCGGTGATCGACCTGCGTGAACCCGCCACCGCCCGCTGGCCCGGCAAGGTGGTGGCCGCTGGATTTTTTGACGAAACGTGGCAGTGAGCCTGGACTCTGCCGCTGCCTTTCTGACGAGAGACCACGAATTGACACGAATGGACACGAATCCGGAGTGAGATACAAAGAATCGAGCACCTGAAGCTACCTCACCCACGAGTGAACCCATCTCTCGCAGCGCTCGGGCCCTGTTTTCATTCGTGGAGATTTGGGCCCATTCGTGGTTCAGTTGCAAGGTTCCGGCTCAGGCCTCTTCCCTCGCCGCACTCGCACCGCACATGACGTTTCCTCTCTGGGCCTATCCCCTCCTCTTTCTCACCGGATTTGCCGCGGGTCTGGTGGATGCGGTGGCGGGAGGCGGTGGGGTGCTGACGCTGCCGGTCCTGCTCAACACCGGACTGCCGGTGGGAGTGGTCCTCGGCACCAACAAACTGCAGGCGACCTTTGGCAGCGTTTCCGCGGCGTGGAGCTACCTGCGGAGTGGAATCGTTTCCTTTCGCGCCTGCCTGCCGGGCGTGGTGCTCACGTTTGTCGGCTCACTGGCCGGAGCCTGGGCGGTGCAACGGATCGACGGCCGGATCCTCGGTGACCTCATCCCCTGGCTGCTCGCGGCGATCCTCGCCTACACGGTCTTTAAACCCAAACTCGGCGAGGCGCCGGCGACGCCCCGTGTCCCTGCCCGGGTGTTCTTTCCCGTGTTTGGACTGGGACTCGGTTTCTACGACGGCTTCTTTGGTCCCGGCGTCGGCTCCTTCTGGACCATTGCCCTGGTGGTGGTGCTTGGCCGCGATCTTGTCGGCGCCACCGGGGCGACCAAACTGATGAACGCCGCGAGCAACCTCGCCGCCTTGATCTTCTTTCTCGTGATCGGAAAGGTTCACCTTCCGGTCGGACTGACCATGGGTGTCGGACAGATGGTGGGGGCACGCGTCGGCGCCCGCCTCGTGGTGACGCGTGGCGCCCGGCTGGTGCGCCCCCTCTTCATCGTCATGGTCACGCTTGTGCTCGCCCGCCTGCTCTGGGTGCGCTTCGGCTGATACCAACCTCCGGGGGAAGTAGGGGAGTGAAGCGCAAAGACGCGACGGCGCAAAGGTCGATCCGCAAGGTCGGCGAGGCATGGGGCAGGACTGCCTGCCATTTTCCAGGCCCGTTCCTTAGGTTAACGCCCATGCGCGGCCGCGGGATCCGTGGTTCATGAACCGATCGATTCGTTTCAACTGCAGAAGATAGGTTCAGCCGGCAGACCACGAATGGCCACGAATCCAGAGGGCGATAGGAGGTGTCGAGAACCTGAACTTATTTCATCCGGGAGTGAATCAATCTCCCGCGACTCCCGGTGCCTGTTTCATTCGTGTCGATTCGTGTCACTTCGTGGTTCAATTGAATGCTCCCGTCAGCTCGACGGGCGCAGGAGGTGGGACAACAGGTCGAAGAAGTCCTTTTCGGGAATCGAACTTTCGAATACGGCGGGCATCGGGGATCCGGCGCCCACCGACGTGGAGGCGACCGACGATTTGACCACGACCTCCTCGCCTCCCGTGGCGGGATCCGTCAGCCGGTAGACGCCACCATCCTCGCGCAGGTTCATGCCAGAGCGCGTCTCACCGTTTCGCAGCGTCAAACTGACCAGGCGGAACGCCGGGTCCACATTCCGGCTCGGGTCGAGGATGTCCTCGATCAGACGATTGGCGCCCCGGACGGCGATGCCATCCAGATTGGGACCGATCAGGCCGCCAGTGCCACCCAGCCGATGGCAGGCCACGCACTGCTGGGCAAAGATCGCCGCGCCGCGGACCGGGTCGGGCTTGGCTTGGGCGAATGCTGCAATCCGCTGCGTGATGAGTGCGTCAAGGCGAGCATCCTCGGGCGGCAGCGCCGCGGTCAGTTCCGACGCGCGGGCCCGCAGGCCGTCCGGCAGTGTGGCAAAGGCAGTGGTCAGATTGCGGTGTCGCAACAACGACGCGGGCGCCCGGCCCGCCGCCACGGCGGCGACCAGGTCACGCGCCCCCGCTTCGCTGCGAGCCAGCGCGGTGGCGATGGTCAGCGCCAGATCTGCCGGAGCGCCCGGCAGGCCGGCCACCAAGGCGGCCCGGGCCGCAGCCTCGCCAGGCTTGGTTCCCAGTTGCACCGCGGCCTGTTTGCGCAGCTGCAGCGAGTCGGTGGCACGCCCCAGCACCATGCCAAGCGCGGCCACGCCCGTCGGCGAATCCGCCGGCAGGGCCCGGATGGCGGCGAAACGCAGGCCGTACTCGCCGTCCGTGCCCTCGGCCAGCCGGGCGACAGGCGTCACCTTCTCCGGCACATCCAGTTCACGCAGGGCATCCACCGCCCGGCGTATCAAGATCCGGTCCTTGTCGGCCAGGGTGCTGACGAGAAGGCGGATCATCCAGGAGCGTGCTTCCGGAGGCAACGGTCGGTCGGGCCGCAGGCTGGCCGAGGCCAGCCCTTCGGCCAGTGAGACCTGGTTATCGAGGGGTGCGCGAGTGAGGGCGCGAATCAGTCCTTCCACCCGGTCCATTCGCTCGGGCGCCAGGTTCTGCACCACGTGACGGGCGTAATCGCCCGATCGCTCATCGGAGAACGAGGTGCGCTCCAGGTAACCGATCAGGAACTCGGCCGAGGTCGTGGAAGGCACCGCCACCGCCACATCGGCCAGGCGTGCTGCGGCACCCAGCACCGTTTCCGACCAGGTCTTCAGCTCGGCCAGGCTGGCCGCCGCCACCTGGGTCTTGAGCGCCAGGCGCAGCGCGTAGACGAGTTCGGTGTCGCCCGCCGGGGCGAGCCCCTGCATCTGCAGCAATAGCGGTGCCTGCCACGCCGCCGGATGTCGCAGGCAAAGGTCGGCGACCGCCCGCCAGGCATGCCCGGGTTCGGTTTGGGCCACGGTCCGCTCGACCCAACGCCGTTCGACCTCGCCCAGGTTTCCCCGATCCGCGAGAAGGCGAAGCGCCACCAAAGCGTCCTCCGAAGTCCTTGCCGGCGCGGTCGGCGCCGCCCACGGTTTTCCGAGCCGCGCCTCGGCGAAGGCCCGGGCGAGGTTCGGGCCCGACCCCGGGACCGCCGCCAAAGCGGAACGCGCAGTCTCACCTCCGACCCGGTCGACCAACTCCTGGGTCGCGAGCACCCGCACTGCCAGATTTGAGTCGTCCAACGCCGCGACGAGCCCCGCCGCCTCCAAACGCGAAAGGTCCGGCAGCACGGGCGGCGTCCGCTGCGAGTAGTCCTCGCCGTGCCACACCACCCTCCAGATGCGCCCGTGCGCCCGGTCGCGATCCGGATGGGTCAGGGGTGACTCATAGTGTCCAATGATGGGATTGTAAAAGTCGGCAATCCAGAGCGCACCGTCCGGTCCCAGCCTGACCTGCACCGGCCGGAATGAGGGATCGTCGCAGGTGAGAAAGTCGGGCTGCCGCACCGCCTTGGGTGTCGATCCCGTCCACTCCAGCCTGACCCGGTTGATGCGCCGCGTCACTGGGTTGCCATTGAACAGATTCCCCAAGTAATCACCCGGGAAATACGAGGCGCTGTACGAGGCAATGCCGGCGATCGCGGTCGAGCCGTGATTGTCGGTCGTGATGGCCGGCGCGAAGCCCAGCCCGTCGTGCTGCTTGTTGATGCCTTCGTAATAGCCGCCGTGCACCAGGAGGTAGACCGGCTTGGAGTGAGAGTCGGACGTGTAGAGGTCACCCCGCCCGTCGAAGGCGAGGCCGAAGGGATTCGTCTGCCCCCGCGTCCAGACCTCGAATCGGGACCCGTCGGGACGGAACCGGTAGGTGTTGCCGCTTTCGAGGATCGTGGTGGCGCCCGAGCCATCGCGCACCTCGCTGCGGTTGGCAAAACCATGGGTGCCGTAGATCCAGCCGTCGACCCAGTAGAGGAAACTTGAGGCCATGCCATGGGTGTCCTTGAAGCCGAAGTCACCGTAGAGCCGCTCCCGCGTGTCGGCCCGTCCGTCTCCATCCGTGTCCTCCAGTTTCCAAATGGCGGGAATCGAGTGCACAATCACCGTGTCACCCTTGGCGCCCGGCTTACGGGGCAGCGGCTGCACCCCGATCGGGATGTTCAGGCCGTCGGCAAACACCTCGATGCGGCGGGCGCGCCCATCGGGGCCGAAGTCTGAAAGCACCCGCACCGTGTCACGACCCGCATCCTCGGGCGTCGGCGGGGTGGACGTGGCGCGAAAGGCGACCGGGTTGTCGTTCCAATTCGCTTCGAACGCGGCGATGGGCTGGCCGACGGCGTCGCGGCGAGCCGGCCATGGATACAGGGAGGTGCCCGTCACCCAGAGTCGGCCGGCTGCGTCAAAATTCAAATTCAGGGGTTTCTGGATCTCCGGATCGGACGCCACCAGCTGCACTGAAAAGCCCGGAGGCACATGAAACAGCGGCAACTGCTCCCGGGCCGGCAAGAGCGAAGGGCCGGAACGCCCATCGGTCTTCACGTCGGCGGACCAGACGGCAACGGGCAGGAACAACCAGGCAAAACAGAGGCGGTGCTTCATGGGGAGGCGAACAGACAACAACTCCCCTCCCGCAAGCCCGCGCACAACCGGTCACGCGACGAGAGAGGGGGCCGGGATCCACGCGAAAAACCACGCCGGGCGCAAGTGCACAACCCGAGGATTTTCACCCGGTTACTGAATATTCACTACGTGTGGCCATTTTCCGTTGGAGGTGGACTCGCTGAGTCCGCGACGGGACCAAGCGGTCCCGCCTCTGGAGTCCGATCTCTTCACGCGACGCCCATCCCCGCGGGGTCGGCGACCCCACCTCCACCAGACGCCAATCACATTTTCCGTTGGAGGTGGACTCGCTGAGTCCGCGACGGGACCTAGCGGTCCCGCCTCTGGCGTCCGATCTCTTCACGCGACGCCCATCCCCGCGGGGTCGGCGACCC
>JAEUGZ010000433.1 GCA_016794725.1 Opitutaceae bacterium | reverse complement strand
CGCCGGCGGAACGCTGGAAACTCCTCGCCGGTTCGCACGAACGCGGCGGGTTCTTTGTCTACACCTCGCCCGACGGCTGGTCGTTTCGTCGCAATGAGGTGACCGCGCTTCCATTCTGGGCCGGATCAGCCTCGACGATCTACTATGACGATCAGCGCCAGATTTATGTGGCGCATCACCGGACGGACTACGCCCGCACCCCGGCCGGAAAGACGGAACGTCATTTCGTGCGCACCGAAGTGACGGACCTGATGGACGCCTGGCCCTTTCAGCCGGTGACCGAGGCGCGCAAGGCGGAAGCCCGGAAGTCCCTGCGGCTCGGCGACGGGGTGCTCGATCCCTGGTGGCTGGACAACGGCCCGCTCGCTCCGGGCGGATTCAGCGTCGAGTACCCGATTGCGATGGGGCCCGACCCGGCGATCGATCCGCTCGCCACCGACCTGTACAACACCCGCGCGCAGAAGTATCCATGGGCGCCGGACACCTATGTGGCGTTTCCGCTTTGGTTTTTCCACTACACCGAGGACGGTCCGGACACCCGACGCATCCTCTCGCATCCGGATCTCCAGCTCGGAACCGGGCTGGTCGAGACGCAGCTGGCGGTCTCGCGCGATGGGCTCACCTGGAAACGTTATCCCCGGCCCGCCTACGTTCCGGTGGGCAATTTCAAGGGGTTCCCCATGCTTCGGCCCTACATTGCGTTCGGCATGGTGCGACGCGGTGAGGAGCTCTGGCAGTACGTCTACACGCGTTCCAGCTATCACGACGGATTCCGCGAGGGCCGCACACCGGGCGTGCCTGCGTCGGTGGTGCAGCGCCTCTCACAGCGCCTCGACGGATTTGTTTCCATCGACGCGCCGTACGAGCAGGAAGGTGGGTTCACCACGCACCCGCTGCGATTCCAGGGTTCCCGACTGGTGCTGAACGTGGATGCAGGTGCCACCGGATACCTGCAGATTGGATTCGAGGACGAGCAAGGTCGGCCGGTGCCCGGCTTCAGTGTGGACGACTGTGTCTACATCAACGGAAACTGGGTCGACCAGGAGGTCCGATGGCTCACGGCGGCGAAAACGCTGACCTCTGATGTTTCGTTCCTGGCCGGGCGGACCGTCCGGCTGGTCGTGCGCATGCGCGGCACCTCGCTTTACGCCCTGCAATTCGTAGACCGGCGCTGAGCCCAATCCCTCCGGCAGCGCGCCGTCCCTCCATGTCCCACTACCTTCTTGGCGACGACCTCAGTGGTGTGCTGGAGGCCGGTGCGGCCTTCCGTGACCAAGGATGGCGGGTGGTGCTACCGCTGGTCGCTTCGGAGGCAGGGGCGGGACCGGACCTCCTTCGGCTCGTGACCACCGAGTCGCGGAACCTGTCCGCCGTGGAGGCGGCCGCCGCCGTGCGCCGGGTGGTGCGGCAGGGGAGGGAGTCCGGGCAGACCCTGGTTTTGAAAAAGATCGATTCGACCCTGCGTGGCCCGCTGGGAGCGGAACTGGGTGCGATTGTGGCCGAACTGGCGCCACCCTTGATGGTGGTGTGTTCCGCCAATCCGGCCGCCGGAAGAACCATCCGGAATGGCGTGCTCCGGGTGCACGGGGTGCCGCTGGCCGAGACGGATTTCCGCCACGATCCGCACTGGCCGGCGCGGGAAAGCCGTGTGCGCGAACACCTGCGAGCCCAGGGTCTGGAGGTGGCGGGTGAATTGACGCAGGCCGAGCTGAATGAGAACCCCGGGGATGCGCTCCGGCGCATCAGATTGGCGGGGACGGTGGTCCTTGCGGATACCGTGGAGAAGGATGACCTCCGGCGTCTGGTGCGCGCGGTCAGGCGGGAGGAGCCCAAGGCACTATTTGTCGGTTCAGGGGCCCTCGCGACCGTGCTGGCGCAGGAACAGCCGAGTCCCGGGAGTGCGCCCCCGAACCACCCCGATCTTCCTCCTTTGCTCCTCCTCAGCGGCACCCACCACCCGGCCACCCATCGCCAGCTCGATCACCTCGCCCGGACCACCGGGATTCAGGTGCGCGATCATTGGGTGGGACGCGATGACTTCGCGGCGGGCGTCGCATCCGTGACCGCCGCCTATCGCGAGCGCCCGCTGGTGGCGTTGCGGCTTGGCGCGGACGAACGATTGGGGGCGGAGGCATCCACCGCAGTGCTGGCGGCCGCCGCGGAATTCGCGGTCGTCCTCGAGCGCGAGCTACACCCGAAGGCGTGGTTCGTCACCGGCGGCGAGACAGCGTGGCGGGTGTGCCACGCGCTCCACGGTACCGCGCTCGAGGTGCTTTCCGAAATCGAGCCAGGCGTGGTCGCGTCCACGCTCTGGCGCGCGCAATCTCCGCCCTGCACGCTGATTACAAAGCCGGGCGGTTTTGGCGACGCGGCCGCTTTGAATCGGATCTGCGGTTTTCGGTGAAATAGCGTGTTGTTTCATAGTTCACCAGGTGGCCTTTCCTCGAATTTTTATATTGGTGATAAATAGGTTACGGAGCCGTTTTGAGCTTTAAGGGAAATGATGGCCGTGTCCTGTAGTCCAAATATAACTATTTCAGTGATTGACACCGGATTATTTCATCCCTCGCTCTTGGGTGTGCACTGCGCCGTCGACACGGTTGTGTCCGCGGTGCAGGCAGAGCTTAACCCCGAATCTGCACGTACGTTTCCGTCTCCGAACCCCCAACACTCCCCATGATCCGTCAGCACTCCCTGCCGTTTCGAGGCCTCGTGACCTGCCTTGCATCCGGGCTTCTGCTTGTTCGCGCCGTCGCCGGTGATGTCACCGGTGTGGTTTCCGATCCCAACTCAAAGGGGTTTCTTTCGGGAGCCTCCGTGCTCGTCGTCGAATCCAACCGCGCGGCATCCACCGATTCCGAGGGACGATTTCGTCTGACCGGACTCGCGGCCGGCTCCTACACCCTCGATGTTCAGTACCTTGGATACGAAGGCAAGCAGGTGAAGGTGACGGTGCCCGCCTCGGGTGACGTCGAGACCGATGTCGCCCTTGAGGCCAAGGCCATCCAGTTGGGGGCGGTCGTGATCGAGGGCTACCGCGAGGGCCGCTCCCGTGCACTTCAACAGAAGCGCACGCAGGCCAACATCCTCGACATCATCTCCGCCGACGCCATCGGCAACTTGCCGGATCGCAATGTCGCGGAGGCGATCGCCCGCGCTCCGGGCGTGAGCATCACCGGCATGGAGCAGGGCGAAGGCCGCTATGTCTCGATCCGCGGTATCGATCCGAACCTCAATCAGGTCATGATGGACGGTGCCATCCTCGCCGCTCCTGGCGGCAGCCGCCTGGGCCGTGCGGTACCTCTGGATACCCTGGGAGCGGGCGATGTTTCGCAGGTCGAGGTGGTCAAGGCCGTCACGCCGGATCTCGATGCCAATTCGCTTGGTGGAACCATCAACATCAAGTCGTCGAGCGCCTTCGACCGCCGGGAGCGATTTCTCTCCGGCAGTGTGTCGGTCAATCACAACGATTCCTCGGACAAGAACAACCTCGAGGCGAAGATCAGCTACTCCGACCTGTTCGGCCCGCAGAAGAAGTGGGGCATCGCGGTCAGCACCAGCTACGAAAAACGCGAGTACTCCAATCACTGGCTCCAGACCAGTTGGAATCTCCGCAATCTCAATGGGTCCGACGTGTACCTGCCGAATGGATTTGAAATCAAGCCGGAGGAGGGCGAGGTCAAACGGATGGGTGGAAACCTCGCGCTCGAGTTTCGGCCCGATGCGAACACGCAGTTCTATTTTCGTCCGAGCTATTCCTCCACGGTCCGCAACGAGCACACGGTCGAGGTCCTGCACTCGGTCTCCAACAGCAATACGAGCCAGGTGCAGCTGACCGGTCCCAACGCGGGGCGGTTCATCGGCAACAATCGCACCGAGCGCCGCGACTTCAACAGCCGCAAGGAGCAGGAGCTCCTGACGCTGATCGGCGGCTTCAAGAAGGTCTTCGGCGACTTTACCCTGGAGCCGATGATTGCCCTGTCCGCTGCGGAGGAGAATACCCCCTTCAACAACGTCCTGGCATTCCGTAATGCCAATGGCGCCACGGGACCGATCACTTTTGACGCCAATGCGTTCGACTTCGTGCGCTGGGACGTCGACCCCGCGGTCGACACGCCGAACAAGTACCCGCTTCGTCGTACGCGTGAAGATACGTCGATCATCGACGAGGACACCCTCTCCGCGAAGGTGGACCTGCGCTGGAACATTGAAGACCTGACGGGCCGCAACAGCTATCTCAAGACCGGCTTCAAGTACATCCAGCGCGACCGCATCTCCGACTTCGAGTCGAAACGGCTCGTGCCGGTGGGCAACTGGAACCTCTCCGCCGTGAGCACGCGTCCCTCCGTCGGTGTCTACGACAACCGCTACCAGAGCGGCTTCCTCATCGACCCCGACGCGACCTGGACCTACATCCGGTCGAATCCCGCCCTGACGGTCCTCGACCCGGTGGACTCGACGGCCAACTCGGTTGAGGATGACTACGACATCGACGAGTACATTTACGCGGCCTATGCGATGGGCAGCGTGGACTTCGGCAAGCTGACGGTTCTCGGAGGTCTTCGCTGGGAAAAAACCGACGCCACGATCCGCGCCGTCGAGGTGCGCACGTTCCGCGGTCAACTCCTCGGTCGTTTCCCAAAATCGGGTGTGACCAGCTACGACAAGGTGTTTCCCAATCTCCAGGCGGTCTACCGGTTCAACGACCGGCTGATCGGCCGCGCCGCGATCACCCAGGTGCTCGGCCGCCCCGCCTACGAGGATGCGCGCCCGCTGGCCCGCTTCACCTACGATCTCATCACCAACCCCAACAATCCGACCTACAATTACAGCGGCACCCTCAACGTGGGGAATCCCGATCTTGGGCCCTACGAGGCGGTGAATTTTGATCTCTCGCTCGAATACTACCTCCAGGGCCGCGGCCTGTTTTCGATCGCCGCCTACCGGAAGGAAATCGACAATCCCATCTACAGCTACACGCAGACCCAGGAGAATGTCATCTATAGCGGAATCGGTCTGCAGTCGCTCGGAGTCACCAGCGTCCGCAATGCGGACAGCGGCCGCATCGCCGGTCTCGAGATCAATCTCTACCAGCCATTCAGCTTCCTGCCGGCACCTTTCGATGGGTTCGGCATCGATGCCAATGTTTCGCTCATCAGTTCCGAGGTCAAAGTCCCGCTCCGGCCCAACGACGACCTGCCGTTTCTCCGGCAGCCGAGCCGGCTCTACAACGTCACCTTGTTCTATGAAAAGGCCGGCTTCTCCGGTCGTGTCGCCTGGAGCTACGCTGATGAATCCATCGAGACCATTGGTGCGGATGTACTCAATGACCGCTACCGGGTGCCGCGCGATCAGGTGGATGTGCTTTTCCGTTACCGCATCAATGGCAACTACGCCGTCACTGCGGCCGTGCGCAACCTGACCGAGGAACCCGAACAGCGCTCCACCGGTGTCTTCCATCTGATGCAGTACAGCCGCCTGCTCGGTCGCGACTTCCGGGTCGGATTGGACTTTAACTTCTGATTGCCCTCCGTTCCGGAAGGTGGGGTCGGGTGCGGGCCCGGTATGCCGGGCCCGATGCGATCTTTTTTCCTTTCTGCTGCGCGAAGGAACCCCGTCTGCCATGAACCGACGTCACTTTCTCACCGGAGCCCTCGCCGCCACCGCGGGCGCCGCGCTGGCGCCCACGCCGGGATTCTCCGCCACGCAGGAGACGTTTGATGTCCGCAATCTCCTGATCACCGACCTCAAGACCATCCTCGTCGACGCCGGCAACGACGAGAACTATGTCTTCGTCAAGATTTACACCAATCAGGGCATCACCGGCCTCGGGGAGGGCACCCTGTCCGGCAAGTGTCTTACGGTGGCCACCGCGATCGGCGAGCTGAAGCGTCACCTGGTTGGCAAGGACCCGACTGAAATCGAGCGTCACTTTCAGGACATCTTTCGCGGTCCTCGCTACCGGGGTGGACCGGTGCTGATGTCAGCGCTCAGTGCGATCGAGATCGCGCTTTGGGACATCCTCGGAAAGGCTGTTGGCCTGCCGATCTGGCGGCTACTCGGCGGCCGGGCCCGCGACCGGGTGCGGATCTATTGTCACGAGGGCTATCTCGGACGGATCAGCCACACGAAAAAACGTCGCTTCAAGGATGATGACGAGGAGATCGCCCTCTGGAAGCAGAAGAAGCTCGATGGCTGGACGTGCATCAAGGGCGGGTTTTTCCCGGTGAAGAACAAGGCGGTGAACTTCCGCGAGGCCATCCGCGAAGGCGTCGAACATCTGGCAAAGGTGCGCGAGGCGGTCGGCCCGGACTTCGACATCATTGTTGAGATCCATGGCAAGGCGAATCCGCTGGCCGCAATCGAGTTTTGCAACCGGGTCGAGGAATTTCATCCGCTCTGGGTCGAAGAGGCGACCCAGCTTGAGAGCGAGGTGATTCAGGAGGCGCGGCAGATTCGCGCCCAGACCCGGGTGCCGTTGGCGACCGGCGAGCGACTGTGTTCACGCTACGACTTCGCCCCGCTCTGCAGCGAGCGCCTGGTGGACGTGCTCATGCCCGATGTCGTGCATGTCGGCGGCATTTCCGAGATGCGCAAGATCGCGGCGCTCGCCGAGTGCTTTCGCATGGAGATTTCGCCCCACAATCCGCAGAGCGAGGTCAGCACGCTGGCGTCGCTGCATGTCTGCGCCTGCACTCCCAACGCCACCTTGCTTGAAGTGGGCAGCGGCCAGGATCCGTTCTGGAACGACCTCTTCTTTGGAGGCTGCTTCAAGTACGATCGCGGCTACGCTGAACTGCCGGAGCGACCCGGACTGGGCATCGATCTGGACGAGAAGGTTGCGGCCAAGTACCCGTATCAGGAAAAGGACTTTTCGTCGCTGCGGTTCCCGGACGGCGCGATCACCGATCGCTGATCGCGCCTCAATCCTCCAGATCGGGCCGCACCCCTTTGGGGGATAAGTCTAGATTCAGCCGCTTGACCACAGAGAAACCAGAACCACAGAGTGAAATCCCAGAAAACCGGAGCATCCATGCTTCACTCGAAGGGTGAGCCGTTTGTCCGTATTCAAATGAGGTCAGATGCGTTTCTCGGTGCTCCTGGCGGGCGCTTTGGCTAAATCAGCTCCGGAATTGAGGATGAATCGTCTATCGCACCAGCGAACCAAAGGACACGACCTCAAGGCCGCCGGTGGGACCTGCAGAGAGGATTGCGGTGGTATTGCGGGGGACGAAGACCGTCGAACGCGGGCGGACCGCGGTGCGTTCGCCCCCGACTTCGAGGGTGCCATCTCCGGAAAAGACAAACAAGGTCTGCTCCTTGGCCGCGTCGGGCGCCAGCTTCGCCACCTTGCCGGGAGCAAGGTGCCAGGCAACGGCTTCGCAGCGCTCGGTATCGTCCCGGGATATCATGACGACACCCGCTGCGAAGGATGCCGGGAGGGAGACGCGCAGGCCCCGGCGGCCCGGCGCGGAACGCCCGGCCAGGGCCACGTCGGCGTCCGCCCGCTGCTGCGTGGCCTGCTCTTTCCGCGTCGCCTTCACCTTGTCGATGTGGTCGGCAAACGACGCGTGACCCTCCTTGTCACCGTCGAGAAACGCGTTGAAGAGAAAGTAGTCGAGCCGCTGGTCCGGGTTCAGGTTGACCGTCTGGTGGACGACACCCGCGGGCACAAAGAAGAAATCACCCGGCGCTGCGGGAAAACGCTCTTTCCCGATCACCACTTCGCCGCGCCCCGAGGTCACGAGAAAATTTTGCTCCTTGGCGTCGTGGGCGTGGGGCGGACCGTCCAGCCCGGGGCTCCAGGAATTCATGGCGACTTCGGTGCGTTCGGTTTCCGACCGATCGATGAGCACGGTGATTTCGTTGAGGCCGGCGACGTCGAGCTTCTGGCCTTGGGAGGGATGACGGCAGATCATGGGGAGGGGCAGAGGCTCGTTCCGTGGCCTGGTCACAATCAAGGATGCAATAGCGTGAAATAAGGCAGGGATGAACCACCGGCTTCTTGCATCCTCTCATTTCCAACGATGGCATCCCTGTCTTGGGCGCCGACTCGTCTCCACAAACAAGGTACGAATCAGCCGGCCGCGGGCGGTCTCCCTTTCCTGGGGAATTCCGATGCTCTCCTTGTGACGCGGGTGACGTTACCATTTCCCTTTTTGCCCATGAATATGCGATTAGTACCCTGGCAGCGCGTGATCCGCGGTCTGCTGGCGCTGGTGGTGGTGTCCGTGTCCGCCTGGGGGGCCGAGCTCCGGCTCGTGCTCCTCCACACCAATGATCTTCACGATCACGTGCGCGCCGGTGACAGCCGGAGTGGTGGATTGCCTTATGTGGCCGGCTACGTCCGGCAGATCCGAGCCGAAGGTGCGGCGGTGCTGCTTGTCGATGCAGGCGATGTGACGGAGAAGGGGGATCTGGTCGCGTTTCGAACGGAGGGCGTCATGACCTACGAGGCGATGCGTCGAATCGGTTACGACGGCGTGGCGGTGGGGAATCACGACTTTGACGACGTTCCGCCGGAGCGGATCCGGCGTTTCGAGGCGGCGCTGGGGCAGTCGCTGCTCTGTCTGAATATCGTCCAGCCGGACGGTCGACCGGTGTTCACACCCTCGCGCGTGGTCGAGCGCGGCGGCCTTCGCATTGCTCTCATCGGGATGATCGTGCCCCGCGAAGCCAGCAAGGGCGGACTTGATTTCAAGGAAAGCGGCGCGGCCTTGTCGCGCGAAGCGAAACGCCTTCGCGCCGTTTCCGACCTTGTCGTGGCGGTGTGTCACCAAAGCGTGCCCAAGTGTGTGGAGTGGTCGCGGGCCGCGCCGGACGTGGATGTATTCGTGAGCGGGCACTCTCACCAGGCGTTACCCGAGCCTGTGGTGGTTCCGGAAACCGGGGCGAGGGTGGTTCAGGCGGGAAAGTATGCCCAGTGGGTGGGACGGCTCGATCTCGTGATTTCCACCGAACCGCGTCGGGTGGTGCGGCACGAAGGGCGGCTCGTGCCGATGGATCACGGCAAGGTCGAGCCCGACGAGACGATGCTCGCCTGGGTGAGTGAGCGCGAGGCTGCGCTCGCGCCCGAGGCGGGTCAGCAGTTGGGTGAGAATCCCGCGGAGTTGGATGGTTTTGCCGTCGCCCGCCTCGGGGCCGAGGCCCTGCGGCGGGCGGCCCGGGCTGATGTCGGTTTCTGCCATCCCTACCAGGTGATACGGGATGTGCTGCCTGCCGGTCGGGTTGATGTGAATGCGGTGTTCAAAGCGGGCGGAGATCGGGGGCGCGAGGTAGTCGTGGCCGAACTCACCGGCGCGGAGATCGAGGCCTATGTCAACGCCCTCGTTTCCGTGCAGCGGGAGCCGCCCGAGTGGACCGGCTTCCGGGTGCAGCGTGCGCCCGTGCCCGGGGGGGGCGAGCGCTGGAGCTCGGACTTGGAGGCGACACGGCGCTACCGGGTGGTGCTGCCGACGATCGAATGGGAAACGCGGTTGCTGCGTCTGGCGGATCAGCTCCGGTCGCGCGACCCTGCCAATCCACTGGCGGCACGCACGCTGGTCGCAGCCAAGGTCGAGGTGAACTTCACCGATGCCACCGTCGCCTACTTGCGGGAGGTGGTCGCCTCCGGCGACACCTGGCCGCGCCGGGCCGAAGCGCTGGTGAAGCAACGGGAAGGAGGCCGCGCGCCATGAACGTTCGCAACACCGCGGAGGAGCGGGCTGAGGTGGTTGTTTTCCTGGACAGCGGCGGGGCGACCGGGCTTGCCGCGGCGGTATCCACGACTGATCAATGGCCGGGGTGCGTTGCCATGCGGCGATGCGGGGTCGGCGGGACCGGGCCGGATCCACAGGCGCCGTCATGGATACGGGTGAGGTGGCTTGCGTTTCGCTTTGCAGCCTGCCTCGCCGCTGTGCCGGGAGTGCTTTGCGCGGACCGGGCCGAGCGTCCGCAGTACGCGCCTCCGGAAGCCTGGTTGCCCGGGGAAAAGCTGCCCTATTTTGGCAGCGAAAATCCGTGGGATCGCCGGTTTTTCAGCGAAACGCCCCCTCGCATTGGTCAGCCTCAGTACCTGCTGTTGCTCGAAGGCAAGGTGGACGAGGCTGCGGCCCTCTGTGAGAGGCGGCTCGCAGCCGACGCAGCTGACGTGGAGTCGCTGCTGGTGCTGGCACTTGCCCGGGGTGCCCAAGGCAGGATGGAGGAGGCGGACCGGCTGCTGGGACGTGCCCTCGAACTCGGTCTGCCGCCGGAGCGGTTGCTGGTGGACCGCAGCGAGCTGATGCGACGGGTTCACGACACGCCGGTCTGGCGACGCACCGCCGCGGTGCAGACGGGCTTGCTGCACGGTCCCCTGCTTGGCGACGTCACTCCCCGGAGTGCACGATTCTGGGTGCGCAGTCGTCACGAGACGGAATTTGAAGTGCGCGTCAGCGCCCGAGGTGACTTTGTTCGCCCGGACGGAGTGGGACGCGGCCGCACGCGCGCCGCGGATGACTTTACGGGTGTGGCACGCGTGGAGGGACTGAGTCCGGCCACGACCTATCGATATGAGGTGCGCATGGGCGACCAGCCGGCGGTCGGCGGTGACGGATGGGAGTTCCGGACTTTTCCCGAGCCTGGGGCAAAAACGCCGGTGCGCATTGCCTTCGGCGGCTGCGCCAAGTTTTTCCCCGCGCACGAGCGCATGTGGGATACGATCCGGTCACGCCGCCCGGATGCGCTGCTGCTGCTCGGTGACAATGTCTACTTGGACCTTCCGGAGCAGGTCGGTCCCATGCACGACACCACGTATCACCAGCGTCAATCACGACCCGAATTCCGACGGCTCACGGCGGGTGTGCCCAGCTTTGCCATTTGGGACGATCACGACGCCGGCATCGACGATGTGTTTCTTGGTCCCTATCCCGATCGTCCCGCCTGGAAGGTGGACCACCTCAAGCTCTTCCAGCGGAACTGGAACAATCCTCCCACCGGCGCACCCCCGGCCTGGCCCGGGCTGTGGCATCGGGTGCGGATTGGACCCGTGGAGTGTTTTCTTCTCGATGGCCGGTACTACCGGGAGAATTTCCTCCAGCCCAATCCGTCGATGCTCGGTCCTGTGCAAAAGGCCTGGCTGCTGGCGGCGCTGCGCGAGTC
>JAEUGZ010000314.1 GCA_016794725.1 Opitutaceae bacterium | reverse complement strand
AACCCGTCGTCCAAGACCAGGGTGTCACAGCCAAACCGTTTGATCGCGAAGGTGCCCGCCTTGACCCGGTCCTTGTCCACCAACACGACGACCCCGGGCAGATTGCGCGCCAGCATGAAGGGTTCGTCACCGGCCTGTTCGCTATCGAGCAGCACCGTCGTGCCATCACTGACAATGCGTGGCGGAGGAACCGAGGCATGGGTCATCCAATTGTGGCCGCGACGCCAGAGCGGAGGCGCCTTGCTCTTGTAGCCCCGGGACAAGATCGCCACCCGCCGCCCCCGGTCGCGCAGAGCACGCGCGAATTTCTCCACCACCGGGGTCTTGCCCGTGCCGCCCACCGTGAGATTGCCCACCACCACCACCAAACAACCCAGCGGCTGGTCGTGCAGGATACGCTGGCGATAGAGCCACAGACGCGCCTGGGTGATTCCACTGAACAGGTAAGACAGCGCCTGCAAAAACGCGGCATACAGGGCCGCACCGGTGTCCTCCCGCCGTCCAAAGATGACTTCGATGGTATATGCTTCGAAGCCAGTGAGTTTTTTCTTCAGCCAGGACGACATGTGACCCCAACGGCAAACGAGGTTGAGCGGTGTTTCGCAACCGGAATCCTCCGCCGAGTCAGCCTTCGCGGGGACGGCGGCCAATCGGCGTCGACGTGAGGTGCAGTTGGAGGTGGCCTCCGTGAGGCAGCGACGGGACCCGCTGGTCCCGCCTCCGTTTGCGGATTTGCAATCGCAACACCAACCCCCGCGGGGTCGGCGACCCCACCTCCATCGGCAGCACTCGGGCCGACGTCGAGGTGCACGGATCCACACGCGCCTGCTCCAAGCGATCGATGCATTCTTAAACCCATGTCAACGAATCGGATAACTCGACGCCGAGCCAATCGCAGCGCGCTCTCCGCGCAGCGCTCCCCTTAAACCGGGACGCACTGTTCACCAGAATTTCGCCTTCCGGCTTCCGTTGCGACCCCAAGCGACTACGCTGCCCCTTCCTCTCCCATGAGCTACAAACTGTTCATCCCCGGTCCCATTGCCGTCTCGGAAAAGACCCTGCGGGCCATGGCCCAGCCCATGATTGGGCACCGCAGCACCGACTTCGTCGCGCTTTACCAAGCGATTCAGCCCAAGCTGCAATCGCTCTTCGCGACCAAGGACCCGGTCTACTTGTCCACCAGTTCAGCCTGGGGAGTCATGGAGGGAGCTGTGCGCAATCTCACTCGGAAGAAAGTCCTGAACTGCATGAACGGCGCGTTTTCGGACAAATGGAATGACGTCGCACTGCGCATGGGCCGCGCCGCGGGAGCCTTGAAATTTGAGTGGGGCCAGCCGGTCGATCCGGACGCCCTGCGACGCGAGCTCTCCACCGGGGCTTACGATACGGTCACCCTCATTCACAACGAAACCTCCACCGGAACCATGAGCGACCTGCCCGCCATTGCGGCCGTGCTGCGCGAGTTCCCCGAGGTCATTTCCATCGTTGATACGGTCAGCTCGTTCAGCGTCCTTCCGATCGAAAAGGACGCCCTGGGAATCGACGTCATCATCACCGGATCCCAAAAGGCACTCGCCATGCCCCCGGGACTGGCGCTCGTCTCGGTGTCGAAGCGAGCCCTCGAGCGGGCCGCCCAATCACCGGATCGCGGTTACTATTTCGACTTCATTGAGTTTCAGAAGAATCACGAGCAAGGCATGACCCCGAGCACCCCGGTCATCCCGCTGATTTATGCCCTGAAGTCCAAACTGGAGGACATCGAAGCCGAAGGCGTCGCCACGCGACATGCCCGGCACCTCCGCCTGAACGAAGCCGTCCGCGCCTGGGGTCAGGCCAAAGGCTTCAAGTTGTTCCCGGAGCCGCGCTATGGATCGCGCTCCTTGAACTGTTTTGCCAATACGCTCGGCTATGACCTCGCGGCGCTGAACAAAACCCTGAAGTCCAAGCACCACCTCGTGATCGACGGCGGCTACGGCAAGCTCAAGGGCAAGACGTTTCGCATTTCCAATATGGGTGACGAGACCGACGACACCATCGCGCAGCTCATCGCGGCGCTCGACAGTGCACTCGTCACGACACCGAAAGTCGTGGCCTGAGTGCAGGTTGCCGGTGGTTTCGTGGCGGGGCAGGACGCTCCGCTGCGAACACACCGTCAGGCATCGCGACCTTTTTTCGGAGCGATTTTCGGTCGTGAAACGAGAAGCGTCTGCAAACTAATTCTTGAAATCGGCGGCCACGGCGCCTAACGCCTCGCCGCCTCATGAAGTCTCTTGTCATTGCCGAAAAACCCTCCGTCGCGGCCGATTTAGCGCGCGCACTCGGCAAAGTTCCGAAGAAAGGTGACGTCTACGAAAACGACACGTACGTCATCGCGTCCGCAGTCGGCCATCTCGTCGAACTCGAGATGCCGGAGGACATTGACAAGAAGAAGTACGGGTTCTGGCGTCTCGAAACCCTTCCCATCATCCCGGAAAAATTTGGCCTCAAGCCCATCGCAGATTCAAAGGATCGCTTCGACCTATTGAAGAAACTGATGATCCGCAAGGATGTGGACCTGGTCGTGAATGCCTGCGACGCCGGACGCGAGGGGGAATTGATCTTCGTCTACATCTACCAGCTCGCGAAGTGCAAGTTGCCGGTGAAACGAGCGTGGATGCAGACCATGACGATGGATGGCATCGCCGAGGCCTTTCGCAATCTGCGCGACGGCAGCCAGCTGGCCGGACTGGCGGATGCCGCGCGCTGCCGCTCCGAGAGCGACTGGCTGATCGGCATCAACGGCACCCGGGCCATCACCAAACGCATGTTCGGGTCACGGGCCGGAAACGTCGCCTCCGTCGGCCGGGTTCAGACCCCCACCCTGGCGATCGTTTTCAATCGGGAGCTCGAAATCCGCAACTTCAAGCCACGGGCCTTCTGGCGGGTCACCGCGCAATTCCAGATCGCCAAGGGTGGTTACGAAGGTGTCTATCAGCGCGCCCACTACAAGAAGGTCGAGAACGACGAGCACGACCGCATCGACCGGATCTGGGACAAGGCCGTCGCCGAAGCCGTCCTTGCGGCCTGCCAGGGAC
Organism: Opitutaceae bacterium; assembly: GCA_016794725.1. Lineage (GTDB taxonomy): Bacteria > Verrucomicrobiota > Verrucomicrobiia > Opitutales > Opitutaceae > UBA6669. The sequence goes on along the minus strand of JAEUGZ010000314.1, from coordinate 1,332 downwards.
GACCGCTCGCCGCGGTCTCCGAGGAAAAGAAGTCCTCCAATCAGAGCAGTCCGCGTCTCTATGACCTGACCACGCTCCAGCGTGAGGCCAACAATCGCTTCGGTCTGCCCGCCCGGCGCACCTTGCAGATCGCCCAGGCCCTCTACGAGCGGCACAAGGTCATCACCTATCCCCGCACCGATTCGCGCGCCCTGCCGGAGGATTACATTCCCACCTGTCGGCAGACCCTCGACAACCTCCGGGGCGATCTGTCCTCCCACGCCAAGACGGTGTTGAGTCAGGGCTGGCTGCGTCCCAACAAACGCATCTTCAACAACGCCCAGATCTCGGACCACTTCGCCATCATCCCCACGACCACCGAGCCGCAGTCGCTCGATGAAATGGAAGCGAAAGTCTACGACATGATCGCCCGTCGTTTCGTCGCGGCCTTTTTCCCGGCTGCGGAATTCGATGTGACCACGCGCATCAGCACAGTCGCGCCCGGCCACGACTTCAAGACCGAGGGCAAGGTGCTTACCTCCCCGGGCTGGCTGGCCGTCTACGGCAAGACGACCGTGGATGACGACTCGCCCGACTCCAAGGCGCTGCCCGCACTGAGTCCGGCCGACGCCGGCCAGGCGGCCACGGTGGAGGCAAAACTTCATGCTGAATCCACCAAACCGCCTCCCCGCTACACGGAAGCCACGCTGCTGTCCGCGATGGAGGGAGCCGGCAAGCTGATCGACGACGAGGAATTCGCCGAGGCGATGAAGGAGCGTGGACTCGGCACTCCGGCCACCCGGGCGGACACCATCGACGGACTGATCAACCAGAAGTACATGGAGCGCAACCAGCGCGAGCTCGTGCCGACCACCAAGGCCGAGTCGCTCATTGAGTTTCTCGCCGCGGTCAAGGCGGATGCGCTGACCAAACCCGACATGACGGGTCAATGGGAGTACAAGCTCCGCCAGATGGAGCACAATCAGTTTCCCCGGGACAAGTTCATGGCCGAAATCGTCGAAGTGACGAAAGGCATCGTCGACCGGACCAAAACGTTCGAGGAGGACGACTCGAATTCGCGCACGACCGATCTGATTTCGCCGACAGACGGCAAACCGATGTACGAGACCCTGCGTGGATACAAATCGCAGGATGGCACCCTCATGATCTACAAGGTCATGAGCGGAAGAAAGCTGGAGGAATCGGAGGTCCGCCAGCTGATTGCGGCGGGCGAGATCGGTCCGATCGACGGGTTCGTCTCCGCGAAGACCGGCAATCGCTTTCCTTCCAAGATCAAGATCGTCGACGACGAAAAGAATCCGGGTCGCAAGAAGGCCGAACTGGATTTCGGCA
>JAEUGZ010000288.1 GCA_016794725.1 Opitutaceae bacterium | reverse complement strand
CACCCCTCGCCATCGCCGCGCTGAGCACCATCGGCGTGGCCTTCATTTATAGCGCCCAGTTTTCGACCTCACTCAACAACTGGATCACACAGTTGGTGTGGCTGACCGCCGGGGCCGGCGTCTACCTGGCCGTATCGCTGGTCGACTACCGGCTTTGGCTGAGCATCGGTCACTATTACTACATTGCGTGCCTCATTCCGCTGGTGCTCGTGCTCATTCCCATTCCTGGGTTCGTCGATGCGCGTTATGGTGCCCAACGCTGGATGGATTTTGGATTTTTCACGTTTCAGCCCTCCGAACCCGCCAAAGCGGCCGTCCTGGTTTTCACCGCCAGTGTCTTGATCCGTTCGCCCGTCGGCACCCTGCGTCAATCCCTGGGCGTGTTGGGTAAATTGGCCCTTGCGGTGGGGTTGCCCATGTTCCTTATCTTGCGCCAGCCCGATTTGAAGTCGGTGATCGTGCTGCCCCCGATGGTGTTCTCCATGCTCTACGTTTCCAAGCTCTCGACCCGCTTTTTCGCGGGCGTGCTGGGAGCGTTCCTGGTGGTCGTCGGGCTGGTCACCTGGGACAGCTTTAGCTATGTTAAGTATATGGAAGCCAATAAACTGGACTTCCATCAGCAGAAAGGGAGCTACGAGTCTCACACGTGGTTTCCGCTCAAGGACTATCAGCGCAACCGCATCCTGACCTTTGCCGCGCCCGATGTGATCGATCCGTCGGGGACGAAGGACGCCTGGAACCTCAAGCAGTCGCTCATTTCGGTGGGCAGCGGAGGGTTGGCCGGCAAGGGATGGACCCAGGGTACACAGGCCCAGCTGGGCTACCTGCCGTCGGCGGTCGCGCACAACGACTTTATCTTCTCGGTCATCGCCGAGGAGATGGGATTTTTGGGAAGCCTCACGGTTCTCAGTCTGTTTGGCGTTATGATGTTCAATGGCATACGCATCGCTGGTCTCGCTCGAGACCGCTTCGGCACACTTCTCGCCCTCGGCGTGACAGTGCTGTTCGGCGTGCATGTGTTTGTGAACATCGCCATGACCATCGGGCTGGTGCCCATCACGGGCATACCGCTTCCCTTTATCAGCTACGGTGGCACCTTTATGCTCAGTTGCTGCTTGCTGCAAGGACTGGTCCAGAGCGTCTATCGCTTCCGAAAGGATTTCACATGAACTTGAATGTGAGCCATTTCCGCGATAACGACCGCCCTGCCAGAATTTCCTGCGCCGCAACTGTCGCCCACGGGTGCCCCGTCCGAAACCAGGACAACTACCACCATGAGCGATCAATCGCAGTCGTCATCCTCCTCCGCCGACAACGGCGAGCCAGCCGATCCCGCACACTATGATGCGGAATTGACCAATCCACCGCCGATCACCGATGCCCCGGAGGTAGACTCCTCCCAGCTCAAGAACGGAGCCCAGGAACGTTCCAAGCAGCGCCCGCTGCTGCAGAAGATCCTGAGTGTCTTTCAGAAGCAGAAGACCTCGTACCGCGAGCTCATCATCAATTCGGAACCGCTTGAGAAGCGCGTGGCGCTCCTCGTCGATGGCCGGTTGGAGAAGTTTGAAATCGAGCGTCACTCCGACGACCGCATGGTCGGCGGCATTTTCAAGGGCAAGATCAAGAACCTCGATCCGGGCCTGAAGGCCGCCTTCGTCGACATCGGTTACTCCAAGAACGCGTTCCTGCACTACTGGGACATGCTGCCCGCCGCCGCCGACTCCTCGGTCGAGGTGGTCCGGGTCAACAAGAAGAAGGACTCCGCCCCGCGCCCCGCCGAACCCACCGTCAAGGACATCCCCAGTCTCTACCCCCCGGGCAGCGAAATCGTCATCCAGGTCACCAAGGGCCCGATCGGCACCAAGGGACCGCGCACGACCACCAATCTGTCCATCCCCGGACGCTACCTGATCCTCACACCCTACTCCGATGGTTGCGGCATTTCCCGCAAGATTGAGGACATCCACGAGCGCAAGCGGCTCAAGCAGCTGATCAACGAACTGACCATTCCCGAAGGCATGGGCGTGATCGTGCGCACAGCCGGCGAAGGCAAAAAAGCCCGCTATTTCGTGCGGGATTTGCACCTTTTGCTCAAGAAGTGGGAGGAAATCACCGGAAAGATGCAGTCCGACCGGGCGCCGGCCGGACTCTACCAGGAGCCAGACTTGGTGGAACGCACGGTGCGTGACTTCCTGACCGAGGAGGTCGACCGCGTGCTGATCGACAACCGCGACGACTACGAACGCACTGCCGACCTCGTCGGCCTGATTTCCAAACGCTCCCGGTCCAAGATCGCGTTTTACAAGGACAGCATCCCGATCTTCGAGCGTTTCAACATCGAGCGGCAGATCGAACAGACCTTCCACCGCAAGGTCACCCTGCCGAGCGGCGGCGAAATCATCATCGATGAAACCGAGGCCCTCATCGCCATCGATGTGAACACCGGATCGCACAAGAACCGGTCCGGTGACGAAAAGAACACGATCTATGCCGTGAACCTCGAGGCGGCGGTCGAAATCGCCCGCCAGATCCGGCTGCGCAACCTCGGCGGCCTGATCATTTGCGACTTCATCGACATGAAGGAGCGGCGCCACCGCAATGGCGTCTACGAAAAGATGGTCGAGTGCATGTCGGAGGACAAAGCCAAGAACCACATCCTGCCCATCTCGCAGCTCGGCATCCTCCAGATGACCCGCCAGCGCCAGCAGGAATCGCTTTCGAGCAACCTTTATACGGATTGCCCGTATTGCCGGGGACGCGGCATCGTCAAGAGCGCCACCACCATGTCCGTCGAGCTTCAGCGCCGCCTCGGCTCCGTCGCCCGCCGGATCCAGCTCCGCAACGACGGCAAGGACTACAGCCTCCGCGTGCTCGTGCACCCCAGCATCCTTGAGCGCCTCCGCAGCGAGGACGCCGACCTCCTCGTGCGCGTGGAAAAGCTCTACGGCGTCAAACTGGCCTTCCGAGCCGACCCGAACTACCACGTCGAGAACTTCAAGATCGTCAACGCCACCACCGGCGAAGAGTACCGGTAGGCGCGGTCAAAGGCGCTGATTCCGTTCTTGGAGTCAGTGCTGTATCCCGAAGGTGTTGCTTCCGGCGTCCGAGACCCGGTCCACCCAGGCCGGGTCTCTGCTTTATCGACAGGGAATCGGGACCGGCGGCGACCC
>JAEUGZ010000216.1 GCA_016794725.1 Opitutaceae bacterium | reverse complement strand
GAGCGAGCGTGCCGCGGACGTCGCTGCGTTGCCAGTGACGGGCCAGTCCCTCCACGCGCAGCCAGGCGCAGGACGGGTAGCGCAGGGTGTAGGTGGTGAATCGAATCTCCGATGGAAACGGATTTCGTCCCTTGGCGAGGGCGCTTTCGAGCCGTGTCGTGAGGAACGCTTTGGAATCGGGGTGATAGGCATGCGCCGTCTGAGGTCCGACGTGGCGCTCCAGGGAGAGTCCCTCGGCCACCATCGCTACCGCCATGACTTCGCCCGCCTGACGCTGGGGGTCGAGTTCCCCGGCATAGGCAAAGGTTGGCACCTGGAACAGGTTGCCCGCGTAACCAGTGGCGTCATACCAACGCCACAGCGTTTGTTCCCACTCCGGTCGGGGTTCCTTGCCGGGCGCGAGCGCATGGGTGTAGGCAGGCGTCTCCGCGAACCCGGCACCCGGTGTCGCCGCGCACCACAGTCCCGGGTAATGGACAGCCAGATGCCAGGTGGAGCCTCCTCCCATCGAGAATCCACCGACGGCGATGCGCAGCGGATCGATCGACATCTGGCTGCGGACCGAGGCGAGCGCCTCCATGACGTCGACCTCGCCGGCGAACTTGGTGGCGTTGCAGAATCGACCGTAGGGAATGATGACCACGGTGTCCCGAGGCAGCAGGGGCGGCGCGCTGGCCTCGCGTTCGGCAAAGAAAGCCAGCTCCGTGCGGCGCTCATTGCGACCGAGCAGCCAGACGAGCGCCGGCCTTGGACCCGCTTGGGATCCCTCGGGGACCACGAGGGCGAAGGGCTGTACGGAGCCGTCGAGGTGGGAACGGTGGCCGCGCAGGACGCGACCGGTTTCGGTCAGCCAGGGGGCGCGGTGGGCGCGGAGTTCGGTGGCGCGCTCCCGGGCCAGCTGAAGCAGGTGATGGGCGAAGAGCCGTTCCTTGTCGGTGTAGAGGGTGTCGTCGTCGAAAGCCCAGGCGGCGGCCTGGTGCAGGACCTCCACGTCCGGCAGCCAGCGCAGCCACTCCGGGTGGGGGAGTAGGTCGCGACGCAGGGCGGCAAGCTCCGTCGCTCCGGTCGCGATCTCAGCCCTGAGGGCGTCGCGCTCGTGATCGGTCAAGACCCGTCCCGGCGGTGGAATGGGTCCAGGGGGAGTGGCGGCGGGCTGGGCCAGGCCGGCGAAGGGTAGAACCGTGAGCAGCAGCAGGAGAGAACAGGCGCGGTGCATGAAAGAGGGCGAAATGAGGTGGGCGAGCGTGCGGGAGCAGGGGCGGGAGTCGATTCGAAGAGGGACGATACGGATACGGTCGTCAGGGATTTGCGATGAGTGCGGCTCCCGCGGTCGGGGGTTCCTGGTACTCCAATGAAAAGTGGTGCCTCAGGCGATTCGGTTCTTGCCGTGGTGGGGGGTGTTTCCTTTTCTCGCCGCAACGCCGGCCCCACACCGTGCTCTTTAACTCACTTACCTTCATCGTTTTCTTCGTGCTGGTGATGGGCGGGTTCTGGACCCTGAAGTCCTGGAGCGCGCGCAAGAACCTGCTCCTGGTCGCCAGCTACGTCTTTTACGGCGCCTGGAACCCGCCGTTTGCGCTGCTGCTGTTCCTGTCGTCCTACGTCGACTTCCTTCTCGGCCTGCAGATGGCGAAATCGCCCGTGGGCGCCCAGGGCAGGCGCGGTTGGCTGCTGATCAGCCTGGCTGTCAATCTCGGTCTGTTGGGGTTTTTTAAATACGGGACATTTCTCCTGCAGAACCTGCAGTGGCTGCTGGCCCAGGTCGGGGTGGTCTATCAGCCGCCGGAGATGAACATTGTCCTGCCGGTGGGCATCTCGTTCTACACGTTCCAGTCCCTCACCTACACCCTGGATGTGTACCGCGGCGACCTGAAGCCGACCCGGTCGCTGCGCGACTTTGCCTTTTTCGTCGCCTTTTTTCCGCAACTGGTGGCGGGACCGATCGTGCGGGCCGCCGACTTCCTGCCGCAGTGCGACGCGCCGGCGCCGGCGCGGCCGGGCCGGATCGCGTGGGGGCTGTTTCTCATGACGCTCGGGTTGTTCCAGAAGGTCGTGCTGGCCGACACCCTGCTGTCCAGTTCGGCCGAGACCGTGTTCGGTCACCCGGGGCCGCTCGTGCCCCTTGATGCCTGGGCGGGGGTGATCGCGTTCTCGGGACAGATCTTCTTCGACTTTTCAGGTTATTCCACCTGTGCGATCGGCGCGGCGCTCTGCCTGGGGTTTTCGCTCGTGGACAACTTCCGGTTTCCCTATGCCGCGATCGGGTTCTCGGACTTCTGGCGCCGCTGGCACATCTCGCTGTCGTCGCTCCTGCGCGACTACGTTTACATTCCGCTGGGCGGAAACCGCAAGGGCGTCGCCCGCGCCTCGATCCATGTCCTGATTGTCATGTTTGTCGGCGGACTCTGGCACGGGGCGGCCTGGACCTTTGTCGCCTGGGGCGTGCTGCACGGCGTCTATCTGGTGATCGAACGTCTGCTCGGCGGCGTCTTCAACGCGCAACGGTGGTCGCATTCCTTCCTGAGCAAACTCGTGCTCGTGCTTTTGACCTACCTCGCCGTGTGCATCACCTGGGTGTTCTTCCGGGCTGCTGACTTTCCGACCGCGGCGCGGCTGCTTGCGGGCATGGCCGGGCAGATTCCCGTGGGTGATGCGGTGCTGACCACCCGTGAATTGCTGCAGGTGGTGGTGGTGACGGTCGGCCTGCTGATCAGCCACTGGATGTTGCGGGATACGAGCCTGGAGGTGGCCCTGAAGCGGTGGCCGGTCTGGCTCCTGACGACGGTCTGGACCCTCATGGCGTGCGCGCTCATTCTGAACCAAGGAGACGGAAATGCCTTCATCTACTTCCAGTTTTGAGCGTCCGATTCCCGCGTTGCCCTGGCGGGGCATGGCGCTGGCCGCGACGCTGCTGACCCTGGTGGCCACGGTGGCCTGGGAAGTGGCGTGCCGCCGGGCCGGCTACGAACCCACGCTCAACGACACGTCGGATCTGTGGGCGCAGCGGCGGTCGGCGGTGCGGCCGGATTCGACCGTGATCATCGGCGATTCCCGCGCGCTGTTCGATCTCGACCTCGACGAAATGGAAAAGGGCCTGGGCGCCCGCCCCGTGCAACTGGGTCTGGTAGGCAGCTGTGCGTATCCCGTACTCGACCACCTGGCGTCCGACCCTGCCTTCCGCGGCACGGTGGTGTGCAGCCTCGTCCCCGCCATGTTCCTGGTGCCGGCCGGTCCTCCGCTGGAGAACTCCTACCGGGCGATCCGGCGTTATGAGAATTGGACCTGGGCCCAGCGTTCGGGTCACCACCTCGGCATGTTCCTCGAGGAGCGCGTGGCCTTCATGAAACAGGACGACCTGACCCTGGCCGCCTTGCTCAAGCGCCTGCCCATTGCCAATCGACCGGGCGCCCGGGTGGGTCCGCGCCTGCCGCCCTATTTTTCAACGCTCGACCGGGAGCGCCGGACGCTGATGTGGGACGTTGCGGCTGCGCCCGGGCCGCTGCAGGATCGAGTCAAGTTCGGCTGGATTCCCCTCTTCACTCCACCCCCCCCGCCCCCGTACGTTCCGCAGGAGGCGTTTCTCAACTTCATCCACACGGCGATTGAAAAGCGGTTCAAGGATGCGGTGATCGCGGTGGAGAAGATCCGCAGTCGAGGCGGAAAAGTCGTGTTTGTGCGCCTGCCGGTCACCGGACCGCTCAAGGAGCTCGAGGACAAGGCCACTCCGCGGGCCGGCCCCTGGACCCGATTGCTGCAAGAGACCCGTGCGCCCGGCATCTACTTTGAGGACTACCCGGAGCTGAACGCCTTCACCTGCCCGGAATGGTCGCACCTCTCCGGTCCGGATTCGGTTGAGTTCACCCGCCGCCTGATCCCGCACCTGAAGACCGCGCTTGCCCAGTGACGCCTGCCCTGACCGGCGCCTTCAGCCCGGCCGGTCGAGTTGTTCCCGCGCCAGTCGCACCGCAGCGAGGCGATTTTCGACCCCGAGTTTTTCCAGGACGCGCTGGGCGTGTTTGCGTGCGGTATTGTGGGATACGCCAATGATCAGCGCAATCTCGGGCGCTCCTTTGCCCTCGGCGAACCAGAACAGCACCTCGGCCTCTCGCGGGGTCAGGCCGAGGGCAATCAATCGGTCGACCTTCGGTTGCCACGCCAAATCTTCCAGCAGCAGGACGAAGCTCCGGTTGATGCCCGGTTCGGAAAAGAACCGGATGCGCACCTGCGGCTTGATTTCCTCAGGACGCGGCTCCGGGGTGCGCACCCAGGCGAGCAGCGCCGGGGGCAGGCGGGCGGGCGGGGATTCGGGAAACAACCGGGTCAAAAGCTGGGTGGCCTGGTGCGTGGAAAAGACCACGAGTCCCTCCCCGGTCGCCACCACCAAGGCGCGGTCGAGGGACTGGTGAAGCTGACGCTCCGCTTCCAGGCGCAGAGCGACTTCCTCGGATAGCTCGGCGTTCTTTCGTTCCAGCTCTCGACGCAACGCCGCGAGTTGGAGGTGGGCGGTGACCCGGGCCAGCACCTCCTGCGGGTGAAAGGGCTTGGTCAGATAGTCGACTCCCCCGGCCTCAAAGCCCCGCACTTTTTCCGTGACGTCATTCAGGGCCGTGACGAACAGCACGGGCACCTCACGCCACCGGCTGTCGGCCTTCATCTGCCGGCAGGTCTCAAACCCATTGATTCCGGGCAGCATCACGTCCAGCAACACCAGATCAGGCGCGATGTTCGGCAGTTGCTTGAGCGCGCGTTCGCCGCTTTCGGCCACCCGGATTTCGTAGCCGGCGTCGCGCAGGGTGTCGATGAGCAGGCTGAGGTTCTCGGGGACGTCATCGACCAGCAGGACGGTGGCGGGTCGGCTGGGGAGCGTACTCATGGCGGAGGGATTGGAAGGGAGCTCCGGTGGAGGATTGAGTGCTCGCCGGGCGCAGCAAAGGGGTCACGTCGTGACATGGAGGAGGATTTCAGGTCGGGGCGATGCGCCGCAACGTCTGCTCGAGGGCCCGGCTCAGGGCCTCCATCTGGTAACTCACCGCCAGCTTCTGCCAGGGCGCGACCGCCGCCGCCCACTGGGCGCCCCGCCTGGCCAGAAGGCCGAGTTCTTCACCCAGGCGAATGGCATCCCCGTGTTCCGCGAGGCTGAGCAGGCGGCGCAGCAGACCCGCCTCCCAGGGGATTTCGGCGGTGGGCAGCGTGGTCGGGACAGGATCAGTGGCTGAGCGTGGCGATTCCGCCTCGATCCACTCCATCTGAATCAGGGAACCCATCACGCGCAGGAGCTGTTCGACCCGGAATGGCTTGGCCATGAAGGCGTCGCAGCCCGCCGCGAGGGCGTCCGCCTGCTGCTCAGGCAGCACGCTGGCAGACAAAGCAAGGACCTTGCCGCCGAGCAGGCTGCGCCGGGCGCACCACTCCCGGGCGAGCGTGAAACCATCGTCGCCCGGCATGCGCAGGTCGAGCAGCACGAGATCCGGGGCCTGCCGCGCCACCGCCGCGCGGGCCGTCGCGGCGTCTTCCGCCTCCTCGATCATGAACCCGAGCGGCTCCAGCATTTCGATCAGGATCTCGCGGTTGGTCCGCTCGTCGTCGACCACCAGGATCCGGCGTGGGCGTCCCCGGTATCCGACAATGTAGGACCCGGTTTCGGATGCCGCCGGGGCGTGGCCTTCGGCGAGCGCGACCACGGGCAGGGGGATCTCGAACCAGAAGCGACTGCCCCGTCCCGGCTGGCTCTCCACCTCGAGCTGCCCGCCCATCAACTGGACCAGGTGCGTGCTGATGGAGAGTCCCAGACCGGTGCCCTGACGCGAGAGGTCGGGTGCGCCGGAGGCCTGGTAAAAGGGTTGAAAGATCTGCGCCTGCTCTTCCGGGGCGATGCCGACGCCGGTGTCGGCCACCTCGATCCGGATGCGGTCGCCCGGGATCCGGCGCATGCTCCAGGTCACGGAGCCCTTGGAGGTGAACTTGAAGGCGTTACCCAGGAGGTTGATCAAGATCTGGCGAAGCCGCGGCTCATCGCCCATCACGGTTTCGACGAGCGACGTCAGTTCAGGCGTAATGAAATCAAGGCGCTTGTCCGCGGCCCTCTGGGCGAACGACTCGGAGATGGTCTGTGCGAACCGCGCCAGCTCGAACGGCGCCGGCACCAACTCGATGCGTCCCGACTCGACCTTGGCCAGGTCGAGCACCTCGTTGATGAGGTTGAGGAGATGGTCGCCGCTCCGCCGGATCGCGTCCAGTCCCCGCCGGGCGGTGACCCCGAGTTCACTCGAACGGCTGAGGATCTGGGCATAGCCGAGCACGCTGTTCAGCGGCGTGCGCAGCTCATGGCTCATGCTGGCAAGGAACGCGCTCTTCGCCCGATTGGCCGCCTCCGCCGCCTCCTTTGCCTTCAGCAGCGTCTTTTCGCTCTCGGCCAGCTGGCAGGTGCGTTCCGCCACCAACAACTGCAGCCGCTGACGTTCGCGTTCGCTCGCGTGCACCCGCCAGCGCAGCAGTCCATAAAGAGCGAGGAGTCCGGCCGCGGTGTACGCAAGGTAGGCCCAGCCCGTGTCCCACCACGGTGGAGTGACCAGGAAGGCCAGCGTGGCCTCCCGCCCGAGCCTGCCATCGGCGTCGCGGGCGCGGATCCGCAGGGTGTAGGCCCCGGCCGAGAGGTTGGTGAAGCTGCGCGAAGTGCTGCCGGACCAGGCCAGCCAGTCGTCGTCGTAGCCTTCCAGCTTGTTTTGGTAGTGCAGGAACGGACCCGAGCGGTAGGTCGTCGCGGAGAAATGGATATCCAAATCGGATTTCCCGTGCGGCCAGGCAAAAACGCCCTTGCTTAGGCTGGGTTCGGCGGGCCGGTGGATCTGGGACACCAACGCGGCGAAATTGCTGGGCGGCAAAAGTTCGCGTTGCAGGTCGACGCGAGCCAATCCAAACGACCCTCCCACCCAGAGCACCTCGCGGGAGTCGCGATTCTCGTGGTAAAACACCTCGATGTCGCCGAGGGCCTGGACCACGGCCTGCGGCAAGGCCTCTGCCCGCCGGCTCGCATCGATTCTGAAGATGCGGACGGACTGGCGGTCGACGCCAAAGCTCGTCCAAAGGTGCGAAGGATCTTCGCCATAGACATTGGTGGGTCTGGCGCCCGGCACGTCGGGCAGGAAAGGAGAGGGGACAAAGCGGTGTGCAGCCTCATCCCACCGCGCGAGTCCGTGCTGCCCGGAGACGAGGAGCGCGTCTTTCCAGCGCAAGACCCGCAGCCAGCCGTGCCCGGGCGGCAGGCCGCCGGACTCGAGGAAGATTTCGGGCTCGCCGACGGTGTCCGAGGCGGCGTTGGCCCAGCGGTAGGCGCCGCGGGTGCTGGAGCCAATCCAGAGCGAACCGTCCGGTTGTTCCGCGATGGATCGCACTTCCACCGGAGGTCCGGGCAGGGGGCGGCCCGCCCGCCATTGTCCGGCCTGGTACCGAAGCGGGACCACTCCCTTCTGTCCCGCGGACCAGACCACGTCCGGACGTGTGGTGCTTGGAACCAGCAGATAACTGCCTTCCTCGAGGAGCGTCTGCGGCGCGCCTCCACCACTCGGGAGGAGCTGGACCCGGGTGCGACCGCCCGTCAGCAGGCCCGAGTCATGGGAGAGCACGGCGTTGTAGTCATCCTTTTGTCCGGGAACCTCCTCGAAGTGCGCCATGGTTGTACCTTGGGCCGGAACCAGGCGGTACAATCCCTGCACCGTGGCGGCATAGAGGGAGTTTTCGTGACGCGTGACACCGCGGACGGTTGCGGCGGAAAGGCCGTTCAGCTCGTCGAACAGGCTGTAGCTGGCCTGGACATCCACGTGGGCAACGCCGTGGTTCAGGGCCATCCATAGCCCGCCCTCGGCGTCGACTTCCATATCGCGAGCCAGAGCGCTGTAGAGACCGGATTTGCGGTCAATGACCTGCAGCAACTGACCGGACCGGTCGAAGAGCGCGATTCCCCCCAATTCGGTCGCGATCCCTACGGTCCCGTTGGGAAAGACCCTGAGCCTCGAAATCAACTGAGAACGAAACCACGCACTCCAGGTCGGGGCCCAAGGAGTGAGCTTACCGTCCTGCAACACGGCCAAACCCTCGCGCACCCAGGCAAGCAGCAGTTGGTTGTCACTCAAACGCGCGAACCCGATCAGACGGCTGGCACGCACTTCAGGGAAATCGTAGGCCACCTTGATCTCGTCTCCTTCGATCACCCGCAGTGCGTCATCGCGGCGGTGCAGGTAGACTCGTCCGTCGACCTGGAAGGAATATGAATTCCAGGTGCCGGTCAGCGACCAGGCCTTGAATTCCCCATGCTTGAACCGGAGGACGCTGCGTTCGGCCACGAAGTAAACGCCATCGGCGAGCGCGTAAACGTTTCGAATGTCCGCCATGCGGCGAAACTCCGGCGGCACCTGCGGCAGGAGCGAGACGTAAGGACCCCATTCGCCCAGGGCGTTGCGTTCGAAATAGCCCAGTTCGTCGACTGCCCCGGCGTAGAGCCGTCCAGCGCGGTCGAAGGCGATACCACGGACAAAGACCCCCGGCATCGGCAGAAGCTTCCAGGTGGTGCCGTCATACATGAGCACACCGTCGCGGTTGCCAAAGTAGAGGCGACCCTCCGCGTCCCGACGCACCGACCAGTTTTGTGGAAAGGCGGCATAGTCCCGCATGGTCCAGATCCGCACCGGTGAACGTCCCTGCTCTGGATCGCGCACCGACACCTGGGCCCGGAGGCCCGTCAGGACTCCCAATGCCAGCAGCCACCCGAAGAGTCGGGACAACCGGGTGCGGCAGTGGGGGGACATGGGGTAATTCCTAGGGGCGTCGTCCCCCTGCATCAATCCCGCACCGCTCGATCTACCGCAGTTGCAGCATACCCAGCTTCACCCATTTCGGGCAGACTGAGCCCGTTCCCGCGACCCTGAACCCTTCTGATTCAACCCGCGCCCGCCGTGACGACCTCCAATCGCCTCCCCCTCATCACCGTCAGCGTAGTCGACAGCAATCCCACCTTTCGAGCAAATCTGGGCCAGGGCCTGGCCCGCTTCCCCGGGGTGGTGGTGTTCGACAAGTGTGCCGATGCCCGCTCGGCCGCCGAGGCCCTGAGCCAGCGTCCCCCGCGGGTGCTCCTCGCCGGCAACAACCTGCCTGACCTTCCGGACTGGCAGTTTGTCGAATCCCTGCGGGGAAGGAAGTCCACCACCCAGGTGATCGCAATTTCGGACAGCGAGGCCGTAGCTGACGTCCAGACCGCGTTCCGGGCCGGCGCCCTGGGCTACCTGCTGCGCAGCGCCTCCCTTGCCCAATTTCAGCAGGCTCTGCATGATGTCATCACCGGCGGCGCGCCCCTGACACCGAGCGTGGCCCGCGCGCTGGTTTCTTCCTTTTCCGCCCCGCGGAGCGAGACCGGACTCCTCGGCGACCTCACGGACCGCGAAAGCGAAGTGCTGGACCTGCTCAGCCGCGGTCTGCGGTACCGGCAGATTGCGAACTCCATGCGGCTCAGTCCCGACACGGTCCACACCCACGCCAAGAACGTCTACCGCAAACTGGGGGTCAGTTCCAAAACCGAGGCGGCCATGATCTGGATGCGAAGCCTCGGCGAAGTCGGTGGTCCGCCCAAGCTGCTGTCGGTCGCTGTCTGAGAAACGCAGCGGGCAGGTCAGCGGTTGCGACGGGGTTGTTTCCGGCCTGCGGGCCCGGCCGCGCGCCGGCGCGGGTGCGGTCGCATCGCGCCGTCCTGTCGCGCTCACGTAGGCCCACCAACGATACCTCGCGTGTCACCGCGTGCACGCCGTTCTCCCCCGAACAGGTGACGTCACGGTGAAAGCCGTTGTCGGGCCGCGGCACCCCCACCACACCACTCGCTCACATGTCCTTTGACGCCACCATCCGCGCCGAGGTCCAGGCCTTTTCCACCAAACAGGGCGTGGAGGCTTCATTGGTGGATGCCAAACGCCAGGAAGGCGTGTTCGACGGCCAGCGCGTGGAGGTCGCGGATGTCGCTTCCTCCGCCGCCGACGCCGCCGAGGAGATGAGTTTCGCCGCGAGCGAAAAGGTGGAGAAGAAACTCTCGGAGCGGAAATCGGGCTCGAAGGAAGCGTTGAAGACCAGCGCCACCGAGCTGGCCGAGAAGTACGTCAACATG
>JAEUGZ010000213.1 GCA_016794725.1 Opitutaceae bacterium | reverse complement strand
ACCATGACGCGGGGGTTGCCGTCGTACTTGAGAAAGTCGCGGCGGGTGAAGAGCTGGTTGAACTCCGGATCGATCCGGGGCAGTTCGACCGCAATGAAATGACGGCGCACCACCTCGGTGTGACGCTTTTCGCGGGATGCGGCCGGAATGGCGAAGACTTCTCGCACCGGCGCCGGGAGCTTCTCCGGATGGGCCTCCGCCTCGGCCTGCCAGGGAGCCTGGAGGGCGGCGATCTTTTCATTCACATTCACCGTGGCGAGTTTGGCTTCGAGCGCGGCGAGTTCGGCGGTTTGTTCGGTCGTGGCCAGACTAAGCAGGGGCTCGGCCACGCGTGTCTTCGACGGTGTGCCCTTGACGTGACCGGTCTCGGGCAACTGGTTGAAGGCGGCGAGCAGCGAATAGTAGTCCTTCTGGGTGATGGGGTCGTACTTGTGGTCGTGACACTGCGCGCAGGCCACGGTCAGGCCGAGCCAGTTCGTTGCGGTCGTGTCGACCCGGTCAAACAGTGTCACCCAGCGCTGTTCCTCCGGAATGACACCGCCTTCGCCGTTGAGCAGGTGATTGCGATTGAAGGCCGTGGCGAGGCGCTGATCCACGGTGGGCTGGGGCAGCAGATCACCGGCGAGTTGCTCCACCGTGAACTGGTCGAACGGCATGTTGGCGTTGAGTGCCTTCACCACCCAGTCCCGCCAGATCCACTGAAAGGTGTCACCATCCTGCTGAAAGCCGTTGGAGTCGGCATAACGCGCGGCGTCGAGCCAGGGCAAGGCCATGCGCTCGCCATAGCGCGGAGAGGCGAGCATGCGGTCGACGAGGCGCTCGTAGGCGTCGGGCTTGCGATCGGCCACGAAGGCATCGACCTCGGCGGGGGTGGGAGGGATACCGGTGAGGTCGAGGCTAACCCGACGGATCAGCGTGACCTTGTCCGCCTCCGGCGAGGGCGGCAGTGACTCCGCCTCCAGCTTGGCGAGGACGAATCGGTCGATGGGATTCCGCACCCACTTCGTCGCCTTCACCTCGGGCAAGGCCGGGCGGGTGGGGGCGGAAAAGGCCCAGTGCGACTCGAACGACGCCCCTTCAGCGACCCAGCGGCGCAATAACTCCTTCTGCGCGGAGGTAAGCGAGCGGTGGGAATCGAGGGGCGGCATACGCTCCTCGGGGTCTTCCGAAAGGATCCGGAAAATCAACTCGCTTTCGGCCGGCTTGCCTGGGACCACGGCGTCGTGACTGAGCTGTCCATCGCGTGTATCCAGCCGGAGCTTGGCCTTGCGCCGGCTTTCGTCCTGGCCGTGGCAGTAGAAGCAATTCTCCGACAGGATGGGGCGGATGTCCGTGCCATAGTTGAGCCGGGCGGGTGACGCCGGCGTCGCGCCAAGGCCGGTGGAGGCGCCCGTGGCGCACACCACGCCGAGCCAGGCGCAATTCAACAGCACCGACCAGGTGGCGGTCAGCGAGAGGGGGAAGCAGCGAAGGGGAAGCACGCGGACGTCATCCGAGCGACGCCGGTGCCCCGTGTCAAAAGGGGAGATGGACTAATCGTTTCGTGGGATCAGGTGCCGCCGGCTGATGAAAATTCAGGGTCTTTTGCGCAGGCCGGCCGGAAAAGCGAAATCACTCCGACTCTTTCACCCCAGGTTTGGGCGCCTCGGGTTTAACTTTGAGACTGCCGAGGTAGGCGACGACATCACGCAACTCGCGTGGTTGCAGGATGCCCAGCATCGGCGGCATGATGGAAACCGGCGGGGTAACCGAGGCAATGCGCTCGCGCGGCACGGCTTGGAAGGTACCGTCGAACTGTCGCAAGCGAACCACCTTGGCGTCTTCGCTGGCCAAGGTGCCTCCCAGGCTGGAGCCGTCCTTCAAGGTGACACTGACAATGCCAAATCCCGGTGCGATGACGGCGGATGGGGCCAGCAGTGACTCGAGCAGTTGCGGTGCTGCGCGTTGCGAGCCGACGTTGCGGAGGTTGGGACCCACTTCGCTGCCGGTGGCGGTGACCGCGTGGCAGGCGAGGCAGTTTGCATTGAGGTGGTTGGCCACGACATCGCGACCAACGTCCTGATTTCCCCCGGCGAGCAGTTCCGCGTGCGACTGTCCAAGCGTGGACGCCTGGTAGCGGGCCACCCTTTCTGCCAGACCGGGACGTGCGTCCGCGCGGGCGGACGCGGCTTCGATGACATCGAGTCGAAGCTCGGGTGGCACGGTTCCGGCCAGCAACCGGTCAGCCCACTGTTCTAGGACTCGATCACAGTCTTCGCGTTGCGCACGGCCGAGCAGGGCGAGGGTTTGCTGCTGTTCTGAGACGGAACGTTGCGCGAGCACTTCAAGCGCCGAAGTCAGGAAACGGTCCGGCTGACCCTGAAGCAGAAGTCCTAGAGCGGTGACCGGCAGAGGAGCCGGCGACTTTGGCGCGAGGGCCGCCGTCATGGCGCGGGTGAAGGCGGGTTGGTTCTGACCGTCCGCCGCCAGCAGTCGCAGTGTTTCGGCCCGAAGCGAACCAGGGGCATCATTCGTAGCGACGAGGTCGGCCAGCCGATCGGGCGATGCCTTGAGTCCGTGGGCAATCATGATCTCGACGGCCCGCGTCTTGAGCAGGGTGTCCTTGAGGGCGAGCAGGGCCTCAAGCCGGGGCGCCAGAACTTCGGCGATGGGAGCAGGGTTGTAGGTGCGGGCAAAGCCGTCGATCGCATCGAGCCTGGGCGGTTGTTTCCAGCCGGCCAGACTCTCCAGGGCTTGGAGGCGGAGATCGCGGGCAGCTGTATCCGTCAGGGCAAACGTCAGAAGCCGGGTGGCCGCTTCGGGGGTGCCGAGACGGAGGTTGGCATTGAGCGCGCGGCGCATCAGGGGCAGACTGGTGCTCCCGGCTTCCAATCGCGCCGCCAAAGCCGGCAGGGCATCCGGGAGGCCCGGTCCATCATGGATGGCGCGGGCGGCTTCCTCAGCTACGAGTGGATCCGTGTCGGTCAGAAAGGTCCGGACCCATGGCGAGACCTGCCGGCGCAGGGCGACGACTGCCACCACACGAACTGCGGAAGAAGGCGAGGATCGCAGCGCCTCCAGTTGTTCGGGACGTGCACAGCCTGACAGTCCCACCACCAGGGAGTTCCGGACCACGGGATCCGTGCCCTCGCGCTCGGCGAGCGCGAGCATGGGTTTGACCGCGGTGGGTTCTCCGAGTTTGCCCAACGCGAGCGTGGCCTGGAACCGGACCCGCGGAGCCGGATCCTCGAGCAGCGCGACCAGTGCCGGAGCCGGCGCCCGCACCTTCGGGGAATCCCCCAGCACTTTCGCCGTCTGGGCACGGAGCTCGGAATCGCCGTCCTTGAGCAATGCAAGGAGCGCCTCCCCCTTGACCGCCCCGCGACGCAGCCCCTGGCCGCAACCCCAGATCGCGTGGACCCGGGTCAGGCGTGACGCCGTCGGGTCAGTGGCGGTTGCGAGCAGGAGTTCGAAGCGATTGCGGCGGGCCAGCTCGAACTGGGCCCCGAGGCGCACGCGTTGGTCGGCGTGGCCGAGCAGCGCGACCAGGCGGGGGTCGGCGAGACCGGAAAAGCCCGCGGCGAGGAGTGCGCGGGTTTCCAACCGCGCCGGGTGACGCTGCGGGTCCTGGGTGTCGACGCGCCAGAGCGCTCCCAGTCCGTCCAAAGGGTATCCGCCAATCCAATCCACAAAGATGAGCGAGCCGTCGGGGTGCCAGCTCATGCCGATCCCCATGACCCCTTCATTGACCACACGGGCATCGACCATGCGGTAGGATGCTCCGACCTGCTCGACGTGGAAGGCCTTCATCTTGCCCGAGGGAAATTCGTTGAGCAGGAAGAGGCCCCGCTGTTTGTCGCCCAGAGCGGTTCCCGGGTCGACCTTGAAGCCGGCCGGACCATCCGAGTAGTTCAGCAGCGGTGGCAGCAGGTGCGCCGTCTGTCCTGGAAAGGCGGGCTTCCAGTAGCTTTCGATCATCCAGGGACTTGCCTCCTTCATGTACTGGTAGTTGCAGCGCCAGCCGGCATCGCTGCCTTCGGGGATGGCGACGAATCGTTCGCGTTCGCCCTTCATGTCCGCGTCGTTGTCCACGGCGAAG
>JAEUGZ010000423.1 GCA_016794725.1 Opitutaceae bacterium | reverse complement strand
GCGGCTCTACGCCCGCGTCTTCCAGAGCGAGGAGTCGCTGCGCAAGAACGAACAGCTCACCACCCTCGGACTGCTCGCCGCGGAAATCGCCCACGAGATCCGCAATCCGCTGACGGTGATCAAACTGCTCTTTGGATACATGGACCTCGACTTCCCTGCCGAGGATCCCCGCCGCACCGACGTGCGGGTCATCGGCGAGAAGCTCGATCAGCTGGAATCCATCGTCACCCGCGTGCTGCAATTTGCCAAGGCGCCTTCAAGCCTGCACTCGCGGTGGAACGTGAACGACATCGTGGAGGACACCATCGTGCTCATCCGCCTCAAGCTGGCCCAGAGCAAGATCCAGCTGCGTTTCGAGCCGGCGGCGCGGACCATGGTGGTCGATGTGCACAAGGGTCAGTTGCAGCAGGTGCTCCTCAACCTCCTCATCAACGCCACCCAGGCCATGCCGGACGGTGGCTTGATCACCATCCGCGCGCATACGGAAGACCGGGGCGCCGGGACCCTGTTCGTGCACCTCGATGTCACCGACACCGGTACGGGCATTCCGGAGAAAATCAGGGGGCGGATCTTCGACAGCTTTCTCTCCGGCCGCCCGGACGGCACGGGACTCGGGCTGGCCATTGCCAAGCGCATCCTCGTCTCCCACCACGGAGACATCACCCTGGTCCAGTCCAGCCCCTCGGGCACCACGCTGCGGATATCCCTGCCCTTGGCAAAATCGTGAGGCTCCGCCGGAACGCCGGCCGCATTCCCCGGAAGCGCTTGCCGTCCCTCCCTGCCACCGCCGATTCTCGATCTTCCGTGAAGCCCATTCCGCCTCTCTCACCCGCCGCCCCACCTCAGGCGCTGCCCTGGCTGCGCAAACGAAGCACCCTGGTCATTATCTTCGGCGCGCTCCTCACGAGCGCCGTCCTTGTCCTGGTGCTTCCGCTCCGCCTCCCGCTTCCGGCGCGTCTGGCCGTCGCGGGCGGCGATGTGATCGCCGCCGTCATGGTGGCGCTGGTGCTGCGCCAGTCCGGCAAGGCCTGACCTTCCCCTCCCACCCCAGTGTGAATCGGTCCGCGCTCAGCCGCAACCCTTCAGACGAGAAACCACGAATCGACACGAATGGACACGAATCCGGAGTAAGCTACGAGGAGTCGAGCACCTGAATTGACCTCACCCAAAAGTGAACCCATCCCTCTCGACCCTCGGTCCCTGTTTTCATCCTAGAAACCGCGATTGAACCACGGATGGACACGGATCGACACGGATACAACCGAGTTAAGCCAAAGCTGGCATTCACCTGGTGAGTGAAGCACTCTCCACGCTCCGAATCCGCGTTTATCTGTGTCCATCCGTGGTTTGCGAACGGATCGATTCGCCTCAACTGCGGAAATGGGATTCATTCGTGTCGATTCGTGTCAATTCGTGGTTCAATTGAATCGTTACGGCTCAGAGGTGGTCCTGACCGTCGGTCAGCCAAGCCAGATTCAGGCGCGCAAACGTGACGACCGGAACCACCCCGGCCGGCGTGGTGCGCCTCCGTTCATAAAAACAGCACAGGGTCCCGTCCGGCAGCACCGCCAGGTCGCTGTAGCTGCTGACTCCGGCTTCGAGTGTCTTGTTGACCGGCCAGGTGCGTCCCTCGTCATAGCTGATCTTCAAACTGAGGTTCTTGCGGACGTAGAATCGGGAGGGATGATTGGGGATCGGTTCCGTCGCATTGTGGGGATTGGAGAACAGGATTCGGCTGCGACCGTGCTCCTTGGCGAAGGTCAGTCGCGTCAGCCCGGCCATGCAGACGGGTTCGTAAAGGTCGTTGATGAATTCGGGACGCGTCCACTGCGAGATTCCGTCCGGACTGTAGCTGACTGCGCGACGGTGCTGGAGCGACTCGTGGCGGATGTTG
Organism: Opitutaceae bacterium; assembly: GCA_016794725.1. Classification (GTDB taxonomy): domain Bacteria; phylum Verrucomicrobiota; class Verrucomicrobiia; order Opitutales; family Opitutaceae; genus UBA6669. The sequence goes on along the minus strand of JAEUGZ010000423.1, from coordinate 17,957 downwards.
AGCATCACCGCCCCGTCGGCGAGTTCCAAGGCCACGGTTTCGTTGGGATTGACCAAGGGATCGACTTCGCCGGTGACAATCGCTCCACGATTCCAGGTCTGGCCGTGGTCGTCGCTGTAGATGGTCGCAATTACCGACGGTCGGTGTCCATGGTCGCCGCCTCCACGCGACATCCACACGGGCACGAGCAGGCGCCCGCTTTTGAGCTGGATGCCATGGTTGGGTCCGGTGGCGATGACCTTCCAGTCATAGTCACCTCGAAACTGTTCGAACACGGCGGTGATTTCCCGCGGCGGGGAGAACGTCACACCGTCATCCTCGCTGCGTTGGTAAAACGCCCGGGAATAGTTGACGCAGTGCAGCAGATGCACCGCCCCGGTTTTCCGGTCGGCGATCGGGAGGTGGTTGTTGATGGGCATCTGGTCGGACGCCCCGAGTCCCTGCGCCAGGGCGGCGGCGTTGCGCTCGAAGGTGATGCCGAGCGCGGCATGCAAACCGAGGTGAATGACCAGGCTCTGCGGTGACCACGTGACCCCTCCATCGGTGCTGCGGCGGTAGCAGGTCTCGATCTGCGACCAGTCTCCCAGCTTCGGGTTTTTCCGGCCGTCGGCAAACGCCAGCACCGAGCCTTTGGGTGTGACGACCAGACCGGGGATCCGGTAGCTCGGGTACCCCCCTTCTCCGCCGACAAACAAATCCTGCTGCTCCAACCAGGGCGTGGTGGAGCGGGCGCGCTCCGACAGCGCCGACGGATCAGGCACGGCGAGGAGCCGGAGGGGAACAAGCAAAGCACAGGCAAGGCCGAGTGCGGTCAGGCCAGGGCGGAGGGGGAGGCAGGGGGTCATCATGGAAAACAGAAAGGGGGTCAGGGTGCCGGGGTGTGCGGCGGCGACAGCAGCCACTCACGATTGAATCGCACAAACTGGATTTCGTCCCAGTAGTGCACGCTGCCCCGCGGGCCGCGCTCGTAGACCAAGCCGATCGTACCGTCATCGAGCACGGCCATGTCGCTGTAGGAGCTGGCATGGGGATAGATCACGCGGCCCGCACTCCAGGTGCTGCCGTCGTCGCGACTCCAGCGCACCGTCAAATTGTATCGACCGTACGGATGCTTTTCCTGACGGATGGGGCTGGCGGGGTTGGAGAAGAGAACCAGCGGCTCCTCGCCGGACTGGAGGGCGGGCAGCACCCTGAGGCCGGCGTGCACCGTCGTGGAAACGAGCGCGTCGTCGCGATAGGGTGCCTGCCAGGTCTCGCCGCCATCGCGACTGAGTGCCACGAGGCGACGGCTGTTGTCGGGACCATCCGCGGGATTGGCGTTTCGCATGTTCAGCATCAGGTCGCCCCCCGGCAGCTCAACCAGCCGGCACTCGTTGCCGAAACGAGCGACGTTCGGACCGAGCCGCCAGGTGCGGCCATGGTCGTCGCTGAGGATGACATGTGAAAACGTCACTCGCCGTCCGTCGACCTGCTCCAGGTGCCGGGCTGGGACCACCAGGCGACCACGATGCGGCCCGCGCGTCAGTTGCACGCCCCCGGCTCCGGGACCCACGCCGTAGCGCTGCACCCAACCCTGAGCCCAGCGCGCCGCGTAGGATTTGCCCTTGCTCTCCGGATCCGTTCCGGGCGTCTCCCCGTCTGCCGGCACGAGACGGTCCCACTCGGGCCGCGTCACCTGGGCATGAATATCAACGGGTGGCGACCACGTCCGCCCGCTGTCGTCACTCGCCAAGTAGGCAAAGGTCTTCTTGTTGCGCAGAAAAAAGAGAAAGATCCGCCCGGTCTCCCGATCCACACACACCGTGCTGTCCGTGCAGGTGCGCTCGCCATCATCGAAAATCAACTCCTCCGGGCCCCAGGTCCGTCCCCGGTCGGAGCTCCGTTTGAGCACCAGATCGTGATTTCCGATGTCACCAATCCCATCATGACGTTTCTCCGTGAAGAGCAGCACGTCCCGATTCGGCGCCAGCACGAGGGCGGGGATGCGATGGTTGGGCCGGTTCTGCTCGGTCGCGGCATGCACGGTCACCGTCTCCCACACCGGCGCCGCGGCAAGCGACGCAAGCAAGCCCCACAGGGAAATCACGAGGCACGAGGACAGGCGCTTCATTTTCATCGGTGGGGGCAACCCGATCAGGGTCCCTGACTCCGATCGGCGTCCGCACGGGCGACAAGCGGGCGGTCAAGGTTCCTTGACGGAACCACCGACGGGCCCGGTCCCGGCCAGCCGAGGGAACACTGTTCCACAAGTCGATTGATTGGATCGTTTTACAAGCAATTTCCCATGCCACCACCACGCCGACACAGTCCGCGGCGGCAAGTTTCGTCGGCCGTTTCCGCCCCTTGACCGGGCGCCGGATGTTCGGGAAGCTGCCGGTTTCACCATGCTCATCCTCCGCGGCTCTCCGGCGCTTTCCCCCTCCCGCTGTCAGAAGCTCCTGCACGATCTGGCCTCGGCCGGGGTGCCGGTGCGTGGCCTGGGAGCCGAATTCGTGCACCTCGTCGAGGTGCGGGAGGAGCTTCGGGCCGAAGCCCGGGATATCCTGGGCAAACTGCTCACCTACGGTCCGCGGCGCGAACCGGCGCCGTTGACGGGCCGGTGCCTGGTGGTGGCGCCGCGGCCGGGCACGCTTTCGCCCTGGTCGTCGAAGGCCACCGACATCGCCCGGATCTGCGGCCTGACGGCGGTTGCGCGAATCGAGCGGGTGATTGCCTACACCCTCGACTCCGCCCTGCCCCTGTCCGAACCCCAGGTGGCCGCCGCCCGTGCGCACCTGCACGACCGCATGACCCAGGCGGTGTTCGACGACCTGGAGTCCTGCCACATCTTGTTTCGCCATGAAGCGCCGCGCCCGCTGGCCAGCGTTTCCGTGCTCTCCCGGGGCCGCGAAGCGCTGGTCGAGGCCAATGCCGCGCTCGGGCTCGCCCTGGCCGAGGATGAAATCGACTACCTGGTCACGGCCTTCCGGACACTCGGACGCGATCCCAACGACATCGAGCTGATGATGTTCGCGCAGGCGAACTCCGAGCACTGCCGGCACAAAATCTTCAACGCCACCTGGGAGATCGACGGTGTGGCGCTCGACCGGTCCCTGTTCCAGATGATCCGGAATACGTATCAGGTTCATAGTGACGGCATCCTTTCGGCCTACAAGGACAACGCCGCCGTGCTGACCGGTTCGCGGGGCGGACGCTTCTTCGCCGACCCGGTGACGGGCGACTACGCCGCCCATACCGAGGACATCCACCTGCTCTGCAAGGTCGAGACCCACAACCACCCCACGGCCATCTCCCCCTACCCGGGCGCGGCCACCGGCGCGGGCGGCGAGATCCGCGACGAAGGCGCCACCGGCCGCGGCTCCAAGCCCAAGGCGGGACTCACCGGCTTCACCGTCTCCAATCTCCGGCTTCCCGGAGCCGAACAGCCCTGGGAGGTTCCGCAGGGCAAGCCGGGCCGGATCGTCTCCGCCCTGGAAATCATGATCGACGGTCCGCTCGGCGGCGCCGCCTTCAACAACGAATTCGGCCGTCCGGCGCTGAACGGTTACTTCCGCACCTACGAGGCCGAGGTTCCCGCCGCCGGCACCGCCGGCACCGAACTGCGCGGCTATCACAAGCCCATCATGCTCGCCGGCGGGCTCGGCAACATCCGCGCCGGCCATGTGCGCAAAGGCGCGATCGAGCCGGGCGACAAACTCATTGTGCTCGGCGGACCCGCCATGCTCATTGGACTCGGCGGAGGCGCAGCCAGCTCGATGGCGAGCGGTTCCGGACAGGAGGACCTCGACTTTGCCAGCGTTCAGCGGGACAACGCCGAGATGGAGCGCCGCTGCCAGGAGGTGATCGACCGCTGCTGGGCTCTGGGCGACGAAAACCCGATCGCTTTCATCCACGACGTCGGCGCCGGGGGGATCTCCAATGCGCTGCCCGAACTGGTCAACGACGGCGGCCGCGGGGGCCGTTTTCAATTGCGCGACGTGCCCAATGACGAACCCGGCATGAGTCCGCTGGAAATCTGGTGCAACGAGTCCCAGGAGCGCTACGTGCTGGCGGTGCCGGCGGCGCGGCTCGAGGTGTTCAGCCAGCTCTGCAACCGGGAACGCTGTCCCTTCGCCGTGGTCGGCGAGGCCACCGTCGACAAGCGCCTCGTCCTGGAAGACCGCCACTTCGGCAACCGGCCCATCGATCTGCCGCTCGAGGTGCTGCTCGGCAAACCTCCGCGCATGCATCGGCGCGACACCACCCTCTCACGCCCGCTCGCACCGCTCGCGCTCGACGGTGTCACGCTGGGCGAAGCCGTCCGCCGGGTGCTGGTGCATCCGACCGTGGCGGACAAGACCTTCCTCATCTCCATCGGCGACCGGTCGGTCACGGGGTTGGTCGCACGCGACCAGATGGTGGGACCCTGGCAGGTGCCGGTGGCGGATTGCGCCGTGACCGCCGCGTCGTTCGACGTCTTCACCGGCGAAGCCATGGCCATGGGCGAACGCACGCCGGTCGCCATCAACCATGCCGCCGCTTCCGCCCGGCTCGCCGTCGGCGAGGCCCTGACCAATCTGGCCGCCGCCCTCATCGAGGACCTCGGTCGCGTCAACCTGTCGGCCAACTGGATGGCCGCCCCGGCCCTGCCCGGCGAAGGCGCCGCCCTCTACGCCGCCGTGCGGGCCGTCGGCCTCGAACTTTGTCCGGCCCTCGGCATCACCATCCCGGTCGGCAAGGACTCGATGAGCATGAGCACGGTCTGGCAGGACGGTGCGCGGTCCCGCCGCATGACCGCGCCGGTTTCGCTGATCGTCTCCGCCTTCTCCGCCTGCGCTGATATCCGTAAAACCCTTACCCCGCGGCTGCTCGCCGCCACCGACCCGGACGCCGGTGGTCCGACGGTCCTCCTGCTCGTCGATTTGGGCCGGGGACAGAACCGGCTCGGCGGCTCGATTCTCGCCCAGGTCGTCTCCCAGACCGGGCAGACGCCGCCGGATGTCGACCGTCCCCAGGACCTGAAGGCATTCTGGAATGCGGTGCAGCGGCTCAACCGCGAAAGCAAGTTGCTCGCCTACCACGATCGTTCGGATGGGGGCCTGCTCGCCACCGTGGTTGAAATGGCTTTCGCCGGCCACGCGGGCGTGGACATCGAGCTTCCGCCGCCGTCGCCCGCCGATTCGTCCGGTGCGTTCGGCGCACTCTTCACCGAAGAACTCGGCGCCGTCTTCCAGGTGCGTGCCCGCGACCTCGACTCCGTGCTCGCCGTGCTCGACCAGGCGGGTCTGCGGGATTGCACCCATCTGCTGGGCGCGCCCCGCACCGACGACCGGGTGCGCTTCCGGCAGGCGGGAACGGTCCTGATCGATGAGGACCTCTTCGCCTTGCGCGCGGTGTGGTCCGATGTCACCCGGCGCATCGCGCTCCTGCGTGACAACCCCGCCTGCGCCGAATCCGAGTATCAGCTCAAGCTGGACCGTGCGGATCCCGGCATCACTCCCCGCCTGACCTTCCAGCCCACCGCACCGGCGGTGCTGCGTTCAGGCGGGCGCCCGGCGGTCGCCATTCTCCGCGAACAGGGCGTCAACGGCGAAGTGGAAATGGCCGCCGCCTTCACTCGCGCCGGCTTCCGCGCCGTCGACGTGCACATGTCGGATATCCTGGAGGGACGCGTTTCGTTGCGCGACATGCGAGGGCTCGCCGCCTGCGGTGGCTTCAGCTACGGCGATGTGCTCGGCGCCGGCGAGGGCTGGGCCAAGAGCGTGCTGTTCAACGCCCGCGCGCGGGCCGAATTCGAGGCGTTTTTCGCCCGCCCCGACGCGTTTGCGCTGGGCGTCTGCAACGGCTGCCAGATGATGAGCAACCTGCACACCATCATTCCGGGCGCCGGCCACTGGCCCCGGTTTGTGCAAAACCAATCGGAACGTTTCGAGGCCCGCTTCGCTTCCCTCCGCCTCGAACGCAGCCCCAGCATCCTGTTCACCGGCATGGAGGGCTCGGTCATCCCGGTCGCGGTGTCGCATGGCGAGGGCTTCGCCGAATTTCGCGATGCAGCGGCGCTCGAAGCCTGTGACACCTCGGGACTTGTCGCCGCCCGCTACGTCGACAACCACCACCGCACGACGGAGCGCTATCCCCTCAACCCCAATGGATCCCCCCGGGGCATCACCGCGCTGACCACCATCTCCGGACGCGTCACCATCATGATGCCCCATCCCGAACGGGTTCACCGCACGGTTTCCCTGAGTTGGGCTCCGTCCACCTGGGGCGACGACAGCCCCTGGATGCAGCTCTTCTACAACGCCCGGGCCTGGGTGGCTTGACCCCGGCTCCGTCGGCGCTGCGGATTTCGAAAGTCCATCACTTATGCGCCGCGTCACCCTTTACGTCCGGGGAATTTCATGCATGCTTGGCTTCGCCGTGAACCGAAAACTGCGAGTCCTTTGGGTGACGTTGCTGCTGGCGGGAGGAATGGGCGGATGCTCCAGCCCGCAATTCAACCGCATTGAAGGCAACCGGGAAGACTACGAGTCATGGCCTTTGGAAGTTCGCCAGGCGGTCCTCGACGGCCGGGTCGAACCGGGCATGACCCCTCAAATGGTGGAAGTGTCGTGGGGCCAGCCGAGCGAAGTCATCGCTCGCGCCAATGGCCCGCACGAAGACGAAATCTGGATCTACCGGACAACCTCCGGAGGCGATTATGTGTATCCCTCCCCGCCCTTGGGCGGAGGCTATCCGGGCAGCTATCCCGGTGGCTATCCCACCGGAGGCATCGGGCGCTCGGGTGTCGGCGTGGGCGTCGGCACGGGCGGAGTGTCAGTCGGCACCGGTGGCAACGGAGCCATGATGCCCACTCCCGTGATGGTGCGCCCGCCGGTCACGACCGAGCGCGAAGTGGTCTTCCGGGATGGCGTGGTGATTCGCGCCGACAAGCCCGAACCGAAGACCTCAACCTCCGGTCCGTAAGTCGGGCCGGTCGGTGCTGTCCAGCGGGGTGGCTCGACGACGGGCTCACTCCGCGACGGAAGCCCTCACGCGCTCGCAGCCGCTTCGAGCAGATGCGCCACGATGACGGGAAACAGGTCCATGCTTTCCAATGCGGGAAAGTGATGTGTCTGGTCATCCTCTTCACCCGTCCCCACCCGCGCGACCACCATGCCAGGCGCCAGGCGGCGCAATTGCTGGATGAGCTCAGTGTCGGAGAAAGGGGCGGTCGGTCCGGCCAGAATCGCGATCCGCGGACGGTGCGGGGCGAGCGCGGTCTTTGCCACGGCCTGGAGCCCGTCCGCCGCTACATGCGCCTCGAGCCCGAGCCCGGCCAGTTGTGCCTCCGCCGCAAAGCGCAGCTCCTCGTCACCTGAAACAAAAAGAAAGGACGGGTGCCGCCGGCCGGCGGCCGTGGTCGCATCGGCGGCTTCGGTCGGGGCCGGCCGGGCACCGATCGAAAAGAGCAGCGGACCGTTGGGATCAAGCCCGGCCGCAAAGTCTTCGGTGCTCAGTCCCATCGCCGCCGCGGCCTCCCGTTTGCTCGGGCAGAGCCGGAGCGCGCGATGGAGGTGCTCGCGCTGGGTGGAGCCGAGGGCTTCGGACAGGGTCGCGAGACGCGCGCGATGAAACCGCTCCGGCAGATGCGAGAGGGTCACGCGCGGGCTGCGCATGCGCGCCGCGGTCCAGGCCGCCACGCTGCGCAGTTCCAAAAAGTTGTCCGGCCAGGGGTGCGCCCGCAGCGCGCTGAGCGCCACGGGTTCAATCTGCACGTCCGTGCCGCCAAAGGGATACGCCGGCGTGGCGCGCAGGGCGTCAACAAACAGCCCGTCCAGCTGCTCGGCCTGCGCTGCCAGGGAGGGCACGGTGACGGTGAGACTGGAAAGGCGGAAGTAGAGCGCCTCGTCCATCACGCCTTCCTCAAGCAGCAGATCCGGATCGCGACGCACACTGGCGATCAGCCGGGTGGGCGGCTGGGTCCGCACCTGGGCCAGCAGGCGACCCTGGTCCTCCAGAGAAAGTGTCTCGACCTGCAGCACCACCAGCGTGCCGCCTCGGGCCGCCTCGGCCGCGGCCCCCGCGCCGGTTTCCCCCAGGAGCGCGGCACGGCCTCCCACGGGATCCCGGCCGACATCCACGACGCGCCAGGGTGCTCCCGCCGCGGCGACCCCGCGCCAGAGCTCGAGCAATTCAGGACCCAGGACCCCGGTCTCGGCCACGATCAGGGCGTTGCCGGCGTGCGCCATGGCGCGGGCGAGACCGGCGCGGGCCTGGGCGTAAGCGCTACTCGGATACAGCTTGGCCAGGGACGAGCCGACGGTGTCCACCGCCACCCCGGAGGCCTTCGGCGCGGTGCCGGCGACCGCGCGGGCCACGCTCGCCTGCATCGCCAGGGCCTCCTCGGCACGGCCCAGCACCCGCCGCACCTCCTCGATCCGGAAGGGCTTGTGCACGACGTCAAAGGGCTTGTGCGGCTGCTGCTCGATCCGGACATGCAGATCGGAACAGGCCGAGGCCAGCACCACCAGGAGACGCGGGAACTCCGCCCGGGCGGTCGCAAGGAACTCAAACCCGTCCATCGGCACCATCTGCACATCGGAAATCACCAGGTCGCAGGCTCCGGCCCGCAGCTGTTTCAGTCCCTCGGTGCCATCTAGGGCGTGCACCACCGCATGACCCGACGAGGTCAGGAGCATGCCGAGCAGCTGGGCGGTGGCGCGGTCGTCTTCGAGAATGAGGATGCGCATGACGGTTTCAGCCAAGTCTACGGGCAGCGAGGGCAGCCAGCAGGTCCGGGGTGGACGCCTGCAGGGAGGGCTGCGCGACGCGAACGACGCCGGGAAGAAAGACATAGCGGGCCGCGCGCAGGACCACGGCGCGGAACAGGGAGGGTTCGCCCGCCGTGGTATCCGACGACTGCGCATCCACGAGTTGTCCGGAATCGAGGGCGAGCGAAACGTGAATTCCTCCCGGCGCCGTGAGTTCAAGCTGCCCCGATTTGCCCGTTTCATGCAGAGCCCGCAGGAGCTCCACGAGCACACCGGGGTTGCACGCGCCGGAAAACGACTGCGCGGGACGCACCGGTTCAGGCAGGGGATTCGCCAGCAGGGCCTTCGCTTTGATGTCCGCGCGCGCCGCTTCCTTGGGCCAGCCCGCCTGGGCATAACCCGCGGCCAGTTTGCGATACCCTTGCGCGTCCGGACGCGCCGCGAGAAGGCGCTCCAGTTCACTGAGCTCGCAGAGCAGTTCGAGGGAGGGGGAGGCGTCGGCCATGGGAGAAAAACCAGGTCCGCAAACGCCGCGCCGCCCGGGCCGGGGAGCATGGCAAATGCCTGCCACCCGATTCATGCGGTTCACGGATTGTGCGTACGTTTCACTGATCGGCTGCCCCAGCCGGGGCTTTAACCCTATCTGCGCCTCGACAACTAAATCGCAAATTGCTCTGATTAAGCCATTAATAGACCCCAAAGCCAGGGCCGCATCTCATTCGTCGGCGGAACGGTGAGGTTCGCCGCAGAGGGCTGGACGATTCCCCGGGTTCAGCCCACCGTACCTTATGTTTTCCGCTCCAAGCGATCTTCACCACCGGCTCCTGCGCACTGCCATGTTCGCCCTGGTTTCCAGCCCTGTGTTGCACGCCGCCATGCCCACGACCCGCAATCGCGCTGAAATCCCCGCCGAGTTCAAATGGGATTTCGCGCCCATCTACGCCAACTGGGAGGCCTGGGAAGCGGCCATGAAAGCCATCGAGGTCAAGATGGACGCCTACGCCGCCCGCAAGGGTTCACTCGCGTCCGGACCCAAGGCCGTGCTCGAGTCCTACCTCGCCTCGGACGAGATCGGCATGGAGTCCTACAAGCTCTACCGGTACCCGCAGTTGCAGCGCGACGTCGACACGCGCAACCAGGACATCGCCGGTCGATTCCAGCGGGTGGGAGCCTTGTTTGCCAAATTTGGGACGGCCACCGCCTGGTTCACTCCCGAACTGCTCACCATCCCCCAGGCCACGATGGAGAAGTGGATCGCCGAGACGCCCGGTCTTGCTCCCTACGCGTTCACCATCCTCGACAACTACCGTCAACAGACCCACGTGCTCGACGAGAAGGGGGAACGGCTGCTCTCCCTCGGATCCCGTTTCAACCAGACCCCCACCGCCATCTTCCAGGAACTGAGCACCTCCGACATCAAGTTCCCCAAGATCACCCTCTCCGACGGCAAGGAAGTTACGATTTCTCCCGGGCCCTACCAGCAGATCCTCGCCACGTCCTACCACCAGCCGGACCGCGCCAAGGCGTTTGAGGCCCATCTTTCCACCTACTCCGCCAACGCCAACACCTACGCGGCCATCTACAACAGTCTCCTGCAGCGCAGCTGGTTTTCCGCCCAGGCCCGGAACTATCCCACGACGCTCGACGCCGCCTTGGACGGAGACGCCATCCCGCCGGCCGTCGTGCAGACGCTGGTCGACACGGTCCGGGCCGGCACCGGTCCGCTCCAGCGCTACCTCAAGCTGCGCAAGCGGCTGCTCGGTCTGGAAAGCTACCACCTCTACGACGGCTTCATTCCGGTCTACAAATCGGAGCGCACCTACCCGTACACCTCGATCCGCGATCTCGTCATCGCCTCCGTCGCCCCGCTCGGCGAGGACTACGTCTCCAAGTACCGGAAGTTCGTCTCCGGCGGGCGCATCGACGTCTACGAAAACGAGGGCAAGCGCAGCGGCGCCTACTGCGCCGGCGTCTACGGGGTCGGCCCGTACCTGCTACTCAACTACAACGACACGCTGGACGCCGTCTTCACCTTCGCCCACGAGGCCGGCCACGCCATGCACACGGTCCTCTCCTACGAGAGCCAGCCGTTCGTGAATGCCAACTACACCATATTCGTCGCCGAGGTCGCCTCCACCATCAACGAGCGCTTCCTGCTCAACCGGCTGCTCGAGACCACGACGGACCCGAAGGAGCGTTTCCTGCTGCTGCAGCACGCGGTCGACGCGATCCGCGACACGTTCTATTCGCAGGTGCTGTTCGCCGACTACGAGTTGCAGGCCCACCAACGGGTGGAAAAGGGCGAACCTATCACCGCCTCGGTGCTGTCGGGGATCTATCGGAAGCTGCTCACCGACTACTACGGCGACGCGGTCACGGTCGACGAACTCTACCAGTACACCTGGGCGCGCGTCCCGCACTTCTTCAACTCGCCCTACTACGTCTACCAGTACGCCACCTGCTTCGCCTCGTCGGCCCAGCTGTTCAAGGCCATGACCTCGGGGTCGGCCTCCGAACGCGCCGCCGCCACGGACCGTTACCTGACGCTGCTCCGCAGTGGCGGAAACGACCATCCGATGAAGCAGCTGCAGAAGGCCGGCGTCGATCTGACCCAGCGCAGCACGGTGCAGGCCGTGATCGATCAGTTGGACGAGTTGGTCACGCAGATGGAAACCGAGGCCGCCCGGATCGCCCAGGCCGACGCCGCCAAGCGCTGAGACGAGGGAATGCCGGCCCGCGCCGCATGATCCGCCCTCGGTTCCGGGGCCCGCGGAAGGGAATCGCCCCCCACCCCACACGCCCCGACAGAGTGTCATCCGCCCAATGACACTCCCGATTCCCACCTCTCCGGCTCCCACCCCGCCGCCCAGGCAGAGTGTCATCCGGGCGATGACACTCCGTCCGACCGCCAACGACGGTGTCGGTGGAGAGTGTCATCGGTGGGATGACACGGCGCCTGGGCGTGTGCTCTGAATCCCTGCCCGCCCTATTCAAAACCGACGTAATTCATGGACCTGTCATCCACCCGATGACACTCCCGATTCCCACCTCCCCGCCTCCCACCCCGCCGCCCGGGCAGAGTGTCATCCGGGCGATGACACTTCGTCCGACCGCCAACGACGGTGTTGGTGGAGAGTGTCATCGGTGGGATGACACCGAGCCGGTGCGGGTTCTCGGGAATGGGCGCGCTCAGGGCGCGGCCTGCAGGGTGACCACGAACTCGGTGGCGCCGGGTGAGGTCAGCTCGATGCGGTATCCCGCACTGAATTCGGACGAAACGCTTGTCATCGCCCGGGTGACAATCGCCGGCGCTGCGGGCGTGACGGGTAGTATGCGCAACGCCCCCGCCACGATCGTGCCGTCGCTCTGCACCACCGGGGCGACCGGCACCTGCAGCTGCCACACCGCCTGTACTCCGGCGGCCACCGTGAAGGTGTCGCGCACCTGCACCTGATGCAGAGCCCGCCGGTAGGTCAGGCTCCGGCGCCAGGAGGACACCTGGCTGGAACGGCGCGAATAGGCCGGACTCAGATCCGCGTCGATTTGCACGACGCCCGCGGTATCCGAATAGGTTCGGCTCGAAACGGCCACATTCTGGGGCACGGTGGCTCCCGAGGCGATGAACCGAATGACATTGTGCAGGTCGACACCCTGGTTGATCCCGCTGCGCGACCAGATATTGTTGGTCACCGCCAACCAGCCGCCCTTGAAAAACGTGAAGCCGCCCTGCTCCTGGTGTGCGTGCGACTGGTCGTAGGGTCCCGCGACCATCGCCAGCCAGCTCGCGGTCGTCGTCCAGTCGCTGCGGGCAAAAATCACCCCGACACCGGCCGCATCGTGCAGGAGGGCGGTGGGCGCCTGCTCTGCCTGGCCGCCTGCCATCAGGTCGTAGCGAAAGTTGTAGTTGTAGCGCATGCGTCCATAGACGAAGCCACTGCCCCCGTCGCTGACCCCGACATGATTGAGCCACCAGGCAGCGCGGGCGGCCTGGGCCGTGCCGAAGCTGAGTCGCATCGCCTCCTGCATGAGGTGACGCTGATAGTCGAACATGAGTGGGATCGAAGACCGCGCCTGGTCGCCGATCGGGGCGTAGTACTCCCGCGTCGGAACGGTCGCATGCAGCCAGTAGTCGATTGAGTCGCGGGTGTGCGGGGTCAAGGCGGACAGGTCCTCACCGGTGGAAGCCTTCCAGGCGCGGTGATTTTCAAAGAGGTTCTTGTGGGCCGTGCCGTAACCCGTGCCCTCACGGGAACCGCCGCCGGGAAGGGCCTGGTAATACGTGACGAGCGGTCCGAACTTGCGCGTTTGCAGGAACGTGAACCAGGCGCTGTTCTGACTGGCCAGCGCCCACTGCTGCGTGGCCTTGAGGAAACTGAAGTGGTAGTTGTTGCCCGGATCATCGATTGACCAACCTGACCACGGGGCCGAACGGCTTCCCCAGCGCGCGGTGGAGGGATTCCACACATTCGTCAATGTCTGCTCCGCAAAGGCCGCCCACGCGGTCCGCTCTTCGGGAGTCAGCAGGGCATAACCATAGTCGTAGGTCAGCGCGAGTTGTTCGAGGTAGTGCCCCACTTCCAGGTACGAGTCCCCTGCGATCATCGGGTTCTGGTTGGCGGCAATCCGCTGGTTTTCCGCCGCCACATAGAGCCGCACCATGCGCAGCGCCTGCTGCAGGTACGCCGGATCGAGGGTGAGGTGGTACATCACCACCGAATCCAGCGCCGAATACCCGTAATTGGAACGATTGAGGGCGTTCACCAGATCGTCGTAGGTCGCACCCGCCGCCAGACCGGCTGTCACCGCGACGGCTGTATCCACCTGTCCCTTCAGCCGCTGAAACGCCGCCGATCCCACCCCCGCCACGTCGTAGTCGGCCAGCGATACAAACGGCCGCGCCGCAGGCAGGTGGTAGGTATAGCCCGGATAGGCGCCACCTGGAGTCACCGTGGGGGTGGGAGTCGGGACGGGCGACGGACTCGGCGTCGGTGTGGGCGTGGGCCGAGGGGTGGGCGTAGGTGTAGGTGTTGGACGAGGGGTCGGGGTCGGACTAGGCCTTGCGGTCGGCGTCGGACTAGGAGTGGGGGTCGGCGACATCGTGGGCACAGGCGACGGACTCGGGGTCGGAGTCGCTGTGGGAGGGGGCGTCGGAGAAGGCGTGGGGCTGGGAGTTGGACGGGGCGTCGGTGTCGGGGTGGGAACGGGTGTCGGTGTCGGGATCGGAGTCGGAGTTGGGGAAGGGGTAGGACTCGGCGTGGGACTTGGGACAACCGTGGGCGTGGGAGTCGGACTGGGAATGGAGGTGGGCCGCACCGTGGGCGTCGGGGTCGGGCTTGGGGTAGGAGTCGGCGTGGGTGTGGGCGTAGGAGAAGGCACTGGCGTTGGCGCGGGGGCCGATGGGGTACGGATCGACCATTCACCCGAAAGGCGCTCATTGCCGGCGGCGTCCCGGCTGATGGCCTGCAGTCGATAAACCGTATCCGGGCGCAATCCCGTGAGTTCAACCCGGTGGTCCTGAGTCAACACCGTGGTGGGCGAGGTGGTGAGCTCCAGTGACCGCGAGCGACCGTACCGGAGGGAGTGCGTGGTGGGTTCATCTGTCGTCCATCCCACGGTCAAGGTGGAGGGCGACGCGTCCAAAAGGCGCAAGTCCCTGATCCGCGGTTTGGTGCCGTCGTAGAAAATGGTATCGGTGGCGGGAGGGACGGGCAGCCAGGGACCATTACCGCTCGAACTGAACTGCACATAGACTGACTTCTGACCGTCGTCTCCAACCAGGTCATACTCCGCGGTGGAGGCGTACACTCGGGGAAAACCCCAGCTCTCCCCATCGCGGGAAAACCGCATCATGCGCGGGGAGTCGAGGGACCCGGCGGACAGCGTCAAGGTGACCCGCGCCCGCGCCGTCAACTCCTGGCCTTGGTTGATGGTCACGCTGGGCGCCTGCGCCCAAGCCACCTGCGGCAAGAGGCAGCCCAGAACCAGCCAACGCCAACCGCGGCGTCGAACCGGCCCGATCCGCCGGGCGCGCCGGGGAAGAAACAGGGAAACCAGCAGGGGGAGGACAGTCAGCACGGCAGCGAGGGTGAAGGTGGATCGGGATCCTCAACGTGTCCGGCAGATCAGCCCACGGGGGAGCTCTGCACGTCCGTGACGGAAGGGCCGGTGGACCCCAAGTCAAACCCTCGGTTCAGGCCGTTTTCGGCTTTTACAGCCCGCTTACAACCGCGGCGCGGCGGGCTTCACCGGCGCGGCCCAGGTGGGCGTACCCATCGCTTTGATGGTGCGGCGGTAAATGCGGTCACCGCAGGACACGAACAGCTGGTCAAACCGTTCGCCACCCCAGGCCACCGCCCAGACCCGACCACCGGGAACGGGCATGATGGCATTGACCCGCCCGGCTTGATCACACACCTGCACGCCCAAGCGGGTGGCCACATACAGTCTGCCCTCCGCGTCACACGCCATGCCCCGGCCTCCCGCGTCCTCGGCCGTGTCCGGTTGGTGCAGCCAGTAGTAACGCTGCTTGTGGGCGAGCGCCCCATCGGGCGCAATCTGGTAACTGTAAACCCAGTGCGACGCCTCGTCGCTGACATAGAGGAGCGACTGATCCGATGACAGGGTCAATCCGCCGGAAGCGGGCGCGGCTCCGTCCACCTCCAGGCGGGTGCCGTCCGGGCGAATCAACCACATCCGGCTGGCGGCGCTGCCGGACTCCAAAGCGTAAGTGAAATTTCGGTACGAAGTGACGGTGTCCCGGGCGGTGATCCCTTCCGCCAGGCTGGCCACGGCGCCGTCCGGCCCGACGGCCACGATGCGCCGGGCATCGGGCACCACCTGATGCAGCCGTCCATCCGGAGCAAACCCCACCGCGCGTCCACCCAGACCGTCGCCACGCACCTCGGTCAACCGGTCATCGCCGGCCACCCGGTGCGTCAAACCGGAGCGCTGGTCGGAGAACACCAGGCCCCCGCGCGGTCCGGTGGCGAGCGACTCGACCGCGCCGAATCCCTCTGCCACCAGGCGCCAGTCTTCGCCCGGAATCAGCAGGGCGGCCAGCATCGGATTTCGGGTCGGACCGGCTGCTCCGACCGGTGCGGGCCAGCCGCGCCAGAGCCAGCGGAACGCATCGGGAAACACGGCGGTGCCGTGACGGCCATTGTGACCGCCCTCGCCCCAGACGTGATTCACCTCATAACCGGAGAACACCAGGGCGCGCTCCAAGGTCTGGTTGGCCATCCACCAATCCCCGCCATAGATATTGAGGTCATTCGCGCCATCCTGGAGAAAGACCCGCAACGGCCTGGGCTCGGTCTTGCGCACCAGGGTGGCATACCCGTCGCCCCCCCGGAGGCCAACGTAGGTGCCGATGGCGCTGAACACCCGCGTGAACGCGTCCGGTCGTTCCCAGGCCACCGTGAAGGCCGCGATCGCTCCACTGCTCGAACCGCCGATGGCACGGTCCCGTCCGAGACGCGATAGACGGATGGGGCGACCGTCCGGCGCCCGCTGCAACTCCACCGCCGGCAGCAGCTCATCAAGGAGGAACCGGGCGTAGGCGGAACCCAGGCCGTCGTACTCCAGGCTCCGGTTGAACCGGTCAAGCGCCGTCGCCGACTCGTGCGCCTTGACCACCCCGGGACGCACAAACACCCCAATGATCACCGGCACCTCCCCGCGCGCAATCAGGTTGTCGAGCACCACCGGTGCGTTCCACTGCACTCCGTCCTGATTAACATAGACGCAGGCCGGCTGATCGGGCTTGTACTGCTTCGGGACATACACCGTGACCTCGCGCGTCGTGCCGGGAAAGACTTTTGACGAGGCAAACTCGAACTTGACGAGGTCGCCGACCGGCACCCCCGGCTGCACCTGGGAGTCGGGATGCACCGGATAGGTCTCGGTCGGAGCCGCGACCGGAGCGGGGGACGCCGCGGGTGCGGGGGACACAGGAGCCTGGCCGCGGGACGGTGCCAGGGACAACAGGATCAATGTCGCGAGACAGGCATGCCGGACGAGAGGGGTCATGGGAAAGGGGGTTCCATGACACCGGAGCAAATCTGGAAAAATGCAAACCAAGCCGGGAGACGCGGCGGTCCGGACGCACGACGCCGGTCCCCGCGGGGTCGGCGCCCCGTAGACGTCAACATTGAGAAATGACGAAGTTGAAACCACCTCGGTGGTCGGTGGATTGATGGAGGGCGTCGCTCCGACGACGCCGGTTGCGCGTTGCGTTCACCCAAAGCGTACGAACGTAGGGGTGCAGGGTTCGTCCCCCGGCGTCGAGAGAGAGCGACGCCCTCCACCAGAACCAATCTTGCGTATGCTCAGTCGAACTGAGAGCTGCACCTGCTTCTCAAGGTTAACGCTTATGGGTCGCTGACCCCGCCCACGGCAGAATCGCTTTGTTGGACATGAAGGTTGCGCGCCCACCCCTACCCTCGCCACTGTGCGCGCCCTGGATGAAATACCTGATTCTGATTGTGCTGATTGCGGGCGTGATCCTCGGCGGGCTCGCCCTGCTGAAAGTCCGCTCGGAAGACCCTGATCCCAAGCCGCGCGACCGGCGGCGTCCTCCGAGCCGTTCGGAGTGAAGGGGGGGCCGAGGTCCCAAGTCTCCCCCAGGGCGGGATCAGGCGGCGTGCACCAGATCGGGACGCGATCCCTCGCCGTGCAGGCGCTCGCGGTAATCGGAGGGCGACTCGCCCACCACACGGCGAAACACCCGGTTGAACTGGGAGAGCGACTGGAATCCAGCCTCGAACGCTGCTTCGCTGACGCGGGTGTGGGGATTGAGCAGGAGTTCCTTGACCTTCTCGACGCGCACCCGAGAGAGGTACTCCACAAAGGTGAGTCCCGTGGATTTCTTGAAAACCTTGCAGAAGTAGTAGGGGCTCATGTTGATGCCCTTGGCGACCTGCACCAACGAGAGTTCCTCGCTCTGGTGCTGTGCGATGTAGGCGCGCGCCTTGGTCACCGGCGGAGCCTCGGCGGTCGCCTGCTGCACCATCAACTGGTTGCTCAAGGTGGAAAGATGTTGGGCGAAAATGGTGATCAGTCGCAGCATCGAGTCATACTGCATCTTCGGAATCACCCGGGGCCGGTAGTAGGCGGTCTCCAGCGCTTTGGTGTCGGTCCCGGTTCCCCAGTCCGACAGCTGGCGGAGCGTCTTGGCAAACTGCCGGGCGGTCGGCTGGCCCAGCAAGACCTGCCCGGTCTGGAGGT
>JAEUGZ010000161.1 GCA_016794725.1 Opitutaceae bacterium | reverse complement strand
TTTCGCCTGGCTGGACGCAGTACCGCATCACCACGCTCTACGAAACACGCGACGTGACCGGATGGCTGCGGGAAGGCGAAAATGTGGTGGGGATTGTGCTCGGCAACGGCATGTACCACGTCGAGCGCCCGTCCGGTCGATTTGCCAAGTTTGTCGGGAGTTACGGCCCCCTGCGCGTGGTGGCCCAGCTGCGTCTGCTCTACCAGGATGGAACCGTGGAGACGATCGGCACGAACTCCGACTGGCGCACCCATGACGGCCCCATCCAGTTCTCCAGCATCTACGGCGGCGAGGACTTCGATGCGCGGCGGGCCTCGCCGGGCTGGGATCTCCCCGGGTTCGACGACCGGGCCTGGTCACCGGCGATCGTCCTGCGCGACGCAGGCCTAGGAACCCTTCGGGGGCAGGGCCGATCAGCGGAACCGGTGAGGCCGATTGAGACCCGCGCACCGGTGCGTATCCGAGAGTTAGGACCTGGCCGTGTTCTTTACGATTTCGGGCAAAACGCCTCGTTCATGCCCCGGTTGACCGTGTCAGGTCCGATTGGAGCGACCGTGCGCCTCACCCCGGGCGAGGTCGTGAATCCCGACGGCAGTATCCAACGCGGCACCATGGGAGGAGCGGATCGCGGCAGTGCCTGGTGGCAGTACACCAAGGGCACCCCTGACCCGGAGACCTGGTTCCCTCAGTTCTACTATATTGGCTCGCGCTACGTGGTGGCCGACCTTTTGCCTGCGGAGTCGACCGGAACCGACGGCGCAAGACCTCGGATTGACGGATTGGAGATGGTGATTGTCCACTCCTGCGCGCGGCCGGTGGGGTACTTTGCGGCATCGGACCCCATGCTTGGTCGGATCCGTGACCTGGTGCGATGGGCGCAGCGGTCCAATCTGATGTCCATCCTCACCGATTGCCCGCACCGGGAGAAGTTGGGCTGGCTTGAGCAGAATCACCTGAATGGTCCCTCGTTGCGCTATGAATATAGTCTCGCGCGGCTGGCGGCGAAGAACGTGCACGACATGGCCGAGGCACAGACACCCGAGGGCCTGGTTCCGAATATCGCGCCGGAGTACACCGTATTCAAGGGCAACTTCCGTTCGGCGGCGGAGTGGGGGGCGTCGTTCATTCACGTGCCGTGGCAGCAGTACGTGTTCACGGCGGATCGGACGTTGTTGGAGGAGCACTACGAAGCGATGAAGCGTTACTTTGCCTACCTGGAGAGCAAGGCGGCGGATGGCGTGCTCTCCGAGGGCTTGGGCGACTGGTATGACCATGTGCTTGGAAAACCGGGTCGGGCGAATCTCACCCCGCCCGCGGTTACGGCGAGTGCGTTTTTCATTCAGGACGCCGAAGTGCTCGCGCGAGTCGCTGACGTGCTTGGGCGCGACGACGACCGGCAGCGCTTCGAGGCCCGGGCCGGGGAACTGCGCCGGGCGTTCCGCCGGGCGTTTGTTGAGGGGCGAGGGCCGGACCGGATTGGCTCAGGTTCCCAGACCTCCCTGGCGCTTGCGCTCGTGATGGGACTTCTCACCGCCGAGGAACGACCGACGGCCCTCGGCGCCTTGGAGCGTGACTTGGAAGCCCGAGGTCACGCCACGTCCGGAGCGGCAGGGTTTCGATCGTTGCTTCAGGCCTTGGTCCAGGAGGGACGCTCGGATTTGATCTACCGGTTGGCCACTCAGCAGTCGAAACCTGGCTACGCGTTTCAAGTGATGAATGGCGGCACCACCCTGGCCGAGTCATGGCCCGCGCAAACCGGAGCGTCCCAAAATCACTTTTTTCTCGGTCAGATCATCGAGTGGTTTTACAAGGACTTGGTGGGCATTGGCAGTGACCCCGAGCATCCGGGATTCAAGCGGGTCCTGATCAGACCACAGGTGGTTGATTCGCTCACCTGGGCTGAGGCAAGTTATGAATCGGTCCGGGGCCCGGTGGTTGTCCGTTGGGAGAAAGTCGGGGCGGAACTCCGTTTGGGCGTTTCCCTTCCTGCCAATGTCGACGGGTTGGTTTATCTGCCTGCCCGAGATCGTACTGCGGTGCGAGAAGGCAGTGGACCGGCGGGGGAACAGACCGGTGTGCGTTGGGTACAACGCGAGGGTGATCGCGAGGTGTACGCGATTGGCTCCGGTTCCTATCAGTTTGCGGTCGGTCCGTAGCCGCCTCGCGGACCGGTCGGACATCGGAGGGTTGCGGAACACGTGACCTGGACAGCGGGTCGCCGCCGCGTGCCTGAGCGACCTGCGATGGGACGCGGATCGATTTATGCTTCTGCCGTTGGATGCGAGTCAATTCGATCAGCGCATCGCATCAGGGTTGGGCCTGATGGGTGCTTAGGCGGATCTCCTGAAATGTTTTTTGAACCCAACCGCAAACGAACGGTCGTACCCGTGAGGACCTGTGCGCCGATTCGTTTTCGGACACGCATCACTTTGCCATGAACCGTTCGCTTACGACCGCATCCATTCCGGTTCCACCGATGAGAACCACGCCATCCTCCACTGACGTTTGGCGACTCGCGCCAGCGCACATTCTTGTGGTGGATGATGATCAGGCAGTGCGAGATCTCGCATCAGCTATTTTGGTACGCGCTGGATTTCGCATTTCCACCGCGGCGGACGGCGAGGCAGGCTGGCAGGCAATCCTTTCCGAGTCGTTTGATCTGGTGCTGACCGACAACGAAATGCCGAGACTTCGCGGCGTGGATCTCATTGTTCGACTTCGAAAAGCGGGCTTCATGCTCCCGGTCATTTTGGTCTCAGGAGGAGTGCTCGATGAGGAAGGTGGGTTGGGCGCAATCATCGGATGTGGGACGGTGATGGCCAAACCGTTTTCCGGACCGGAGCTCGTCCAGCGCATTCGTCAGTTTGTTCCTGTTGCCCAAGCTGGCGCGATGGCCTAGCGGGCGAAAAGTTCCGCGGGCGTCACGACCTCTTGGATAGTACAACTGCCTCGCCTGCTGATTGATCGGGGTGCAGTACACCCCAAGGCGACTGTCAAAAAAGCGTAAAAGCCCCCGGTTACGGGTGCTTTCTGCCCCGGAGTGGGTCCGTACCGGAAAATTTCCCGCTTCGACCATCGGGGGCGGGTGCATTGATCACCACCAGCAACGCCCTTGGCAGTGCCCAGCCTCCACTCTCCTCTCCCCTCTGTTCGTCTGCTCCAGGCAACCGAAGCTGAGCCTTTGGTGAAGGAGCGGGTCTTGCGCATCCTGCTGGTCGAGGATTGCGATGAAGATTATTGTTATGTCGCGCTGGTGTTGAAGCAGTCAGGTCCCCCGGGCCGATTCGACCTCGTCCGCGCTTCGTCCTACGGGGAGGGACTGAGTGCCGCCATGGCGCAACCATTTGACCTCGGGATATTTGACCAGAATCTTGGCGATGGTACCGGACTCGACTTGCTCGAGGAGCTGCGAAGCATGGGTTCCGAGCTGCCTGTGATCCTTCTTACTGGGATGGACAGCACCGTCCTGGATGCGGCTGCTCTCAAGGCCGGAGCGGCGGATTACCTGTCGAAAGCGGATCTCACACCCACCCAGCTTGAACGGGCGATTCGCTATGCCTGGGTCCAGGCAACGACGCTGGCCGAGCTCAGGAAAACGAATCGATTGCTGGATGCGATTGTCACTCGGCTTCCCGTGACGGCGGTGCGCGTGGATGCGGACGGCACTATCCTGGAAATGAGAGGCCGCGGATGGGAGTGCCTGGGATATCATGATGGAGACCTGGTCGGTCGCACCCTGCAGCGAGAGATTCCGGAACTTTGGGCGGGACTTGAGCGTGCGCTGAAGGGCGGAGAGATGGCATTTACCAGTGCGGTGGAGCGGGAGGGGCAGCGGCACCACTTTGACCACTATTTTCAGTTCGACCATGAGCGCGGAGGCGGTGCGATCGGGTTTGCCGTGAATGTCACGGCTCGCATTCAGGCCGAATCGGAACGGGTCCGCCAGGCTCAGCTCCTCGGCAGCATCCTCAAGAACATGCCGGTGGTGGCGGGACGCGTCGACGAACAGGGACGGGTGACCGAGGCACATGGTTCGGGGCTGTCGCCCGCGCACCTGAAGGCGGAGGCGCTGAAAGGACGGCTGCTGGCGGAGGTATTGCCTCCGCTCCGGCCCCGGATGGAGTCGGTGCTTGCGGGTGGATCGACCCAGGTATCGGTCACTGGCAGTCGTTCGGCAAAATCGTGGTCGGTGGAGGTCGCCTTGTCGTTTGATGAGGAGTCGCGGCGCGGCGCGATCTTCTTTGGCCGGGATGTCACCGATCGTCGCCTCCTCGAGCAGCAGCTGCTCACGGCCACGGACGAGGAACAACAACGAATTGGCGCCGATCTGCATGATGGACTTGGTCAGCAGCTGACCGGACTGGCCTGTCTCGCCGCGGCGCTTCAGGAACGACTTCGCCGGGTATCGCCCACCGATGCGGATCAGGCCGGGCTCATCTCCAAACTGGCCAACGACTCGATTGAACAGTCGCGGGCCCTGGCGCGGGGACTTTGTCCCGTGCAGCTCGAACAGTTTGGTTTTTGCTCCGCCATGGAGGACCTGGCTTACCAGGTCCAACAGCTGCATCGCATCAACTGTCGATTTGTGATGCGAGGGCCGACGCCGCGCCAGGATGCCCTCGTTGACAAGCACCTCTACCGCGTGGCCCAGGAGGCGATCCACAACGCCGTGAGGCACGGTGGGGCCCGGTTCATCCGGATTTCACTCCTCTCCAACGCACAGGCGCACCGGCTGGTCGTGGCAGATGACGGCGCCGGATTCGATTGCTCGAAGGGCCCGCGAAGTGAAAGCCGCGGTCTACGCCTGATGCAGCAACGGGCGACCGTGATCGGCGGGTCGCTGACCCTGGCTTCGCAGCCCGGACACGGGACGCGCGTCGCAATCACCTGGACAAATTCAAATGGCAACCCTCATGAATCAACGCACTGAATCCCCGACTGCGGCCGCTGCCGTGGCGACAAAACGACGGCTTTTCTTGGTCGATGACCATCCGGTGACCCGCCAGGGCGTCGCAGCCCTCATCAATCAGGAGGCTGACCTCGAGGTGTGCGGCGAGGCGGACAGCGCGCCTCAGGCGCTGCAACTCATCCAAACTCTCGCTCCGGATCTGGCGGTGGTGGATATCACGCTGAAGACCACCAGCGGCATCGAGCTCCTGAAGAACCTGAAGGCAGTGATGCCGGATCTGCCCGTCCTCATCATGTCGATGCATGATGAAAGTCTCTACGCGGAGCGCGCACTCCGCGCGGGTGCGAAGGGTTACATCATGAAGCATGAAGCGAGCGGCCGGATTCTCACGGCGGTCCGCCAGGTGCTCGCGGGTGAGCTCTTTCTCAGCGACCGGATGAAGGAGAAGATGCTGCACCGGCTGGTGAAGAGCCGGAAGGAGGAAGTTGTGTTTTCGATCGACACCCTCAGCGACCGGGAAATGGAGGTTTTCCAGCTGATAGGAAATGGATACAGCACGCGGCAGATCGCGGGAAAGCTCAACCTGAGTGTGAAGACCATCGATTCCTACCGTGAGCACCTGAAGCTCAAGTTGAGATTGGAAAAAGGCGCGGATCTGGTGCGCCACGCGATTCAGTGGGTCAAAAGTGAAAATTTTGTTTGAATGGAAGATGGAACCGTGGACTCCCGGTCTGCACCGGGGTTTACACTAATCCATTGGTGGTGGTATCCCTCATTGTCCCGGACAAGGGGAGAAGCCATACTTGGCGCGCCGTCCGACGTCTGACTCGACTGGAGCAGGATGCGGGCTGGCTCCTTCACCATTGATCCCACACCCATGCGAATATTGCTCCTCGGTGATGACGCGAAGAACCGACGTCTCCTGGCCTTTGGGCTCGCCCTCGCGGATGACGAGCCGGCGACGGCGGTGACGGCGTCGGATCTGATGCGCATTCCCGATCTGCGCTTGTTTGACGTGGTCCTGATGGATTGGGAATCCCGCACGGAGCCAGCCGTGCACCTGCTGGACGTGCTGCGTCGTCTCGCGCCCGGACTTCCCGTGGTCGCCTGCACCACCAATCCGGAGCGCGCTGTCAATGCATTGGCCGCGGGAGCCGTGGATGTTCTGATCAAACCAGTGGATATTGGTGCGGCCCGAACCGTCCTGTCCCGCAATGTGCGGGCCCTGCCGGGATCCGGCACCACGCCGGGCGGAAACACCGTGGGCGGTACCGAGTCCGCGGTGATTGCAGCGGACAGTTTTGATTCGCTGAGCTCGACGCATGGCGCACTCATGAATGTCGTCGCGCGTGTCGCTCCAACCGCCGCCAGCGTTCTGGTGTTAGGAGAGAACGGTACAGGGAAATCGCGACTTGCCAGGCTGCTGCACGATCGTAGCCCGCGTCGGGATCGTCCTTTCTTCACGGTGAATTGCCCCTGCCTGCAACCGCAGTTGCTCGAAAGCGAGCTCTTCGGCCACGTGCGGGGAGCGTTCACCGGGGCGGTCAGCGATGTTCCCGGAAAAATCGCCGCTGCGGAGGGGGGGACCCTCTTCCTCGATGAGATTGGTGAACTGCCGCTTTCTCTCCAGCCCAAGCTCCTTCGATTGCTGCAGGAGCGGCTCTATGAGCGGGTGGGTGATTCCAAATCCCGCGAAGCCAATATCCGGGTGGTGGCGGCGACCAATCGGGACCTCAAGGCCGAGGTGGCGATGGGTCGTTTTCGGGAAGACCTCTATTATCGACTGAATGTCATTTCACTGGTCGTGCCCGCGCTGCGCCATCGCCCGGAGGACATCATCCCCATGGCCGAGCACTTCCTCAAGTTGCTGGGGAGGACGCACGGGCGGGAGCACCGCGGTTTCACCCGGGCGGCGCGAGAAGCACTGTTGCGTCACTTGTGGCCCGGAAATCTGCGTGAACTGCGCAACACGATCGAGCGTGCAGCCATTCTGTGCGACCGTGATTGGATCGACGCCGCCGACCTACCGGAACTGGTGGTACCGGCCGCGGACGCTTTGCCGCAGGTCGGCGATTTCGTTACGCTCGAGGCCTTGGAGCAGGCGCATATTCAGCGCGTGATTGCCCGGACTGAAAGCCTTGGCCAGGCCGCACGCGTACTTGGCATCGACAAAGCCACTCTCTATCGGAGACGCAAACGCACAGGAGCTCTCGGCTCGACGGATGAGAAAGTGGACGACGAAGGAACCCTTCGAGTCGGTTGATGGCGCGGTTTCGTGAACCTGAATGACCCGTAGGTGGACGGGCCCGCGTTGCGGATACAATGAGTTCAGGAATCACCGGGAGCCGGCGCCACCTCAGTCTTGCGGAAAAAAAAGCGACGCCACGACAACGCAAATCCGGTGTAGACGAGGACGACGCCTCCCAGACAGGCGATTCCAGCGATCGCCTGACCGGCAGCGCCAAGGGCTTCTCCGGTGTGGAGAAAGCGCGTCCAGCTGCGGACACGTTGGGCGGCGTTGAGGTCACCGTGACCGGTTCGGCGCACCACCCTTCCTGTGAAGGGATCCAGCTGCAATGTGGTATTGGCCGTGCGGGGCCAGGAGACTGAGGTTCGCACCGTAAAGATCGCCGCCTGTGGCGCGGGAGACGATGAGGGCTTGGCTTCGCCGGGTTCACGCTCGGATTTGCCTCGTGCTTCCCGTCCACCCCGACCTCCGCGGTCGCCAGGGCCCCCAGGGCCGGCATTGGCGAGCCGGAGTGTCACCGTTTTCCAATTCGGCTCGAGTTGTTGCACAGCCTCCATCAGCTGGTCGGTCGACATTGGCATAGCTCCCGCGGCGGGCGCCGAAAGGATTATCGGTGCAACAAGACCGCCCGGGCCACCGCCCGCACCGCGGCCGTCTGCGGCTGGAGCCGGTGTGCCCGTGATCCAATAAATGAATTCACCTCCCCAGCGGAACGAAATGGGAACCGCGGTCAATGTGAGTACGACCACCACGGGGGCCGTCCAAAGGCCGATCGCGTTGTGCCAGTTGAAATCCCGGGCCCTGCCACTGCCAGTTCGGCGGAACCAAATCACGGGCCGAATGGAGCGCCAGGATCCGCTTCGTGGCAGCCACAGGTAGAGCCCGGTCAGGGCGAGCACGCAGTATGCGAGATTGCAGACGCCATTGATCCACTTTCCGATGGGTCGACTCGTTTCACCGTGGAAACCGAGCGTCCGGTGCAGGTCGGTCATGGTGTGCATGAACGCATTCATCCGGCCGGCGACGGCTTGGCGCACCTCTCCTGTGTAGGGATTGACATAGTACCCGCCCGAGCGTCCGCTGGTGAAGGCCACGGCAGAGCCGGCATCCCGCTGGACGACCATGGAGGCGGGTCGTGCGTCGGGATGAGAGCGGAGCAGGCTCGCGCGCATGGCATCCAGTGACAGTCGGGCGGCGTCGGGGGACGGAGGTTGGACGCGACGCAGGTCGCGCTCCGACCAGGCAACGAGTTCCTTTTCGAAGGCAAGCATGGTTCCGGTGAAGCACATGATACCAATTGAGAATCCCGCAATGAGTCCGGCAGCCAGGTGAAGCCAGAAGAAGAAACGACGTACGGTCATGGTGTGGGTGGAAAAAGAGAAGGGTGGGATGCCTGAAGGCGACCTCGGGCGGCCCGCAGGGTCCGTGCCGTTTCCAAGTGTAGCAGCGATTCGGTGGAATTGGCGGTCAGCAGACGAGGAGCGTGCGAGTCATCGAGAGCCCGTGAGAGAGCTTCGGATGCCGCGGTCATAAAGTCCTGATCCAGCGCAAATGGTCCGACTCCCACCTGATCGAGAACAAACTCGGCCAGAAAATGTGGCTGGTGCATGCGATAAAGTTGCGCGCCGAGACGGAACAATCGAAGGGCGAGAGGTCGCAAGTGACTGCATCCGCGCGATTCCCAGTGGCCGGCGAGGGCGAGTCCCTCCTCAACCAGGTCAGTGGCGCGGCTCTGCGCATCCGTCGAACCGGCCGGACCGATGGCCATCACCCAGGTGCGCCGGAGCCGTAGTCCCATTTCGGCATGAACGAGCTGGTGACGTTCAAGCGGTTCTACAGACCGGAGCGCCAGCTCAGCCTCGTGAATCGCACGTGCCGGGTCCGAGTCGACCAGGGTGTGCGCGAGGTTGGCTCGGGCACCGGCAAGATTGACGATGCTGTGCGGATTGTCCCGAGAATCGAGCGAGGCAAGAATTGAAATCGCATGTTCAAATGAGCCGGCGGCGGACAAAAGGTCGGGACGCAGAAGTTGGGCGTGGCCTCGGTTGAGCCAGGCTGCACCCAGTTGGTTCGACAATGCGAAGTCGGGTGCGAAGGTTTGCGCACATGCGATTGACTCGTCGTAGGCGGCCACCGCGTCATCCAGTAACTCCTGACGGCGGAGCCCGAGCCCTTCTGCCGCGGCGCGTTTCTGGAGCACGTTTCCCGTGTTCATGAGGGCCATCGACTGGCATCGCAACCCCGGGGACGCCTGAAGCGCGAGAGCGTAGACCGCCTGCGCATCGCGCAACTGCCCGCGGGCCTCCAGCGCATGGCCTTGTTCGAGGAGCGCGATCCACGCAGCAGGGGGCGGAGGATCCATGATCCTTTTGATCGTCGTCACTCGGATTGGCGCGCAAGCGTCCAGCGGTAGGGGCGAGTCCGTTCGTCTACGCCTGGAAGCTGAGGCATGATTGGCGCTGAAATCACCTGTGCGCGCGTCATCCCATCTCCGCCCATTGTCGAATCAGATTGTGATAGATGCCGGTCAGCGAAACCACAGATGGATGCGTGGCGTTCTCCACGCCGAAACGCTGGATGGCGACGTCCATCTGAAAGAGCAACGACCGCTGCTGGTCGTCACGAATCATGGACTGCAGCCAAAAGAATGAACACAGCCGCGTGCCGCGAGTCACTGGGGTGACGCGGTGCAGGCTAGTGGAGGGATAGAGGATCAGGTGTCCCGACGGCAGTTTTACGGTCTTGCTGCCATAGGTGTCCTCGATGATCAGTTCGCCGCCGTCGTACTCGTCGGGTCCGCTGAAGAACAGGGTGCACGACAAGTCTGTGCGCAATCGATGCCCCGTGCCGGGAACCGACCGCACCGATCCATCGACGTGAGTGCCGAAGGTCTGTCCGGAGGAGTAGCGATTGAACAGCGGAGGCAGGATGTGAAGCGGCAGGGCGGCCGACATGAAGAGCGCGTTGCCGCCCAGGGCCTGGAGGATTGTTTCACCCACTTGCCGACCGATGGGATGATCCAAGGGAATCTGTTGATTGTCCTTCACGCGGGCGCCCTGGTGGCCGGCCGTGGCGCGGCCATCGACCCAGTCCGCCGATTCGAGCGCGGTACGGGCGGTGGCGACCTGGGCGGGAGTGAGGACCGAAGGACTTTCGAGG
>JAEUGZ010000414.1 GCA_016794725.1 Opitutaceae bacterium | reverse complement strand
CTTCGGGTCGCCTGATCTGCGCGCTGCCAGCACGCCTGGTAGGGAGCGTCAGTCATGGCCCTGCCCTCCACGGCCAGGGATTCGACGGATGCGCAAACCTGACGCGTCTTTCCGTGCAAGGCGTCCCGGTTCGTGGGGCTGGTCGCGACCAGAATCACCTCTGCCTGCGACGTTTCCATCCAGGTCCGCAACACCTTGCTGGTCGGCCAGCCGCCGAGGCAGAGAACCTGTCGGGGCGTGAGCTCACGAGCGAGCGATTCGTCGCGCAAGAAGGTGTCGTAAGTCGTGATCACTCCCGCTCCCCGAGGTGCATGGGTACGCACGGGGGACAGCACGTCCGCGAGCACGGGCCATCCGGTTGCTTCCGCCAGCCTGAGCACCGCGTGCGCATAGGCGTGTGGATCCAGCGAAGCCGCCGCGCCCGCCACGATCAATCCCCGCGTCGCCGTCGGACGCAGCCAGAACGTGGCCGGAGTTCTGGTCGCTGAGTCCGGCTGGAGGTGGGAAAAAAAAGCCTGCTCGTCGCCCAGATCGACCTCCAGCAGAGGCTCCCCTTTCCAGGGCACCAGGGGGTCGCGAAACGGCACATTCAGATGAACGGGCCCGGGAAAGGCCCCCAGGGATCGCTCCCAGGCGTTCATCAGGGTCTGCCGCAGGTAGCGCAGCCGGTCGTTTGTGGCCTCAGGCACGCAAAGCTCATGCTGCCAGCGAACGTAGTCGCCAAACAGCTTCTGCTGATCGATGGTCTGGCCTGAATTGCAGGCCCGCATCTCCGGTGGCCGGTCCGCGGTCAGGACCAGCAGCGGCACCCCACTCTCATGGGCCTCGATCACCGCCGGGTAGTAATTCGCCGCCGCCGTGCCACTGGTGCAGACGAGGACGACCGGGCGAAACGTCTGCTTGGCAAGACCCAAGGCAAAGAAACCCGCCGACCGCTCGTCCAGGACCGGGATACACTCCACGGCCGAATGGGCGACGAGCGCCAGCGTCAACGGGGTCGATCGGGATCCAGGCGACACCACTGCCTGCCGCAAACCAAGATGAACCAGCGTCTCCACCATCACACTGCACCACCAGGTGTTGGGTGTACGTTTGTCGAGGGTCAGCATAGGGGAAACGAATCCGGATTTAGTCCTAGCGACACCGCCGTCCGAAGAAACATCAATCCCGCCCACGACCCAGCTCCCGGCTCTGCCATTTCGGATCGAATTCCGAAATTTGGTCCGTAATATGATGTAATTTAATGCTTTATGAAACGCATCAACCTGACCGACGTCGTCGATGAATTTCCTCAACGGTGGGAATCAAATCCATCGGAGGCGTTCCCCAGGGCGACTCCCGGATGGACCTAACCTGTCAATAGGCCGTCAATTCGTCGCAGCCGACCGGGGATCGACGGTTTTTGGGCTTGTGAATTCCTGAGGTCACCCGTGACTGGTTGGCCCGGCATTTTGCCGCCGTTCTGCATGCTATTCCTTCAGACCTCACCCCATCGAGCCAGTGCCAGCCAAACGAGCGTCTGGACGTCGATCCGAGGAGTGCGGCTTTTGAGTGTTCTCGCCTGCTTGGCTGCCTGGATGCAGAGAGCCGGAGCGGTGGCGTTGGCGATGGTGGCCGTATGGACTGCCTCGGCCCAATCGGGGGGCAATGCACCGCAATTTCCCGCCTCCGTTGGCAATCAGATCGTTCCAGCTGGCACTCCTGCGAACTTTTCCGCGGAGGCCATTGGAGCCGCCCCTCTTTCCTATCAATGGCAGCGTTTCCCTCAGGGTGGAACGAATTGGACCGTCCTCACTTCCGGAACGGGTTCCCTCTACCTCGGGGCCACCACACCCAGCCTGACGGTGCAGGCCACCACCTTGGTGATGAGCGGTGATCAATTCCGTTGTGTGGTCACCAATCCCTTTGGCACAGCCACGTCGAGCACGGGACTGCTCACCGTCGAGGCCCCCCGCCTTCCCCCGGTGATTGTCACGCAACCCTCGGGTCAGACGGTGAACGTCGGTCAATCCACCACGCTGTCGGTGGTGGCCAATGGGTCTCCAGCACCCACCTTTCAGTGGTACCGTGGCAGCACCCCGATCATTGGGGCCACCGGATCCTCGTTTCGTCTGTCGAGCGCCCTGTTGAGTGATGCCGGAAACTACTTTGTCGAGGTGAGCAACAATTGGGGAACGGTGGTTTCCCAAATTGTGCCCATTGAGGTGGTCACCGCCACCAGCGCGGTCGATTCGTTTACGTTCTCCTTGCTGGCCGGCCAAATCGGAACCGCCGGCGTGGTCAATGGCACCGGCAATGCCGCACTGTTCCGGAATCCCAATGGCCTCGCGGTCGATAATGCTGGCAATCTCTATGTCGCAGATGAAAGCAATCACCTGATTCGCAAGGTAACTCCTGCCGGGGTGGTCACGACGTTCGCAGGCCTTGCGCTTTCCGGCGGGAGTGACGATGGCACCGGCACCCAAGCCCGTTTTCTCTACCCGCGCGGCGTGGCGGTCGACGCGGCAGGCGTGATCTATGTTGCCGATACGTTTAATCACACCATTCGGCGAATCACGCCGGCGGGTGTCGTGACCACCCTGGCCGGCCGGGCCGGCGCGTTGGGCGCGGCCGATGGCAAGGGGCCGGCGGCAAGCTTCAACTACCCGGTCGCGCTCGCGGTGGATCTGTCCGGAAACGTCTTCGTGGCAGATCGCTCCAATCACACCATTCGCAAGGTCACGCCGGACGGTACCGTCTCAACACTGGCCGGAACCTCTGGTCTGGCCGGGTCGGCAGACGGTGTCGGTGCGGCGGCTCGCTTTGACAGTCCCGCCGGGATCGCCACGGACTCCACGGGCGCGGTCTACGTATCCGATTCCTATAACCACACGGTGCGACGCATCTCCCCCTCGGGAATCGTCTCGACCCTGGCAGGCCTGGCCGGAGTCGGAGGAAGCAATGATGGCTCGGGCCGCAACGCCCGCTTCCTTTATCCCAACGGTCTGGCCAGTGATCGCTACAACAACATCTACGTTGCCGAAGGCACGAATTCGACCATTCGCCGCATCCTGCCCTCGGGCCAGGTGAGCACGGTCGGCGGCCTGGCCGGCTATCGCGGCTACGCCGACGGCTCCGGTCCCGATGCCCGTTTCCACACACCGGTGGCGCTGGCGCTCGATGCCGCCGGCAACCTCTACCTGTCCGACAATCTCCATTTTGTGATCCGCAAGGGCACCTATGTATCCGCAGCCCAAATACGAACTCAGCCGCTGAACCTGACGACCATGGCCACCGTGCCGGTCGTCTTCGAGCTGACGGCGTCGGGCACGGGGCAGCTCAGCTACCAGTGGCAGCGCCTTGCCGCGGGCACTGAGTTCTGGGCCAATGTGATCAATGGTGGCGTCTATTCCGGAGCTCGCACGGCGAGTCTCTCCATCCTCGCACCCGTCGTGGCCATGAGCGGAGATCAGTTCCGCTGCGTGGTGACCAACACCCTGGGCAGCGCAACGTCCGACTCAGCCAGCCTGTTGGTTACACCGCTGGTGGTGGCTCCCACCATCGTACTTGCGCCGGAATCGAAGTCGGTATCGGTGGGCGACGTCGTTTCCTTTGCGGTCACGGCCGCCGGCACTGGCCCATTGTCGTACCGCTGGTCGGCCCGCTCCGGTTCGGGTCCCTGGGTCGACCTGGCTGCAGACACATCCGGACGCTACACCGGAGCAACCTCGTCGATCCTCGTGGTAAGCCAGACCGCCGTTTCCATGAGCGGCGACCAGTTCACCTGCACGATCAGCAACAGTCGCGGCACCGTCACGACTGACGCCGCAACCCTCACCGTCACGCAACCCGCTTCCAAACTTTCCAACGTCTCGGTCCGCGCCACGGCAGGCTCGGGTGCGCAAGCGCTGATCGTCGGCGTAGCCGTGGGCGGGGGCAACAAGTCCCTGCTCGTCCGCGCCACCGGCCCCACGCTGGGTCTTTTCGGCGTGCCCGGTGTCCTGCCTGACCCCCGTCTGTCCCTTTACAACACCTCCGGGGGTCTGCTGGCCTTCAACGACGACTGGGCCGGCAGCCCGGTGATTGGCATCGCCATGAGCCAGGTGGGCGCATTTGCCCTCGCTCCCGACTCCAAGGACGCCGCCCTGCTCACGTTCGTCGAACCCGGCGGCTACACCCTCCACGCCGGAAGTGCCACGGAGGCGACCGGGACCGCGCTGATCGAGGTCTACGATCTTGACGGAGCCGCCTCGGCCTCCCGACTGAGCAATCTGTCGGCTCGCACCCAGATCGCCAGCGCCGGCGAGTCGCTCATCGTCGGCTTCGTCGTCAAGGGCAACGCCCCCCGCGCGCTCCTCATTCGCGGCGTCGGCCCGACTCTGAACACACTCGGTTTGTCCGGCACGCTGGCAGATCCAAAGATCGAGATCATCGCGGAATCAGGCGCAAAGCTGGGTGAAAACGACAATTGGGGGGACTCAGCCGCCCTGATTCGCACCTTCAACCAGGTCGGCGCATTCCCCTTCACGGGATCAAGCAAGGACGCCGCCCTGCAGGTTGCCCTGCCCCCTGGTGCCTACACCGTGATTGTATCCGGAGTGGGCGATGCCACTGGCACCGTGCTGGCCGAGATCTACGAGATTCCCTGATCGGCGACCGCCCGGCCGCAGCGGACCGGCGTCGCGCGCGCCGCCGCGAGCCTCAGCCAAGGTCAACCCGTCCCCGCCGCAGCGCCTCGAGCAGCGCTCCGAACTTCAGCTCGGTTTCGGCAAACTCCGAGTCGGGGGTGGATCCGGCGACAATGCCGGCTCCCGCATACACCCGCGCCCGGTTGCCATCGATGAGCGCACTGCGGATACCGACGAAGAACTCGCCGCCTCCGCGCGAGTT
>JAEUGZ010000077.1 GCA_016794725.1 Opitutaceae bacterium | reverse complement strand
AGGTCGCGGACGTGGGTGGCAAAAATGGGAGCGGCGGCACTCGAGACCGCCACCCACGGTTCCGGAGCGAGTTCGCGCAGGGCAATGTCCCGCTGCGCTGCCAGGCGGTGGCCGAAGGGGAGAAACGCTGCGAGGAACTCCTTGCGCCAGGGCGTGGTCTGGAGGCCGGTCAGGGGCTCGCGTGGGGCCAGGCCCACAAACCCTCCGTCGAGGAACCCCGCGCGCAGCGCCTCCAGCTGTTCCGCCGGAGCCGAGTCCTGCACCGTGACCTGGACCGCGGGGTGCTGTTCGCGGAATGAGCGCAGCAGGTCCATCCACTCCGGACTGAGCACCGCGCTGACAAAACCGAGCCGCAGCCGGTCCGTCTGGCCCGAGGCGAAGCGGCGTGCGGCCTCTCCCGCCCGGACCAGTTGCGGCAACACCGTGCGCGTCTGCTCGTAGAACAGCGCCCCGGCCGCGGTGAGCCTGACGCGCCTGGCTTCGCGCCGAAAGAGCACGGTCCCGAGTTTGTCCTCGAGGGACTTGATGTGACGCGACAGCGGGGGCTGGGCGAGCCGCAGTTTGCGCGCGGCCTGGGTGAAGGTGCCCTCCTCGGCCGCAGCGGTGAAACACTCCAGTTCGCGCAGAGAATAATCCATACCGAAACGGTATCACAGATTGAACAATTGGGTAATATGGTTATAGGTTATTTCTCGCTAGACTGTCGCCATGGCAATCAGCGACACCATCAAACGGGGCTCCCTCCGGGCTCCGCACCGCAGTCTGCTCCGGGCCACCGGCGCGATCCTTTCTGAGAGCGACTGGGACAAGCCGTTCATCGCCGTGGCCAATTCCTTCGTCCAGATCATCCCCGGGCACGTCCACCTCGACGTGGTCGGGCGCAAGGTGCGGGCGGCAATCCGGGCCGCCGGGGGCGTGCCGTTTGAGTTCAACACCATCGGGGTCGATGACGGCATTGCCATGGGGCACGGTGGCATGAAGTACTCGCTGGCCTCGCGCGAACTCATCGCCGACTCGGTCGAGGTCATGCTCCGGGCCCATTGCTTTGACGGCGTTGTCTGCATTCCGAACTGCGACAAGATCGTTCCGGGCATGATGATGGGGGCGGCACGGGTGAACATCCCGACGGTGTTTGTATCCGGCGGGCCGATGTCGGCCGGACGCGACCCCACGACAGGTCGGGCGCTCGATCTGTCCACGGTGTTTGAGGCGGTCGGTCAGCTCTCCCGCTCGGCGATCACCGAGGCGAAGCTCGATGAGATCGAGCGCCATGCCTGCCCGAGCTGCGGTTCCTGCTCGGGCATGTTCACCGCCAACTCAATGAACTGCCTGTGCGAGGCCCTGGGCTGGGCGTTGCCGGGAAATGGCTCCATCCTTGCGACCGATCCGCGCCGTGACGCGCTGTTTCAGGAGGCCGGGCGCGTGATCGTCGACCTGGTGCGCCGCGGAGTGCGTCCCTCCGACCTGCTGACCCGGGAGGCGTTTGAGAATGCGTTCACCCTCGACATGGCCATGGGTGGATCCTCCAACACCATCCTGCACACGCTGGCGGTGGCCCGGGAGGTCGGCGTCGCCTTCCGGCTCGAGGAGATCAATGCGATCTCCGACCGTGTGCCGCAT
The DNA here is from genome assembly GCA_016794725.1 of Opitutaceae bacterium. Lineage (GTDB taxonomy): Bacteria > Verrucomicrobiota > Verrucomicrobiia > Opitutales > Opitutaceae > UBA6669. The sequence continues at coordinate 8,304 of JAEUGZ010000077.1, read as the reverse complement.
CTCTGCAAGGTGGCGCCGGCGGGACTGCATCACATGGAGGACATCGACCGCGCGGGTGGCATTCCGGCGCTCCTGAAGTCCCTCAGCGAACGGCCGGGCCTGCTCCATCTGGGCGCGGGCACGGTTTCGGGCCGCTCGCTCGCGGAGATGCTGGAGTCGGTGCGGGTCCTCGACCCGGAGGTGGTGCGCCCGCTCGACCGGGCCTATTCCCCCCGCGGAGGCCTGGCCGTTCTGTTTGGCAACCTCGCCCCCCGCGGCGCGGTGGTCAAGGTGGCGGGGGTCGCGCCGGCGATGATGACCTTTTCCGGTCCGGCGGTGATCTTTGAGTCGGAGGAAGCGGCGCGCATGGGCATCCTGGTCGGCCAGGTCCGGGCGGGCGATGTGGTGGTCATCCGCTATGAAGGGCCACGCGGGGGGCCGGGCATGCAGGAGATGCTCGGTCCCACCGCGGCGCTGGCGGGACGTGGATTGTCGGATACGGTGGCGCTCATCACCGACGGACGTTTTTCCGGCGCCACCCGCGGCGGCGCCATCGGTCATGTCGCCCCCGAGGCCGCGGCCGGCGGACCGATCGCGCTGGTCGAGCCGGGCGACCGGATCAGCATCGACCTGCCGGGGCGGCGGCTGACGCTCGAGGTTGACGAGCCGACCCTGGCGGAACGCCGCGCCCGCTGGGCGCCGCGGGCGGGCCCGTCCGGACGCGGATTCCTGGCCCGGTACGCGAGCCAGGTGACCAGTGCGGACGAGGGAGCGGTCCTGCGCAGTGTGTGAGGCGTGGTCGGCGCCGATTGCGCGGCGCGGCGTCCGTTGGAGGTGGAGCGACGACCCCGCGGGGATGGGCGTCGCGTGAAGAAATCGGTCGACGGAGGCGGGCCCTGGCGGTCCCGTCGCGGCCTCATCGAGGCCACCTCCAACTGAGCGCCGGGCCACGTCGTCGGCCTGGCGTCACTCACGCGGAGTTCTGTCCCTCGGTGGCGGGCGTCTCCTGGCGCAGGGCTTTCTCGGCTTCCAGCCAGAAATGGACATCGCGCCCTCCGGGGCGCCCCGCCTGCTGCCAGAACTCCTCGGCGCGGGTGGCGATCCGTTCGGGATCGATCGGGACCAGGTCCTTGTTCTTTTCACTCAGGGTCCGCCGGAGGTGCAGCAGGGCCCAGGTGGAGACGCCGAAGAGGACGACGTAGTAGACGGCGAGGGACACGGCCCGGCCGGTGGTCAGCCCGGAGAGGGAGTCCCCGAGCAGGATGGTGACCACGGCGCGGGCGGTGTGCAGCGGCACGCACAGGCCCAGCAGCAGCTTGAGCGGCACCCCCATGACCGGCAGCAGGTAGAGTTGCACGGAGTAGGGCATGCCCGGAAGCAGGCAGCAGAGCAGGCTGGCATCCCGATGACCGGCCCCGGCTAGTTTTGCCCGCCACGGCGTGAGGGATTTGAAGGTGCGGCGGGGCAGGACGCGCACGAGGAACCAGCCGAGTGCGTGATGAATGAGCCCGGTGAAGAGCACGACCGCGAGGCCGCCCACCAAGTCAAACCGCACGCCGGCGATGAGGTGGAGCAGGCTGATGGGGAATCCGACGAGCGGGGTGATGGCAACGGCGGCGATGACTGCGACCGCGGACTGCTCGCGGGCAAGAGCATGGAGTTTGTCCACGTCGAGCCTCCCCCAGAAAACGGCCAGCGCGACCCCCAGGGCGACGAGGATCGCCGACTTGACGAGCAGGGACGCGGACACGGGCAACGGTCCCACGTGGAAGAGGATCCGGGCCGAGTTTTGCGAACGCGCCGGCTTGGTTCGGGGCGGGCGGGTGAGGGGTTTAGGCATCGGGTAGCTCCAGGTCGGCGACGAGGGGCAGGTGGTCGGACGCCCGTCGGGTGAGGAGGTTGGCGGGACTGTGCACGGCGAGGATGTTGAACTGCGGCGTGACGAAGATGTGGTCGAGCTGGCGGACCGGCAGGAACGACGGAAATGTCTTCACCGCCGTGTGCCCGGGAGCGTGGGCCTGGACGTCGCGGAACAAGGCGTGACCATTGACCCGGCTCCAGTTGGCCACGAGCCGGCGGTACAGTTTCCCTCCCGGCACGAAATTGAGATCTCCGAGAAAGAGCCCCGGCTGTTCCGGCGGCAGACCGCCGAGAAAGTCGGGCTGCAGCAGCCGGTCCACCTGGGCGGCCCGCTCTGGATACGCGAGTCCGAGGTGCGTCGTGATGATGGACAGGGTGCCGTTGCCAAGGGGAATCGTGGCATGCAACGCGTCGCGGGGTTCGATCACGCGGCCGCCGCCGGTGGGCAGGCGCACCTGGGAAACAAGAGTCAGCGGACGATTGGAGAGCAGACCGTGACCGTAGAGCTCCTCACCCTTGACGATGGACGGCGCGAACAGCCCGTGCAAACCGAGTTCCCGGGCGAGGAAGGCGAGTTGATCGTCGCCGCGGGAGCGGGGCCGGCCGACATCGAGTTCCTGCAGGGCCACCAGGTCCGGATCGAGGTCGCGCAGGATTCGGGCGATCCGGTCGGGGGCGAAGCGACCGTCCAGGCCCCGGCAGTAGTGCACATTGTACGTCACCACCCGCAATCGCGACGGGGCGTGGGGTCGGCGTCGGACATGACGCGGACGGGGATTTCGACCCAGGTGAATGAGGGCGGCCGTGCGCAGTTCGTCGGGACGTATGATGGCCTCGGGCAGGAGTTGGGTGGAAGCGGGAGGCACCAGGAGGAAGCCCTGAGTTTCCTCCGGGGAGGGGCCGCAGTGGGCGCCGTTTTCCTCGGCGAACGAGAAAGACCGCCCGTCCGGAGACCAGCCGAGGCAGAGCAGGTTGCCCGAGCACGGATGACGGGCCAGTCGGACGAGGTCCTCGGCCAGGACCGGGAGCAGGTCGGCAGGTCCGCGCAGGAGGGAGGTGTCGCCGGGCAGGATCGCCTGACGGTCCCGGGTCAACCAGACCACCTGGTCATCGCGTCGCAACAGAACTCCGGGTACGCCTCCGTCGATCAGCTGGCGCGCGAGTGCGAGTTCGTCGTCGGCGGACAGTGGACGTTTGAAGTAGACGTGGCCGACCGGCCCCATGCAGGCCACGACGAATTCCGCCTGTTCGAAGGGGGTGAGGCTGGAGCGGTCCGGACCGGGCCGGCGCTTGCGCCGGAGCATGGGGGCGTGGCTCAGGCGCGAGGATTCGCGGGGCTGGAAGGCGGCTCCCCGCACCTCCTCGGTGAGACCCGGCCAGTGGCGTCGAACGAGCCCTTCGAGACCGTCGGGGACCGCCTTCGAAAATGGGCGGCAGGCAGTCTGTCCATGATCGCTGAATACCCACACTTCGTAGTCCCGTCCGTCCGAGCGCCGGGCGGCGCGATGCAGGTGACGGATGGCGCGGTCAATGCCCAGAAGGGTCCAGTGGGCGAAGCGGGAGCCGGGGCCGCGACGGTGTGACTGTTCGTCATAGCCCAGGAAGTTTACATGAATGACGGGCAGGCCGCGCGCGAGGTCGATTTTGGCGCCGAGGGTGATCAGTTCTCGCAGTCCGACGCAGACGAACACACGACCAAGGATGAAGAGGAATTCGCGGGAGGCGCGCTGGCCGCGGAACACCCCCCGCACGGCGTCCCACAGTGCCAGCACCCCTTCGATGGGAAGCAAGGCGAGCAGGCGCAGGAACGAGGCGAAGTGAAGGAATCCGAAGAGCAGGAGGTTCCGGATTTTTCCCGTCCGCCACATGTCCTCGAGGCCGATGGAGGCGCCGCAAAAGTGGCTCTCCTCCTGGGTGGCGCCGCCGGTGTAGATGTTGGACCAGGAACTGCCCTCCTTGAGCAGCCCCTCGTGGTCCTGGGACAGTCCGGCCTCGATCCGTTTGGCCCAGGCGGGATCGAACATGACGCCCACGCCGTCCGCGGCGGGGTCGAGAAAACTGAAGGCGGGCACTGCGGTGCGCACGCCGTAGTGGAGTTCCCCCTGCACGGCGGGGGTGGTGGCCGGCTGGCCGCTGTAAAACGTGTGCAGACGGCAGCCATCGCGGTTGAGCAGGCGGGCGAGGAAGGGCAGGCGACCCGAGGCGATCGCCCGTTCGAACTGGGTGCGCGAAAGCCCGTCGATCTGCACGAGCAGCAGACCGGGGGCATGGCTGGGTCCGGCGCTGCGCGAGAGACGCAGCCGGTTGGTTTCCCACTCGGCCCGGCTGAAGCGGCGACGCCAGCGCCGAAGCCGGGATCCGAGGTTGGTCAACATGGGGATGATTTGCGGTTGGGATCAGGCGGCGGTGGATCCGGGCGGAGCGATTTTCGCAGCCTCATCCGATGGGGCGGAGCGAAGGGCGTCGACGAGCGCGCCGGTCTTGTCGGCGAGCAGGCGGCCCTCGATGGCGATGCGATCGACCACCGGCATGATGGCGCGCTCGAGGGGAGTTTCACCCTCGAGTTTCGCCCGCTGCTCGGCGACCAGCGTCGCATACAGTTCGAGCAGGCGCTTGGAGGTGCGGGCGCGGTCGAACTCCTTCGCGGTGGTCAGAGCCGCCGCGCCATAGCGAGCCAGGGTGTCGGCCTTGCCGATCAGGTCCACCACCGCCTTTGCGAACCGGGCCGGCGTCGAGTCCGCCGGCAGGAGACGGCCGTTGCGGCGCTCCACCACCACTTCGCGGACACCGGAGGCGTCGAGGGCGACGACCGGGGTGCTGGTGGCCATCGCCTCCGCCAGCACCAGACCCTGGGTCTCCGAGGTGGAGGTGAAGGCAAACACGGTCATCGCCGCGCAGGCGTCGCGCAGCGCGGATCCACTGAGCTTGCCGGTGAAAATCACGCGGGAGGCAAGTCCGGCCTCGGCGAAAATTCGGGTCATCTCCTCGCGTAGGGGACCGTCCCCGACAATCAGGGCGCGCGCCAACGGGAGTTTCTTGAGGGCAAGGACGAGCGCGGAGGCGAGAAACGGAAGGTTCTTTTCCGCGGCAAGACGGCCAAGGTGGCCGATGACGGGCGAACGGGCCGGCAGATTCCAGCGCGCGCGTCCCCGCGAATTGCGCCCGGTGGCCAGCTCCCGGGTGTCGATGCCCGTCGGGATGACGTGCACGGGCACCGTCACTCCGCGGGAGACAATGAGGTCGTGCACGCTCTGGCTCGGCGCCACCACGGCGGTGCAGCAGTTGGCGAAGCGGGTGGCGACGTCGGCGGCAAATTCCGCAAGGGAGTCGCCCTCGACCGGCAGGTAGTGGACGTAGTTCTCGTAGAGGGTGTGGTGAGTGAAGACCAGGGGCACGCGCCGACTGGACGCCTCCCGCAGGGCGGTGTCACCGAGCAGGAACGGATGGTGCGTATGGATCAGATCAGCTCGGAATTCCGACAGCCGGTCGGAGAGCAGGGTGGCGAACGGGATGCTGACCGAGAAGTCACTGTCGTTGAAGTGGGTGAACGCGGGGATGCGGACCACGGACGATTCGATCCGCGGCGGGGCCGTGCCCTCGGTGAATTCGGGAGCCACCACGAGCACCCGATGCCGGGCGCGACGCTGGTCCTCGAGGATCGTCTGCACCGCGCGGGCGACTCCTCCGACATGCGGTAAAAAAGTGTTGGTGAAGTGGGCGATTTTCATGAATCGGAGCTGGCGGGGACTTTGATCCTAGGCTGCAACCTGACAGACGAGAAACCACGAATGGACACGAATCTGGAGTGAGATACGAGGAGTCGGGCACCTGAGTTTACTTCACCAAGGAGTGAACCAATCCCTCGCAATGCTCGGTCCGTGTTTTCATTCGTGTCAATTCGTGGTAATTTGTGGTTCAAATTCATGGTTCCGGCTGAGTTGCTCGGTTGAAGCAATCCGATCATTTCGTAAACTACGGATGGATACAGATGAACGTGGATTCCGAGTTTGGGCGGAGCGGTGACTCAGCGTGCTCTGCGCCCGATGACGAGACCGATGCCGCCGGAAACGATGGCGAGCAGACCCAGTGCAATCAGCCAGAGGCTCTTGTCGGTCGGCGCGCCGGTGAAGGCTCGACTGAACGTGGACGTGATGGAATCAGAAGCCTGGACGCCAAAGCCGAGCAGGACGACACCGACGATGAAAATGGGGAGGGATGGAAATGATTTCATGGCGGATGGGTGGATGAGGTGGTCAGCGATGCGTTGAGGGTTTCGATTCAATCGGTAACGATGACGTCTGGAGTGGGTGGCGAGTCCGATGGGTCGGCACGGGAAGGGTGGACGGGGTTATGCCCGCATCCGCTTCCCGTTGCTGGACGGACCGTCGGCACGGATGAGGCCGGCGCCGGAAGCGGTGGCAGTGCCCTTTCCACATAGACCGCCGAATCGTGTTTGGTTCCCTCGCGGCGGGTAAATTGGGTCGGTCGGTCATCGTAAAAGGCGAAGGGTCGACGTCGCGGGGACAGAGGATGGGCTTGAGGGCGGTCCTTGGCGGAGAGGAGGCACGCCGAGCTGCGAGCACGGAGGCGGGACCGGGTGGTCCCGTCGCGGCCTCAACGAGGCCGCCTGCAACCTGAGGGAAACGGTTTCTGTTGAAGGTGGGTCGCCGACCCCGCGGGGATTGGCATCGCGACCACGGCGGGGCGACGCTGGGAATTCGGCGCGCCGTAATGGCAATAGGCTTGCCCGCGGCTACGCGGCGGCGCCGGCGCTGGCGGGAGCGGGGACTTCCTCCGTCACGACCACGAATCGACGGAGCGCATGGGGGCCAAAGCTGGTGATCATGGCGCAGTCGGCGGCGTCGCGACCCCGCGCGATCGGCAGCCGGCCGATGCGGCGAGTGTTGTGGCGGGGATCGAAAGTAAACCAGCGATCGCCAAGCAGGACCTCAAACCAGGCGCTGAAGTCCATCGGCGCCGGATCGCGGGGGACGCCAATGTCGCCGAGGTAGCCGGTGACGTAGCGGGCAGGGATGTTGAGGCAGCGACAGAGCGTGATGCCGAGGTGGGCAAAATCGCGGCAGACCCCGACGCGTTCCTGCCAGGCCTGGAAAGCGGTGCGGGTGGGACGGGCTTCGGGATAGGAGAAGCGCAGGTGTCCGTGGACGAAGTCGCAGATCGCCTGGACCCGTTCCCAGCCGACTGGCGTCTGCCCGAAACGCGACCAGGCGAATTCACCCAGCAGATCGGATTCGCAGTAGCGGCTGGGCAGCAGGTACGTGAGACTCTCGTCAGGCAACTCTGGCACGGGACGCGGGATCGCGAGGCGGTCGAGCGGATCGGGCTGGTCGGACACTTCGCAAAGACCCTCCAGGGCAAGCTCGAGTGTGCCCGCCGGAGCGGTGAGCCGGGTGGCGACGTTGTTAAAGCTGTCGAAGTAGGTGCTGGTCGGAACCTGGGCGGAATTGCGGAGCAGCTGCGGCCGGCGCATTGCGATCGCGTACTCGGGCCGGGTGTGCAGCAGCAGCACCAACGGCGTGGAGGTGGGAAGGTCGAGAGCGATATCGAATCCAAAACGAAGGTGCATGGTGTGTCGGTGTGAGAATGGGGGGTTGAGTGGAGGGTAAGGCGAGGCCACGCGTGAGGGCGGGGCGGGGCGCGGCCTGGGGCGGCGCCGAAGGGTGGAAGATCGAGCGGCCGGATCCGCCGCCCGTGCTGCGTCAGGTCAACCGAGGGGATCGCGACCGCGCAGGAGCCGGAACAGGATCACTACCAGCGCGATGACGAGCAGGAAGTGCAGGTAGCCACCGAGGGTGTAGGAGGAGACCAACCCGAGGAGCCAAAGTACGATGAGAATGATGGCGATGGTTTCGAGCATGGTGGGATGGGTTTGTCCCACGCTTTGCATGTCCCGGACCATCCCGTGCCAACTTTGGCTTAGTTGCTGGCATGGATACGGTAGAAAAAGGTTCGGGCCGCGAGGGAACCGAAGGGAACGGGCAAGTTGCACGATATTCCGAGGCCCGGCACGCAGTCTGCAGGGTGGGGGGCGGGGTCCGTTGGCGGCGGGGTCGCGGACCCCGCGGGGAGAGGCGTCGCGTGAAGAAATCGGTCGACGGAGGCGGGTCCTGGCGGTCCCGTCGCGGCCTCGGCGAGGCCACCTCCAACGGAGGAGCAAGCGTGGGTTGGGTGGAGGTGGGGTCGCGGACCCCGCGGGGATTGGCGTTGCGTGAAGAAATCGGACCAAGGAGGCGGGACCGGTGGGTCCCGTTGCGGCCTCGGCGAGGCCACCTCCAACGGAGGAGCAGGCGTGGGTTGGGTGGCGGTGGGGTCGCGGACCCCGCGGGGAGAGGCGTTGCGTGAAGAAATCGGTCAACGGAGGCGGGACCTGTCGGTCCCGTCGCGGCCTCGGCGAGGCCACCTCCAGCGGAGGAGCAAGCGTGGTTTGGGTGGAGGTGGGGTCGC
>JAEUGZ010000397.1 GCA_016794725.1 Opitutaceae bacterium | reverse complement strand
AGTGAAATCAGAACCTGCGCCTCGCTGAGCCCGAGGGCCGCCTGCAGACCGCCGCGCACGCGTCGCTCATCGTCACGGCTTTTCCACCACCCCAGGTCCGCCGCCACCAGCAGGAGCGGCGGCGCGTCACCCTTGCCCACCAGGGCCAGCACGGTGGCGGTCAGGGGACGATGCACGCCGTCGGCGGTGTCATAACGCGAAAGTCCCCAATTGCGCGCATAGATGCCCGGTGGAGGGGTGATGTCCTCCCGGGCAAGGCCGATCTCGCCCGCAAAAACGGAAGTGAGCAATGAGTCGCCGGGCGTGAGGGAGTGCGGCACCATGGGCGGGAGTGAAAGGACGGCCGTCCGGCTCAGGCGGCGTGTCCGATGGAACCAAGCACGTCGCCGACGGCTTCAAGCGTGCGGGCGATGTCGTCGGCCGTATGCGCAAAACAAAGACTGGCCTGCTTGCTCGGCAGCGGGAACTGATAAATGCCGCGCTCAATCAGCGCGAGCCGCCAGGCCTTGTCGAAGGCGGCGTCATTGCACGCGGCGAGGTCGTGGAAGTCGACCGGCGCATGGTCCATGAAGTAGACGCAGAGCGCGGATCCCTGGCGGGCGACGTGGAAGGCGCGACCCGTGCGCGAGAGCAGGGCGTTCAGGCCCGCCTCGAGTTCGCCGCCGAGCCGCTCAAGGTGGGCGTAGACCGCGTGCTCGGGCGAGAGGAGTTTCCTCACCGTGGCAATGGCGGCCGCGACCGGCACCGGGTGCGCGTTGTAAGTGCCCGCAATCAGGACCCTCCGCGATTTCACAGGGTGGACAAAGTAGTCCATGTAACACGAGCGCCCGCCAATGATCCCGATCGGATATCCGTTGGCCACGGCCTTGCCGAAGGTGCACAGGTCGGGCATGACCCCGCAAAGACTCTGGTACCCGCCGAACGCATGCCGGAAACCGGTCTTCACCTCGTCAAAGATGAGCAGGAAACCCAGCTCGTCGGCCAGTGCCCGCAGGGCCTGCAGGTATCCAAGTCTTGGTTTCACCACTCCGATGTTCTGCAGAATGGGCTCAAGGATCACACAGGCGATCGGGTGGCGGGCGGCGACGTAGCGGATCGAGTCGAGGTCGTTGAAATTGACGATGTGCACGTGGCGCTGGTGCGACACCGGGATGCCGGCCGAGATCGGATCGAAGGGGTACTCCCCCGGCTGGACGCGCGGGCCGACGGCCTTGAGGTCGCTGATGACGTTTGCCGCGACGTCGTTGTGCCATCCGTTGTACCCACCCTGCATGATGATGATGTCATCGCGACCGGTGTGGGCGCGAGCGACGCGGATGGCATGGTAGGTGGCCTCCGAACCCGTGTTCGTGATCTGGAGCTTGTCCACTCCCGGCACGCGACCGCAGATCAGTTCGGCCAGCTCGCCTTCGCGATCGGTCGGGCCCGCCCCCATCAGCACGCGTTCGTCCTGCAGGGAGGCCGCCACAGCTTCGTTCACATCCGGGTCATTGTGCCCGAGGAAGATCGCGGAAAATGCGCCCTGGTAATCGATGTACTCGTTGCCATCCACGTCCCAGACGTGACTGCCCCGTCCGCGGGTGAAGCACAGGTTGGGGTCAACCTTGCGGTTCAGCGACACCACTCCACCTGGAATCCACTGCTCGTTCTGAGCGAGGATCGCGACCGATTTTTCCATGGGTCGAGATTTCGAAGTGGACGTCTTATTCTGTCGCGTGTGTATATCCATAGACAATTTCACTGCTCAATTCTGTCAACAAATTTGGCCCCAGTTAGCTGACACGCCATGGCGAAATCCAATCAGTCCGATCAGGCCTATGAGGAGCTCAGGCGGAGGATCCTCATTCTCGAGATCCGGCCTGAGGAGCGCCTGAAGGAAGAGGAATGGGCGGACAAGCTGGGCGTTGGCCGGATGGCGATGCGCGAGGCGCTGACCCGGCTGCACGGGGAGGGGCTGCTGGCGCGCGGCGCCAAGGGCGGGTTCTTCGTCGCGGCGATGAAGCCGTCGGACATTCGGGAGATTCGGGAGATTCGCGAGGTGCTGGAAGTGGCCGCGCTCCGGCTCTCCGAGTCCCGCATCACCACGGAACAGATACGGGAGATCGAGGTCACCTGCGACGATTTTGCGAACATGGTCAGGAAGGGCTACCACACGGGTGCCTGCGAGGCGGACCGGCGTTTTCATCACCTCATCGTGGCCGCGGCGGGCAACAGCAAGCTGCTGCGCGCCTACGAACACTGCCACATCCCCCTCTTCCACGTGCGGCTGGGCCAGTCCCGGGAGTACATGAATGACTACGAGGACACCGAGCGGGAGCACCGGGCGATCGTGGCGGCGCTGAAGGAACGAAAGATCGAGAAGGCCGTCGCCCTTCTCCACGCTCACATTTCGCGTGGAGAAAGCGCGGTGCTCAATCACGGGTCCTGAGGCTCCGGGCTAGAACCGGTAGGTGGCCCGGCACGACACGGTGCGGGGAGGGCTGACGTCGACGATGAAGGCGGCCTGCGAGCCGACCATGGTCAGCTCGTCAAACAGGTTGTCGACATCGACACGCAGGGTCCAGTTGCGGTTGGCGCGGTACTCGACAAACGCGCGGGCCTGGCCGCCGTCGGCCACGGACTTGTTGCCGTCGCTGCCAAGCGTGCCCGGTTCGAAATTCTGACCATTGGGATAGATGAAGGTGCCCGACGCAGTGACGCGGCCGGTGGAATACCAGGCGCCGCCACCGACGGAGAACGGCTTGAGCGCGCCCGACTTGAAGTCGTACCGGGTGAGGAACGAGTAGAAGTGGCGGAACGAGAAGGGCAGGCGGCCATAGCCATTGACGTTGGCCGGGTTGTTCACCTTCGAATTGGTCACACTGATCGTCGTCTGCCAGTTCGGCGTCGGCGTCATGAACAGCGAGAGGTCCCAGCCCTTGGTCGAGGTGCCCTCGACCAGCACCGAATACGGCAGGCCCGTGATCGGCGACACGACCCCCGTGCCGGCGCTGATGGCATTGTTGGTGTACTTGTTGTCAAACGCCGAGACCGTGGCGGAGAGGCGGCCGTTGAACAGGTCGGCCTTGAGGCCCACTTCCTTGCCATCACCGATCCGGGGCGGCGTGAACGCGCCGTCGATCAGGCGGGAGAGCTGCACTTCGAAGAACTGGCTGTTGAGCACATAGAGGGCGACATCCTTGGTGACGTTGAACACGGCGCCAACGCGCCTCGGATTTCCGGACTGGGTCGAGTGCGATGTCACCTTGTTGGCGATCGCGGCGCTGGGCACCACCTTGATTTCGTTGCGGGAGGTGCTGTAGGAGTGCGCAATGCTGCCCACAAGGGTGAGGCGATCGGGCCAGAGCTCGATGTTCTGCTGCAGGTACTCGGTCCACGTGTAGGTGATGGCGGTGCTGCCCTGGTTGGGTGAAGCAGCGGTCACCGTCGTCGTGCCCGCCGGCAGCGTCGGCAGCACATAGTCGCCCGCCTTGAGCACGTTCCACGAACCGACGTTCGGACGGTCGATCGGCACGAAGAACGTCCCGCCGGTCTGGCCGTTGCGCTGACCCATGCTGGTGTCACCCTGGAAACTGCCGAAGTTGGACAGCGACGTGAAGAGCAGGCCGGTCATCGTCTGGGTCTTGAAACCCAGCACGCGGTAGTCGCCCTTGATATCGAGCGTGCCCGCGTAGTCCTGGCGGTCGAAGTCATTCCGACGGGCGGTGATTCCGACCAGGCCCGTCTGGTAGTTGATGCCGCCGGCGGCGAGCGTGACCCCGATGGGCTCATTCTGCTGGCGCGACGACACCGCACGAATGGTCAAGCCCCAGTTGTCGAACACGCGCTGGATGTACTGCGCGCGGAAGATGAAGTATCGGCTGTTCTGCGTCTGCTCGGGCTGATAGCTTTCCTCGCGTCCCGCGCCGACATACGGCTTGCCGTCCGGGGCGAGGAAGTTCGCCTTGTGCGGATACTGGTCAAGCGCCTGCCACTGGGCGTTGAGGCGGAGCACGCTGTCCGGTGTGCTGAATTCAACCACACCGAAGATGAGGCTGCGGTTCGCCTCCATGCGATCGAGGAAGTTGTTGCCAATCTGATGCGTGGCGGCGAGGCGGTAGGCGACCTTGGCCTTGCCGAGTGTGCCGAGGGGCTTGCTCTGGTCGAACTCCGCCCGCATGTAGCCGTATTGGTCGACCTTGACATTCGTGGTCGTCAACGGCTTGGCCAGCGGGGTCTTGGTGTTCTTGATCACCGCGCCGCCCAGGGTGCCCTGAAATCCGTAGAGCACGCCGATCGGGCCGCGCAGCACGGTGATGGAATCGAGCGAAATGTTGTCAAAATTCGTGTCGGCTGCGCCGTCCGTCATCATGCCGGCCCGCACGCCGCGAATCACCGCCGAGTCGCCCTGGTAGAAATTTCCCACCCCGGAGTAGTTCAGCGTGTCCGAGGTGCTGAAGCTCCCGACATCGTCGATCATGTCGCGCGTGATCACCGACACCGACTGCGGGATCTGCAACAAACGCTCGCCGGTCTTCAGCGCGCTGCCGGCATTGGTCGCATTGTAGCCAGCAGACTGCGACATCTCCACCTCGAAGGCCGAAAGTTCGATCGGCTTGTCTCCGCCCGGCGCCGCCGCGGACGGCGTGGATGCGGTCTGGGCAAGTGCGGACAGGGAAACGCAGGAGCAAAACGCTCCAGCGGCAAAACGAGCCAGAAAACCAACGGAAGTGTACCTGTGTGTGGGCATATGGGAGGTGAACCGGGGCAGATCGATTCCGGCTCCCGGCAGATGTGTCAACTGAATTAGCCTATTTTTGTAGACATGAATGATGCTAATTCGTCTACGTTTGGCTCCATACGCTTATCCAAGTAAGTGGGGCAGGTGGCCGGTAAAGGCTGTGTGCCCGCGGCGACTTTCCGCATGAGTGACTGCGACGCCAATCCCGCGGGGACGGCGACCCCACCTCCAACCGACGCCTATCTCCAGCGGAAATCTCCCCACCCACTCGGCTACGCCGGCAGCGTCCTGGATTGTCGCCGGCCCACGCGGTAGAGTACCGCCCCGACCGCGAAGAGCGCTCCGCCGCAGAAGACAAAGCAGAGGCGCCCGGCCCAGGAATTGGGGATCAGCGCAAGCGCGAGGATGAATCCTCCATAAACAAGACACAGGGCGCCCAGCAGCTTGTACACCGAGGTCTGCAATCCGTCCGCCCGCTGACCCATGATCGGTGTTTCGAGGTGCTGAAAGAACCCGTCAATGCGTTCGCGCTCCGTCGCCGGGGCGGCGCGGTAAAAGAGGCTGGTCAGAAAATACCAGCCCGATCCGACCAGCACGGTTCCTCCCAGCGTCGTCACCGCCAGCCGGAGGTAGGTGGCCTCGTCGTGAGTGAGCGGTTTGGTCCAGCCCATCCACTGCTGAAACACCTCGGGGGTCACCGTGGCGCCAAGCCACCACGAGGCGGCGCCCGCCACCAGCGCCGTGCTCCAGGCCGACCAGCCCGGGGTGCGACGGTAGAACAGGCCGTAGATGAGCGGCAGGGCGAGCGGCATGATCAGGTTGGCCGCCAGCTGATTGACGAAATCGAAAAGATTGGTGTCGCGAAACCGGTTCACCAGCAGGGCCAGCACAATGATGATGGCGCCAAACAGGAGCGTGCAGACCTTCCCGGCGATCAGCAGGTGTTTCTCCGAGGCCAGCGGCCGGAAGACAGGTTTATACAGACTTCGGATACAGATGCCGACGTTCTTGTTCAGGCCGGCGTCCATGCTGGTGACCGTCGCGCCGAGCATGGCCGAGAGCAGCAGGCCGAGCAGTCCCTGCGGCATCACGTCGAGCGACACCGCCACAAAGGCTGCCTCGTGCGGCTGCTTCAGTCCGGGAAAATCCGCGGCGAGGTTCGGATGCAGGACGGTCGCGGCCATCGACGGGATGAACCAGACGAGGGGTCCGAGCAGGGTGCCAATCAGGGGGATCAGCACCATCAGCCGGGCATCACGGTCACTGCGCGTCATGAGGTACATGGTCGAGCGCTCCATGTTGTTCTCGTCGGAGAACTTCAGCCAGAGGTTGCCGACGACCCAGAGCAGGATGAACTCCGGCCTCACCGTCTCGGTCCAGTTGAAGTGCGCCGGCGGCACCTTCTCGATCAACCCGCCCAGTCCTCCGATCTCGGGACGCGCGAGCACGAGCACCGCGGTGCAGATCGTGATCGTCATGACGAGAAAGGCTTGTACGAAGTCGCTTGCCAGCACCGCCCACGAACCGCCCGCAAAGGCCACCAGGGTCACCACCACCCCGAGCACCACCAGCACCGTGTTCATCTCGACATGGAAGACCGCGGACATGAACACGCCGATCGCGTTCAAACTGATGCCGGCGAAGAGCAGCAGCAGCGGCAATTTGAGCCAGGTGTAGAACTGCTCCGTGAAAGGGCCGTAGCGGAGACGCACCGCTTCCATCCAGGTAATGACCCGCATGCGACGGAACCGGAGGCCGGTCCAGACAAGGGCCACCCCCAGGGCCAGGATCGAGGCATAAAACACCACGAGGACGAGCGTGCCCGCTTCATACACCTTGCCGGCCGCGCCGGTGAAGGTCCAGGCGCTGAAGCTGAAGATCCACGCCGAAACCCCCGTCAACCACCACGGCATCGCCCCGCCGGCCCGAAAGTAGTCCGAGGTGTCCTTGCTCATGCGACGGAAGACCAACCCGACCGCCAGCATGAACAGAAGGTAGAACGCGATGATGCCGTAGTCGTAAGGGGTGATCATGAGCAGAGAGGGGACACGCGAACGCTGGGAGGCGTGCGGCCACTCCGGTCCGCCGGGATCCGCCGCACGCGGGGCGAGGCGATTCCCTTCCACCACAGCCCCCCACCGCGACCGTGCCGAGTGTTTCACCGTTTACACTGTAAATCAGCGTCCACCCGGCGGGTAGACTCCCCGCACGACAAGGCCAAGCCAGTCTGACTGTAGGGCCGCCCCTCGCGGGCGCGCCTGGTGTTGAATGCGCACCGTTGTCGACCGGGCGGAAACGAAGGCCTGTTTCCAACAGGTTGCTGGTTGAGCGACGATTCCGGGTTGGCCAGGCCAGGCGCGTCCGCGAGGGGCGGCCCTACAGTCGGGTTTTCCGGGGCGTTCACTTCCTGAAGTTGAAGCCCAGATCGACTGCGGGAGTCGAGGATGTCCCACGCCCTGGACACGGCCGAACCCGGCACAAAAGGAGGCGGAGAAGCCAAGGAATGCTGATAAGTTACCTTTGCCAAACTCGTGCCCTGGCTCTAGAAACCTCACCTTGGGCTAGGGTCCCCGACCCCGCTATGGCGTACCCTGCTTCCCGCCAACCTCGAAATCCTATGCAATCGCCTCAACCCACCTCGCTCAGTCGCCGTGATTTTGTCCGGCTTTCCGCCCTCACCGCCGGTGCCACCGCGCTTGCCGCCGGATCCGCTCCTCGCGCGTTCGGCGCCACCTCCGGATCCGACCGGATCCGCGTTGGCGTCATCGGCTGCGGCGGGCGCGGCACGGGAGCCGCGCAGAACTGCCTCGACTCATCCCCCGGCATTGAAATCGTCGCCCTCGCCGACTTGTTCCAACGCCAGACCGACAAGGCGCGCGAAAAGTTCAAGGTGGCTCCGGATCGCTGCTTCAACGGCTTCGACTGCCACGAGAAGCTGCTCGCGACCGACGTGGACATGGTGATCCTCGCTGCGCCCCCGGGATTCCGCCCGAGTCACTTCTCCGCCGCCGTCGCCGCGGGCAAACACATCTTCATGGAAAAGCCGGTCGCCGTCGATCCGGTCGGCGTGCGCACCGTCATCGAGGCGGCCAAGGTGGCCAAGGCCAAGCGGCTCGGGGTGGGCGTCGGCACGCAGCGGCGTCACCAGGCCAGCTACCTCGAGGTGATGAAACGTATTCACGATGGCGATATCGGCGAACTGGTCGGCGGACAGTGCTACTGGAACGGCGAGAGCATCTGGTTCCGCGAGAAGAAGGACTGGCTCGCCGGACTGACCGACTTTGAATGGCAGTGCTGGAACTGGTACCATTGGGACTGGCTCTGCGGCGACCAGATCGTCGAGCAGCACATCCACAACATCGACGTCATGAACTGGGCGTTCGGTGGTCCTCCGGTCAAGTTTGCCGGCATGGGTGGACGCCAGAACCGCGGGAACATCCCCGGCAATATCTGGGATCATTTCGCGGTGGAAATGGAGTACGCCAACGGAGCGCGGGTCTCGAGTTACTGCCGGCACGCACCCAAGACCATGACACGCGTCAGCGAACGGCTGGTCGGCACCAAGGGCGTGTCCGATCCCAACAGTTCCATCAAGGGCGCGAAGCCCTACACGTTCTCGGGCCCGCCGATGGATCCGTACGTGCAGGAGCACACCGATCTGATCAAGAGCATCCGGGCCAATGAGCCGATCAATGACGCCATTCGCGTCGCGGAAAGCACCTTGACCGCCATTGGCGGCCGTATCGCCGCCTACACGGGTCGCGAGATCTCGTGGTCGTGGCTGGTGAGCGGATCCAAGCTGGACATCTTCCCGAAGAACCCGGCCCCGGGGCCCGGGCTCTACGGCGCGGTGCCGATTCCGGGCGCAGTGGCAATGGTCTAGGTCACGCTCACTCCGAAGTGTTCTCGCAACCGCGGCCCGGGACAGGGCCGCGGTTTTTTGTCTTTCTCCGCCGGTAGTTCAGACCGGAGGGCCACCGTTCCCTCTTCACGCGGTTGAGCCCTTTCTCCGCAGTTGAGACGAATCGATCCGTTCACCAACCACGGATCCTGCAGCCGCGCATGCGCGTCAACTTAAGGGTCTGCAGATGTACGTTGTTTTCGAGATAGGGTTGGAATGGAGGGCGCCGCTCCGTCGGCGCCGGGGGACGGTCCACGACTCCCTGCGTCCGACCGTTTTGGTTTCCGCGACGCGCAACCGGCGCCGTCGGAGCGGCGCCCTCCACCGGAACCGCTGCGACTTCCCTCGGCCGATCCCTAAGTTGACGCGCATGCGCGGCCACGGGACAGATACACACGGATTAGGGATACAAGCTGTCCTTCACCTGCAAGGTAAGCGGTCACTTTGCCTCAACTCATTTGTATCCGTGTTGATCCGTGTCCATCCGTGGTTCAATCGAGGACAATAGGTCGACCCACCTCCACCGGACGCCAACCTGGGATCGGATGCAGTGGTGCGGCACGTGTAGCTGCCTCACCCGGATCGAGGGCCTAGCCAATTCCCTCAATCCGCCGCCATGCCTCGTCGTCCGTCTCCCACCTGACGGGGTCTGGTTCAGGGACACGAGGCGGTTTACGACACCACTCCAAGCAACGCGCCGCCTCAGGCCCGCGACGACCCACGCGCACAAGACCGACTTGTTTGCTGACAAACGTCGACGAACCCATGCGCAGCGCCGTCGCCAACCACTGGTTTTTTGCCGTGGTCTGCGTCTTCATGAGGTAGGCCAACACGGCGCGCCACACGGCCGAAACTCGCTCGTCCGCGCGTGCCTCGGCCGGAAGTCGCTCCAGGAGCGACTTCAGGTGAGCGGCCCAGCTTCGCTCCTCGTCGTCCGGGTTTCTTGTGGACTCCCCGCCGCCCCGTCGCTCGATCATCCTCCGCCGAAAATCCTCGCTGCCCAGCACCCAACCGCGATCGAGCGGAGGAAGCGGCTCCCCTTGCGTTCCCTGCCGACCTTGCCGCCCGCCCGTGACGGCGAGCGCGTGTCGATACGCCTCGATCC
>JAEUGZ010000634.1 GCA_016794725.1 Opitutaceae bacterium | reverse complement strand
GAAGACCATTGACCGCATCGTCGACGCGTTTCCGGCCAATATGAAGGAAATGATTCGCACCCAGCTCGCCTCCTCGATTGTCGCGGTGATTTCCCAGGTGCTGTGCAAGAAGACGGGCGGAGGTCGAATCGCGGGTTACGAGATCATGATCAATACGACGTCGATCGCGTCCTTGATTCGCGAGAACAAGACATTCCGGATCACTTCCGACATTCAAACTGGCGCCAACTTGGGCATGATCACGATGGACACCCATTTGATGAGCTTGGTCAACCGGGAGATGGTTTCGCCGGATGAAGCGCTTGAGAAGGCTCAGGACCCCCTCGTGATGCGTGAGAAACTCCTTCAGCTCGGATTCCAGTTGAGGACACTTTGATCCTGTTAGGGAATACGAAGGGAGAACCGGGAGCCATGTCGCTGGAATATCCCGCACCTTCGGCTGGAATGACGAATGTGGCATCGACTGGTGAAGGCCTTGGTACATCTATGGCCTGGGTCGACCACTTGATACAATCCGCCATGTCCCGGCGGGCTTCGGATGTGCACATTGAACCTTTTCGCGACCAAATCCGTGTCCGCATGCGGGTTGATGGCACGCTCGAGGAAGTTACGCCCCCACCGAATGATCTGGGACCGGAGATTGCTTCACGCATCAAAGTGTTGGCGAAACTTGATATTGCGGAGCGGAGGATTCCGCAGGATGGCCACCTCATTTGGACGGACTCGCACCGATCCCTTGATCTGCGCGTTTCGACGCTGCCGACTTCTTTTGGTGAATCAGTGGTGTTGAGACTGCTCGACCGAACCCAGGTTCGGCACAGTCTTGAAGACTTGGGAATGAATGGTAGCACGGTTGAGCGGCTCAAGCAGTCCCTTGCCAAACCCCATGGCTTGATCGTCGTGGCCGGCCCCACTGGTTCCGGAAAGACCACCACGCTCTACAGCGCGCTGGCCTCAGTCGATTCTTCCATCCGCAAGGTCCTCACGGTTGAGGATCCCGTAGAGTTTAAGACCGACGGACTGATTCAGGTGGCGGTTGACGAAGGAGTGGGCTTGTCCTTTTCGCAGGTAGTCAGGGCGTTTCTCCGGCAGGACCCCGACGTCATCATGGTTGGAGAAATCCGCGACAGCGACACGGCGCGTGTGGCCGTTCAGGCGGCGCTGACCGGACACCTCGTCCTCACCTCCCTCCATGCCGGCTCGGGCGCCGGCGCGATCACCCGACTCCTTGATCTGGGAATTGAGCCCTTTCTCCTGAGCAACTCCCTCGAATTGGTGGTGGCGCAACGGCTCGTGAGACGCGATTGTCCGGACTGCCGCCAAGGCCTCGCTCCTCCCGGACTCGGGGCGTCAATCCGGCCGGCCGATCGTGCTCCCTCTGGGTCGGTGTCCGCCTGCCTGTCGTGTCGGGGCTCCGGATATTCCGGACGAACGCCGCATTTTGAACTGCTTGAGATTGATGAATCGGTGCGAGCCCTGATTCTCCAGCGTCCCTCGACGACCGTACTTGAAAGCAGACTACGTCATCCCAGTTGCGCCTGATGGCTGCCAGTGAACCACGGGACGATCGAGGGCCTCGTTAGGGAAGTTCACCCGTGCGCAGGCAGGATACCTCGCGGTTTTCGTAGGGTTTGAGCATCGGCACCTCCGACCGGCACGCTGCTACGGCATAGGGGCAGCGCGGATGGAAGGTACAGCCGGAGGGCGGGTTGATCGGCGAGGGCGGGTCACCAGGCAGCACGATCCTTTGGCGGCTTCGTTCCACGTCGGGATTGGGAGTGGGAATGGCACTGACGAGCGCCCGCGTGTAGGGATGCTGAGGTCGGTCAATCACATCGGACGCCGTTCCCAGTTCGACGATTTTTCCCAGGTACATGACAGCCACGCGGTCCGAGATGTGTTTCACCACCGACAGGTCGTGCGCGATGAAGATCAGAGAAAGGCCCATGTCTTTCACCAGTTGCGCCAGAAGGTTCAAAATCTGCGCCTGAATCGAAACGTCCAGAGCGGAGACCGGCTCGTCCGCGACAATGACTTTGGGATGCAGGGCCAGGGCGCGGGCGATGGCGATCCGCTGGCGTTGTCCCCCCGAAAACTCGTGCGGGTACTTTTGCATGAACCGCGATGCCAGTCCGACGCGCTCCATGAGTTCTGCCACAACCTTGGTCACGTCCCTGGGTTCGCAGACTCCATGGGTCAACAAGGGTTCCGCCAGGGTGGCGAATACGCTCATGCGAGGATTGAGCGATGCATATGGATCCTGAAACACCATCTGGAGATCGCGACGCTTTGCAATGAGCTCGCGAGCCGTGCAATCGCTCAGGGACGTGCCGGCGAGCAGGACCTTTCCGGCGGTGGTGGGAAGCAATTGCAGGATTGTCCTGGCCAACGTTGATTTGCCGCAGCCCGACTCGCCCACCAGCCCCAGCACCTCGCCACGTTCAACGCGAAGTGAAACGCCGTCCACGGCTTTGACCGTTCCGGCGTGCCGCCTGAACAGGAACCCCTGGTGAACTGCAAAATGCGTCTTTACGTCAACAAGTTCGAGAATCGGATCAGCCATGGTGCGAGTAGCCTGCCGGTATCTAGATTTCTCCTGCCTGAACACGACTGCATGACTGTTCGTGTCCGTTTCCACAGGGCGCAAGTTCGATCGGTTTTTCGCGACAGGCCTGAATTGCGCTCGAGCAGCGGGGGGCAAACGGGCAACCCGGCAGTGGTTTGGAAAGGTCCGGTGGCATACCAGGTATGGTGAAGAGCTGGGTGCCCTTCTGCTGAAGTGAGGGAATGGACTGTTGGAGCGCCTTGGTGTACGGGTGTCTCGGCTCGTAAAAGAGCGACCGCGTGGAGGCGGTTTCGATGATCCGGCCGCCATACATGACCTGGACCCGATCGCAGAGTCCGGATACCACGCCAAGGTCATGGGTGATAAAGATCACCGCCATGTTGAATTCCTTTTGCAGACGCTTGATGAGTTCGAGGATCTGGGCCTGGACGGTCACATCGAGTGCGGTGGTAGGCTCGTCGGCGATCAGCAGTTCGGGCTGGGTGATCAGGGCCATCGCGATCATGACACGCTGCCGCATGCCGCCGGAAAATTCGTGTGGGTAGTAGTGGATACGTTTGGCCGCATCATTGATCCCAACCGCATCCAGCATGCTCAGTGCCTGATCCAAGGCCGCCCGCCGGGAGATCGAGCCGTGAATAAGGAGCGGTTCGATCAGTTGCTCGGAGATCCGCATGTAGGGATTCAGCGAGGTCATCGGATCCTGGAAGATCATGGCGATCCGCTTGCCCCGGAGGCTCCGGGATTCGCGCGGGGTGCAATGGAGCAGATCAACCCCGTCAAAGTGGGCGGTTCCGCTTTCGATGCGGCCCGGGGGTTGTGGCACCAGGCCCATGATCGAGTAGCAAGTGACCGACTTCCCCGATCCTGATTCCCCTACAATGCCCAGCGTTTCGCCGCGTTCGATTGAGAAGCTCACCCCGTCCACCGCGCGATAGATTCCATTGCGGGTGTGAAAGTAGGTTCGTAGGTCTTTGACGGACAGCAGAGGCACGTGGAAAAACGGGAATTGAGTGTGAACGTGGGAGCCGCGATTCCGACGGCAATGCTAATCGGGAGGAGCGAGGCGCTCGAGTTCGAGGCGCAATGCCTCAAGTACCGTTGAAGCAGGGAGTTCATCCAATGAGCCACCTCCCGTCGGCGGGCAGTCGGGAGGCTGCAGCATCACCACTCGAGCAGCAAACACGGGAGCGGTGCGCAGAGGATTGGTTGGGCCAAAGAGCGCGATCACAGGGACGCCAAGGGCGTTCGCGAGGTGCATGCCCCCCGTATCGTTTGAAACCAGTAGGTCGCAGTCTGCCAGTTGTTCGACGAACTGGGGAAGATCCGTCTTGCCCGCCAGGTTTTCTATCGCCGGGTGTGCCAGTCCCTTGGACACCTCGTCGGCGAGCGCTTTGTCAGTGGGGGTGCCGAGCAGGACCAAGGTCAACTCGGGGACAGCTGCGGCGAACTCTCGCCATCGAGGTACCGGCCAACGCTTCGACGGGGTGTTTTCAGAGCCAACGATCAACCCAATTTTGCGTCTGCCCCGATGTTGTGGGCGCGGGACCTCCAGCGGTTTACGATCGGTGGAGCCGACCATACCAAAGTGCTCCATGAAGAGCTGCCATTCTGAAAATTGATGGGATTCTTTTTCATTCCACCCTTCGGGACGTCG
>JAEUGZ010000549.1 GCA_016794725.1 Opitutaceae bacterium | reverse complement strand
TCAGCCTCAGGACTTACGTGCCCGTAGTCGTTGGAGGAGTACTTCTGGT
The DNA here is from genome assembly GCA_016794725.1 of Opitutaceae bacterium. Taxonomy (GTDB): domain Bacteria; phylum Verrucomicrobiota; class Verrucomicrobiia; order Opitutales; family Opitutaceae; genus UBA6669. Next base: position 4,811 of record JAEUGZ010000549.1, on the reverse strand, counting down.
GGTCGCCTATTGTTTGATATGAAACCATCGATGCACCTCCGGATTAACAGGGACCTACCCGCATTGAGGCAGTGTCGCACGTTCTGTCTCGCGGTGGTTGGTTTCCTGGTGGCGGCCTTACTTTTGTTGGGTTCCATCACTTTGCACCCGTCCATCCTATGGATAGGCGAACGAGCAGCATGGGCGATTCTCGCCGTGGTGCTCTATTTCGCGGTCATCGGCTTGCGAACTCACGTCATGATCCGGCAGCGGATTTCCGGTCGACCTCGGAGGATGGACCGAATCGCTCTCCTGCGAATCACCGTGCCGTTCCTTTTTGTCTTGGGAGCCCTTATCCTGTGGCCGCACCGGTTATGACGCCACTTTCCAGCGTGCGAGCGGGCGCGACGTGGCACGGGCAGCGGGGGAGGAGTGATAGCAAAGCATGAACCCCGTGTCTGATCCTCAAAGTACCCTTGAGAGTTTCCAAGTCTTTCGGACCAAGCCGTTGACGGTGGCGCTCGCGATCTTGCTAGGGGTTGTGTACGGGTTCGGCCTCATCTGGATCTTTGCATTCGCTGATTCGACCGCGGAACGGTGGAACCATGCCGCGTGGGTCGCGGCGTTGGCGAGTGTTCTTGCGGTGCTGCTCGGGTGGGCGAAGCGAAGGGAGGACCGAGGCTTGTTACCGCTGGCCGCGCGGCGCGCAGTCTGGCTTTCGGTGCTGATTGGTTATGGAGCTGCGATCGTCGTTGTCATTCAACTCGGTCTTTCACCGTTCACGCGGTTTCTCGATTCGGTTCGGGTGCTCTGCTACTTGGGTGCAGTGGCCCCGGCGGTCTGGTTCGCCTGGCATTGTCTACGCACGGAGAAACCGGCTGACGAACCGGTGCGGCTTCCCGCGTTTGGAGTGTTCAGCCCGGAGCGGGCGCTGCGCGAGCGTCGTCTCCGAGAGATTCGGTTTCTGGTAGGTACCTTGGTCGGTGGCGTACTGCTGGCCATCCTCTTGTGGATGGTGGTCTGAAGCGGGACTTCTCCTGAAGAACCGCCTCGCAAACCTCGTTGCAATTGCGGGTTAAAGACAATGAAATCCGGCCCAGGTTGTTTGCACTCGAGGCAATCGAAAATCTCCATGCGCACGTTTCGAATTCTCGCTCGTGTTCAGTTGGTGGCGGCGGTGTTGCTGGTGGGAGGGATGGTGGCCGCCGGCGTGGCGACCGTTTTTGGACATCACCGAGCGAGCGCGGCCTCATCGTGGGTCACGTGGGCGCTGTGGGCCTTGTTGGGTGGGGTGGCATTTTCGTTGTACCTAAGCGGTGTTGCTCAGTTGAAAAGGCCCAATTCCCGCACGGTCCACACCACTGCCGTGAATGCATCGGTGCTGCTGTGGCTAGTGCTGAATGGAGGTTTCCTCTCGATGCGACCTGCTGGGAGTTCGGCTCCCGTCACCGCGCTAGTCTGCCTTGGGATCGCTGCGGTGGTATATCGACTCGGGCTCAAGCCCTTGGCCGCTCGGGCGTATCCTGCGGAAAGTCCTCAGCCCTAGCAGCCGCTGAGGCAGGCACTCGGAGGCAAGGGACAGTTCCCCACAGACAATCGGAGCTGACTTCGTCGGGGTCGCCCTGGTAGTCGCGAGATTTGGGTGCGATTGAAGGACGCTCCTTTTGAACTCACTTCATCCTGAATCGTAATAAAGAGTTATCCCTTTGTCCCCGTCCCCGGCTAAGGTGATGAAAAGCCGGATGCCATCCACGGACGCTGTTGAACCGGGGATGGTGAAGGAGATCCATGAACACACCGACCCTGCTGTTCACGCTCTACTTGTTGATTGGCCTGGTCCTGATGATCGTTGCGGTGGCGTCGCCGGGACGAGAGAAGCGCGCAAGGCGGTTTGGCACACTTGGCACCGGTGATGGCTTCGACGCAGGCGTGTTGATCTTCGTAGCGCTATTCTGGCCTGTCTGGCTGCTGGTAATGCTGTTGAGGCGGGGGCGATTGTTCTGAGGGGGCGAGCCCACCCTGTAGCGAGTGCGTCGGAGTCACTTTTGCATGGCCGACGTAAGGTAGGGAGACTTTATTCCAGACCCACACAATCTGACCAACCATGAGTACTCTGCTTCAAATTCTGTTTCAGATTCTTCCATTTCTCATCGTGGTGGCCGTAGCGGTGGGTTGGATTTGGAGCGGAGTCTGGTCGGCGCGAGACGCCACCAACCGAGGGAAACCTGGCTTGCTCGTCGGACTGCTGGTCTTGATGGTGGCGTGGCCGGTGAGCCTTCTCGTGTGGATAGCGTTGCGTCCGGAGAACAAGCGACCGCCGTTCGACCTCAACCGCTACCGCGTGCAGTGATGGCCATGGATTGTGACACCTTTCGACGCGCAATGAGAGCGTCGTCCCGGCTTGATGTCCCTGGCAGCCGCAGGAATTCGGCCCAGCGTGGGTGACGATAGACGAACCAAACGGCTATGGCGAATTACGTCTGCCCTGCCTGCGCCGCGAACAACCCGGAGCCAGGGACCTGCATCCTGTGTGGCAAGCGGCTGGGGTCGTACCGGCGGGCGCTGGGGGCGGCTCTGCTTTCGAGCCTGCTGATGAGCGGACTTTGGATGTTCTTCACCGTGGTGGTGCGGCTCCAGTTTCCCCTCGTGGCCTGTGTGTTTGGCGCCGTCGTTTCGTATTGCGTACTACACTTCTCGGGAGGGTCCGGACTCCTCTTTCAGTGCATCGCCAGTGCATTTACACTGATCGGGATCGTTGTGGCGGACTCGGCCTCTCTTCTCATCCTAGCGGTTTTGGACGGGAAAGTCACCCTGGACCGACTCTCGTTGGAATGGCTCTGGACCGACATGGGCTACCGCATGGTGCATGATCCCTATACGATCCTGTACTATGCGCTTGGATTCATCACCGGACTCTTCCTTCTGCGTGCTTCGTAAATCAGCGTCGAATACCGCTGCCAACGCAACCTCCGCCGGCACTGTGGCCGGGTCAGTTGGGCGGTGCAGGGCGAGGCCCACCCTTGGAATACCGCCTCTGGTGTTGGATTTCCCCGTTGAACGGTTTCGGCTGGGCCTTTAACTTCTGGCCGCTCCCACACTGACACATGAAGACCCTGCGAATTCAGACTCTGGTACTCCTGGCAGCGACTTCCCTGTTCGTCCCGGGTGGACGGGCGGATGAAGCGGCCTACGGGAAGATCCTCAAGGAACGCGATACGGTTCTGTCTCAGATTGTGGCCGCTCGAGAATCCCGACTGAGAAGTGGGGCGGGTGATGAGGCGGCGATCACCTCGGCGCGTCTGGTGTTGTACGCATTTCGTCGCGACACGGCTGCATCGAGGGCCGAGAAGCTCAGGCAACAGGAGTTGATTGTCGCCGTCTGGCAGAAGGAGCTGGCGAGCGTCAAGGTGCGCGCAACCACCGGCATCGCAGGTCCCGAGGACGTTCTGCAGGTGACCGACTCGCTGCTCCAGGCGCGGCAGGTGTTCGAGGAATTGCAGCGTGATGTGAAGTAGGGTGAGACCGAGGATGGCTGGCGGCTGCGGATTTTAGGTTCAGCATGGTTTCGGCGGTGGTGTCGATTCGTCACGCGACGCGCAACCGGCGCCGACGGAGCGGCGCCCTCCATACGGAAAGCGATCGGATTTCTCTGGTGGCGCCCGCCCCGCAACGACCTGGGGCGTTGACGCCTAGGCTGCGTCGTGGGACGAATGGATATGACGTTTGAACAAAGATTATGACCAGCCTAGCCATCGCCAGTGATCATGCCGGATTCGCCTACAAGGGGGTCCTGGTGCGTCACATCGAGTCGAAGGGGATTCAGGTCGAGGACTTCGGAACCGACTCGGAGGCTCCGGTTGATTATCCGGCCTTCATCCGGGCGGTCGCTCAGGCGGTAGCGACGGGGCGGCACCGATTTGGCATTTTCGTAGGGGGGAGCGGCAACGAGGCGATTGTGGCCAACCGGCTGCGCGGGATTCGGTGCGCGGTGGTGTGGAACGAACGCACTGCCCGCCTCGCGCGCGAGCACGGTGACTGCAACATGATCGCGCTGGGTCAACGGCAGATGTCCAGCGAGGAGGCGGTTGCTGCCGTTGATGCCTGGCTCTCCGCTGATTTCCACGGCGGTCGCCACCAGCGACGGATTGACAGCATCGATGCCTGACGCTTTCCAGACTGCTGGCTCGGGGGGCGGACGAACCTGTCCGCAGCTGGCCCGAATCACGGCTTCTCTCTCCTTCCCATGACCACCCCACACCGGATCTTCACAACGAGTTTTGCGAACGTCTACCCTTACTACGTGGCCAAGGCGGAGAAGAAGGGGCGCACGAAGGCGGAGGTGGATGCCATCATCTGCTGGCTGACGGGCTACACCCAGAAAGCGTTCGAAGGCCAACTGAAGAAGCAGAAGGACTTTGAGACGTTTTTCAAGGAGGCCCCCAAGATGAATCCCCAGCGGGCACTGGTCAAAGGGGTGGTGTGCGGCGTGCGGGTGGAGGAAATACCGGATCCGTTGATGCGGGAGATTCGTATCCTCGACAAGATGGTGGACGAACTGGCGAAGGGAAGGCCGATGGAGAAGATCCTCAGGGCGTAGGAAAGGGTCCGCGGGCGAATCGGTTGTCGAAGGTGCGGACCGCGTTCCGCGGCGGCTGGGGCTGGTGCTCAGCGGACTGGCGGGCGATCGAAGCGGAAGAGCTCCGCGTCGCGGCTGCGGCCTTCGCACACGAGGTCTCGGATGATCTCCGCGGCGATGACGCTGAAGGTGATGCCATTGCCACCGTAACCGAGGGCGAAATACGTCCTGGGTACGCCGGGGTAGATGCCGATGT
>JAEUGZ010000478.1 GCA_016794725.1 Opitutaceae bacterium | reverse complement strand
TGCCGAATTCGGCTGCGATCCAGCCGGCGAGGTGCAGCAGGGCGGTGAACTGGCTGAGCTTGGGATCCTCCCCAGGCACAAAGTGGTAGCGGATCGGCGCGGTCAGCTGGGCGGGATACTCCCAAATCTGGAAGATCCGCTCCACCGCCTCCGTATTGGTCAGGCCAAACGTCTCCATTTCCCATGCGTCGACCAAAGCCGCGCTGGCGTGAAGGCCGGATCGAGGCGGCAGGTGCAGGTCGGACGCCACCCGCTGCAGCACCAACCGACCAACCGGCCGGAGCAGTCCGAGGGTGTAGCCTATCCTCCCGTCGGCCCCGGCGGAGTCGGCCAGGAAGTCGAGGGCGACGGCGGTCGTGACGGAATTTTGCCACAGTTCGTCACCGGTCACCCCATAGACCGGCAAGCCGGCCGAGTAGAGTTGCGAGGCGACCGTGGCACCCACCAGCTGGTAGACCACGTAGATGCCCACGCGTTCGATCGCTTCATCGAGGTTGGCGCATCGGCCTCCGCGCGAAAAAAACGGGCTGTTGCTCGCGCGCAGCACCTTGGCGCTGAGAGCGGGATCCAGGCGCACCACCGACACGATCGCCTCCACACTGACATCCGGATCCTTGATCGCCATGCTCAGCTGCTGAAAGATCCGCGGCGTGGCGGGCAGCTTGGACGCGGCAGCGACCAGACGGGCGTCGGCAAGTGGTTCAGCGGACATGAGAGCGGGCCGTGGGCGTCAGTTCAGGATCAGCAGAGACTTGCCGGCTTCCTGCCGAAGTCCGTGCTGAGAAGCACCATCGAGACGATCCGAACGCAAGGCAAGAGCGACCCGCGGGCGTGGGTGGTCCGCGGCGGAGGCTCATTCGTTGAACTCGTCGAACGTCCTCTTTTCCGGTGCGGGCGGAACCGGGGCAGGCGCGGGCGCGGCGGGCGAAGGCACCCCGGTCTGCAATTCCCGCAGGCGTCGCTCCATCTCCCGCAGCTGCTCCTCGCGCTGTTCCAATTCAACCTCCCGTTCCAATTGGGCCTGACTGGTCTGCATCAGGCGGGCCTCGCTCTGGGAAAGAAACTCCTCGCGCTCGTTCAGGCTGGCCTTGGTTTCGTTGAGGAGCATTTCCAGTCGCTCACGTTCCGCCTTCACGTCCGCCAGCGTCGCGGCCTCCTGGGCGGACATGGGGGCGGACGAGGACGGCACCGGCAGCGCGGATGCGGCGGCCGCGGCGGCCGCTGCGGCGGTGGCAGGCGCTGGCTGCAGGCTGACATCGCGGGCCGTCGGCATCGAGATCGGCATCGCACGACCAGCCCGTTTCAGGCTAAGCGGCTTGCTCTCCGCGGCGGTCGGTTCGGCCGGAGCGGTCTCGAGGGGAGAGAGCGGAGGCGATGCCGGGACCGGCGCGACGGGTGGCGGGTTGGCCGCGGCCGCCGCGGCAGCGGCCGGACGGTAGGGAATGCGGGTGCCGGGAGTTCCCATCGCGAGCCGGATGGGTGGAGGCACTCCGGGCACGCCAGGTTCTCCAGCATAGGGATCGGCCACCACCGGTTGGGCCGCGCTGGCCGGGAGGGGAGTCGGGACAATGACGTGCGCCGCCACCGAATTCGGTTTGGCCGCGGCCTGGCCATCCGTCACGGGATCCGTGGATTCAATCCGCTCGGGTTTCCATTCTTCCAACCGGTCGGTTTCCAGCAAGGTCTCCGTCTCGGCGACGATACGCTCAAAGTCATCCGGCACGATCTTCTGCAGCGCCGCATCCCGCAGGCTGACCCACACTCGATTGTGGTAACTGCTCACTCCATACCCACCCGAGTAGGTCGCCAGCCGGCCCTCCTCCTTGATCGTGGCGTAGACCCGCTCCAGCACGTCCTTGGCCTCGACCGTCAGGGTCTTGACCACCTTGTAGGCGTCGATCGGCAAGAGCGTGAGGAGCGACTGCGCCATCTTGCGCCAATTGCGCTCCGGCTGCCGGTGCACCGTGGGGGCCTGGCCCCGGCCACGCAGCCGCTGGGCGTCCGCGATCTTGTTCAGAAATGCGATTTCGTCCTGGACGTCCGATGCCCGCTGAACCGTTTCCTCGATCAGCTGTCGGCCGTCAAAGTGGGTGCCACAGGCATCTCCGGGCACCAATTGCTCCAGCTGCGCCGGAAGCTTGCCGAGCGCGCTCATGTAACGATCCACCGCCTGCTCAAAGCGGCCAAGAAAGCGCTGCCAGTCCTCCGAGAACCGCGCCGCGGAAAGCCCGGTGACATACTCCGGGTCCATCTCCCGCAGGTAGTTTTCCAAGCTGCGGTCGACGCAGGTGGTGAGCGCAGGAATGGAAACATCGAGTTTGCGCACCGCCGACTCCAGCAAAGCGACGTTCTCCTCGGCCTCGAGCACCTTCATCCGATGGTCTTTTTTCGCGTCCTGCCGGACAAAGGAAAGTCGCGGTTTGGCGGCCACAATTTCAGCCAGTTCCTGCTGCGCCGAAAGCAGCGCATCCCCAATGCGCTTACGACTCACGCTAAACACCGCCTCGCGCATCAGCAGATCCTGCAGCGGCGGCGGGAGAAAAACCTTCGGAAATAGCTTCGGCTCAACCGACATGGCATCAGATCATCTCAGGGCTTCCGGAATGGCCATGGCAGCCCCATCGGAAGGCGACCCTGATCGCCGCCGATTGGGACCTACCGTTGAAAGCGGGGTGAACCTTCATGTCCATACCTCCCAAGGTGCATGGGTCCTGCCTGGGCGCAAACGCGTCGCGGCTCAACCCGGCGACGGGTCGAAACCGGGTGGGCGAAGCGACAAAGGAGGACGCGGTTTCCACAGGCGTAGTCTGAAAAAAGCCCCTGCAAACGCCAGCCGAATGAACTCATCCCCGCCTTCATCCCCCGTCCTCAAACCCATCCCGCTGCTCCTATCGTTTTTCCGGAAAATGCCCCCCATCGGCCTTAGTCCCTGCAAGTGCCAGCAGCATCGCCGATTAAAGCATTGGACGGTTCGAACTCAGCCGAGCACGCGAATTGTCGCTCAACTCACTTTCAAAGAATTACTTATCGTGAAAACCCACACATTCCAGCCGACGCGAACTCAGAATTGTAAAATTCCGATTTAATTCACTCGCGCTGTGTGACCTGCGCAACTTAGATCCCCTGAACCGGGGCTCACGAGGAGGGCGGAGGGGACGGAGACGGCGGAGCCGGTGTTTCGGGACTCGCCGCACTGGCGGGTTCGGGGGCCTTGGTGGTGCGACGCACCTCCTGGGCCCGAATGGCCTTTTGCGCGTTGAGCAACACGCTTTCCACGACCGGAGACTTTTTCAGTACATCAACGGGCACCTCGTACTGCGTATCGGCGCCGATATGTTCACTCGCCACCGCCGCCAGCAGCGGAAGGGCGACTTCCATGCGGCCGGTCACGCCGGGGACCGCCACTTTGACGTCCCACACTTCTTCCACCGTCGTGGGCTCCAAACTGCGTGCGATATTTTTCCGGGCGGTCAGCTGAAGGTAGGCCTCGTTGGCATGCGGCACTTCGCGCGGCAGCATGTTGCGACCGTACGAGACTTCAATGAACAGGTCCGCCGGGGTATTGGCCGGAGCCTCGTACAACCCTTTGCCGGCCAGGGCGGCATTCACGCAGGCGATGACCGCCGGCACATGGACCGGCTGGCCCGAAACGACGGACTTCTTCGCGAGCAGTCGATAGGAGGTCCCACCCTCTTTCGGCGGCTCGGGCGGGGCGGTGATCGCATCGACAAACACTCGCTGTTTTGTCGCCAGCACCCCGGTACAACCGGCCAGCCATGGCAAGACCGCCAAGCCGAGCGCCAAGGGGATGAAGCTCCGACTCAGACCGCGTGGGTGAGGATTCATGCGTTAAGCAACTTCTAGGGGGAACGTGACACGATCCGAAGAGAACTCAACCCGAGACACGCTAAAGCGAGCACGGAGTTGCCTTTTCGTCCGGCTTGAGAATCATAACCGCAGATCAACGATCATTCACCTGTGAAAGCGTTTGCCCCTTTGCTGATCGGTCTCGCCAGTGTCCCGCTTGTCTGGCTCGCCGGGTGTTCTGGCGGCTACAAGGTCAAGGTCGACGCGCTGGCCAAGCCCAACGCCGAGAATGCGATTTCTTATCGTATTCAAGCCAATGGCGCCAAGCTGGATCCCAACAGCCTGCGTCACAAGGAAGCCGAGAAATTTGTCAAAACCGCGCTCTCCGGCCGAGGGCTCTACGAAGCGCCGCGTGCGGAGCAGGCGGACTTGGTCATCAATATCGACTACGGAATCAGCAGCCCGAAGGTTTCCAAGGAGCTCCACTCGGAGCCGATCTACCGGACGATTCCGGGCCGTGTCTACACAACGGTCGTCCAGGTCGGCGTCGACAAGAACGGCAACCCCATCTACGCGACGCAGACTTTCCGCGATCCGCCATCGACCGAGTACATCGGGGACCGCGAGTACACCGTCACGGTCGTCAACTACGAGAAGTACCTCCGCCTGAGCGCCCGCGAAAACAAGCCGGCGGGCGATGGTGCGCCACCCGCCGAAATCTGGACGGTCGACGTTAGCTCCGAAGGCGAAAGCCGCGACTTGCGCAAACACCTTCCTGTCCTCGCCGCCGCGACCATCGACTACGTCGGCAAAGACACGCGGGGTCAGAAGACGATCAAGTTGAAGGACGAAAAAGACAGCGCCATCGCCTTTGTCCGTAAGGGCATGTAGGGGCTGGTCGCACGCTGCGCCGACCCGGCGCTGGCCGGATTCGAGGATGCCCGTTTCCTCGGGAAAGACCCAGGGCGCCGGCCTGCGAATCGCAGGCTCATTCGAACCGCGGCGCGCTTCGAGAGACGGCGCTACTACCCCGTACATCGCCCGTTTCCCGGAGTTGCCAGCCGCATCCCACCCACCCATACCCGAAGGCGCACGCTGCAGCTTTGCAGTTCACTCGCTCTCTCCATGCCCTCCGTTCCCCCCGCCACCTCGAGTACCCCTCCCGTTGTTGTCAGCTCCGAAGCCGGTCCCACCAAAGACCCCTGGGTTGAAATCACCCGCCTGACCTACGGGGGCGACCGCTCCTATGCGTGGTCCGTGCGTGAACAGGTGATCCTCTGCGCCCCGGAAAACCGGCCCAAGCTGGAAGAGCGATTGATCGCCGCCGTCACCCGACCCGGTTGCACCGACGCCGGGCTCGCCGCCCTGTGCGAATTGCTGGGTCTGATCGGCTCGGCCCGGAGCGTCCCCGCGCTGGCCGCCCTCCTGCTCGCACCCGCCACGGTGGAGTCGGGACGCGCTGCCCTCGAGTCGATCCCCGGTCCGGAAGCAGTGTCCGCCCTGCGCGACGCGCTTCCCCGTCTCTCCGGAAACGCCCGGATCGGTTTGATCGGAAGCCTGGCCCGACGGCGCGACACGCTGGCGATGCCCGCACTGACGGCCCTGCGCGATCGCACCTCAGAACCAGCCGACCTGCGCGAGGCCGCAACCCGCGCCTTGGATCACCTTTCCCGCGCGTAGCACCCCACCCCACCCGCCATGACGACCCTCACTGCTCCGCTCAGCCGCCGTCGATTCCTCAAAACGACGTCGCTCGCCACCGCCGCCGCCGCCGCGCCGCTCATTCTCCCATCCAGTCTGCTTGGACAGGCCGCCCCGAGCAACCGGATCACGGTCGGCATCATTGGCACCGGCAACATCGCCGATGGTCACATCGACACCCTGCTGGGTTACCCGGAAGCGGTGCGCATCCTCGCCGTCTGCGACGTCGACCGTGCGCGCCGCGACTTCGCCGCTTCGCGCGTCAACGCCCGCTACGGCAATTCGGATTGCACGGCTTACAATGATTTTCGCGAACTCAATCGGCGCACCGACATCGACGCGGTCTGGATCTGCACGCCCGATCACTGGCATGCATTGATCGCCATCGATGCCATGCGCCACGGCAAGGATGTCTACATCGAGAAACCGATGACCCTCACGATCGAGGAGGGCCGCGCGGTGGTCGAGGCCGCCCGCCGCTACCAGCGCGTGGCCCAGCACGGCACGCAGCACCGGTCGATGAAGCGGTTTCACGATGTGGCCGAATATGTGCGCAATCAGGGTCTCGGCAAACTGGACCGGATCGAGGTCACGATCCCGCCCAACAATCGTTTCTGCGCCGCCACCTGGACCCCTGAGCCCGTCCCGGCCGGTCTCGACTGGGACCTCTGGCTCGGGCCGTCCCCCTGGCGGCCCTATACGTCGGGGGGGTGTCACTACAATTTCCGCTTCATCTCCGACAACGCCTACGGTCAGATCACCAATTGGGGCGCGCACTACCTCGACATCGGCCAGTGGGCACTCGACATGGACGCCAGCGGCCCGGTCGAGGTGGAGGGACACGGCCACTTCCCGACCACCGGCCTTTTCACCAACGCCACCTACATCGACTTCACCTGTCGCTATGCCAACGGCATTCCGATGTCCTGCCGGACCCGCCACGAGGGAGGAGGGAGCGTGCGGTTTGTCGGCGAGCGCGGCTGGCTGGATATCTCGCGAAACCGCATGTCGGCGTCGGAGCCGGACTTGCTCCGGGAAATGCAGAAAAACGGACGGCCGGTGCAGCTTCCGCTGAGCAACAACCACCACGAGAATTTCCTCGCCTGTGTGCGCTCCCGCGCGCGGCCCATCGCCGACGTGGAACTGGGTCACCGCACCACGACGGTCTGCAATCTGGGCCAGATCGCCCTTGTGCTCGGGCGTCGGCTGAAATGGGATCCGGCGCACGAGGAGTTCGTGGGAGACGACACCGCCAACCGCATGCGCGGGCGGGCCCTGCGCAGTCCGTGGGCGCTGACCTAGGCGGGGCATCACGACCCGGGCCATGCAAACCCTGGTTGCCGACCAGCTCTGGACCGATGCGCAGCCCTTGCGCGTGCTCGGACTGCCCCTCGGTCGGCGCCTCGGCGTCGCGCGCAACGCCGCCGGGGGACTCGTGGTCTTTTCGCCCCTGAAAGGATCCGCCGCCGCGATCCGCGCCCTGAGCGACCTCGGGGAGGTTCAGGCGTTCGTCGTCCCGAGCCGCTACCACGACTTGTTCTTTCCCGACTACTTTGCCGCGTTTCCCCAGGCTGCGTTTCTGGCCGGCGAAGCCACCTGCCGGGATCACCCCGCCTGGCCGCTGACTCCCCTCACGGCAGCGCATCCGGCACTGGCCGGCTTTCGCGTTGCCCGGATCGAGGGCATGCCCCGGGTGCAGGAACACGTCTTCCTGCACGAGGTCACACGCACCCTCATCGTGGCCGACCTTTTCTTCAATCTTCCGATCGCGGCCGACCCGCTGACCCGCTTCTGGATGAGGCTGGCGGACATGGGTGGACGACCGCGTCCCTCCCGCCTCTGGCGTTCCTGCATCGGCGACCCGGCCGCCTTCACCGCCTCGCTGCGCGAGGTCCTGACCTGGCCGTTTGACCGCATCCTGCCCGGTCATGGCGAATGCGTGGTCGCGCAGGGACCTCATGTCCTGCGCGAGGCCTTCGCACCCTGGCTCGAGTCCGCCCGCCGCGGCTAGTCCTTCCGCTCTTCCCTCACACCCCATGTTCCCGCACCTTCGATTCCTGCTCCTCACCGTGCTGCTCGCCTCCCCCGCGCTCGCCGTGGATGGCGTTCCCACTTTCCGCAGCGGCCTGCAGGCGTTTCAAGCCAACGGCACCGACGCACTGCTCAACGCCTGGTATGACGGCGACCAGGAGCGGGAAAAGGTGGCGGAACTCCGACGTCGCCTCCAGGCCATGACCCGGGATCTGGGCCCTGTCATCGACACCGAAGTGTTCGCACCCCGCGATCTCGGCCGCCACGTGCAGCGACTTTACGGGGTGATCTACTTCCGGAAACGGCCGCTGTGGTTGAGGGCCGAATACTATGGGATTCAGGGACGCGCGGGTTTCATTTCCCTTGAGTTCTCGCAGCTCGCTGACGACATCCTGCCACTCGAGATCGGTACCGCCAACCGGTGACCCTCGCTTCCGGTCGGCCCGGCCGTCCGCTGCCCGCCTCACGCACAGCCCTTCTCCGGCGCTCCCCCCCTTTTCTCCCTGTGGCCCACTCGCGCTTCATCCCTCCCGAGGAGTGTCCGGTCTGCGGCAAAGCCGTGCCACGCAACGCCCGCGCCTGTCCGGAATGCGGAGCCGACGAGCGGACCGGATGGGACGATGAGGCCACGCGCTATGACGGTCTAGATCTGCCCGACCCGGGCGCCGAGGAGGCCATGGACAAACGCCGCAGCCAGCTGAGCCCGGCCGGTGTCCCGGTGTTTTGGTGGATCGTCGGCCTCGGATTGACCGGCCTGCTCGTCTACGGAGCGCTCCTCGCCGGCTTCGTTTAGGCATGCACTCCACCTCGTTTAGTCAGCGCCCTTCAGGTTCGATCAGGCGACTTCTGTGGAGTCTGGGCCCGCTCCTGGTTTTTCTTCTCGCGGCGAGTGGGCTCTTTTCGGCCGGCGAACTCACAGCCAAAGGACTCACCCTCACCCAGTTCGACACCGCAGGAGTGCCGGTGCGCCGGCTGAAGGCGGAGCGGGCCGAGGGCCCACTCGATTCAGCCCAGCTCCATCGCGGAGAGGTCGAGTTCTACCGTCGGCCCAAGTCGAATCTTCCTCCTGATGTCAATGCACCGTGGGCCCGGCTGACCTTTCCCCTGGCTCGCTATTCTGCGCTGGAAAAACGGGTGCAGGGACCGGGTCCCCTGCGCCTGGCGACGCCCGAAGCCAATCTGGACGGTCGCCACTTTGACTACCGGCTGGAGAACAACCGACTGGTCCTGACTGAAGCGGTGACACTTTCCGCGCAAGGCGTCACCGCCCGCTGTCCACGAGCTGAGGTGCAGTTGGCGGAAGGCGCCCAGGTGGATAACCCCGGGGTGGAACGGGCCGAATTGAGCGGAGGCGTCGTCGTGACCGGGCTGGTGCTCCAGGGCAAGGTGATCGACCGGGTCGAAGCCCCCTCGGTCATCTATTTCGGTCAAACGTCGACGATTCAGCTGCGTTCGCCCGTCTGGGGTTGGTCCGGCGGGGTGCGCACCGAGATGTCCGGCAATGAGCTGACCTACCAGCTCAAACGCACCCCGTAGTCGAACCGGGCCCCTTCGGGACTCAGGGCGCGCCGGTCGAGGGAGTCGGCGGTTGTCGGGCGAGCCTCACGTCCTCCAGGCCCAAGGCCCGTTCGCAGAATTCCATGACCCGCGCCCAATCGAACGCAGTCACATCATGTTTGCCGGTGCGACAATGATAACCGAGGGAGTCGGACATCACCGCGCGGTCCACTACGGGTGGCACCGTCAATCCCAGACCACGCCTTCCGAACAGCGCATACACAGGCTCCGCACCGGCCAAACCCAGAAACTCGCCAAGCGGATCGCTCCACCGGTCGTCCTCTGCGCTGGCAACGTACAGGGGACGGGGGGCGACCAGCGCCAGCAGGAAGTGCTGGTCAAACGGAAGCCCGGACTCGCGGTCGTTGAAGGCGCGGTAGGAACGCGCGAACCAGTGCGGGAAGCGATCATTGATGAGCTGAATCGTTTCTCCGTAGAGACGCTTGCTCAAGGCCGCCCCTCCGCAACCGCTCTCAAACGAGACCACCGCGGCGAAGCGTTCATCCTGCGCCCCCGACCACAGCGCCGCCTTGCCCAAGCGAGAGAATCCGTGCACGACGATCCGCCGTGAATCCAGGGCGGAATCGCTGACCAGGTAGTCCATGGCCCGGCTCAATCCCCAGGCCCACACCCCAATGGCTCCCCAGGCATCCTCCGCCCGGCCTTCCGCTCCACCCGTGTCAAAAGCTCGGGCCACCGCTGTATCCAGGCCCTCCACCCGGTCCGGACACAGATCGTAACACCAGGCCGTCGCGACCGCATAGCCCCGGGCCAGAATCTCCTCACTCTGCCATTTCGATGCATGAACGCCCCGCTGCTCTGATGTCTCCCCCTGCCCAGGGGGCCTGGGTCGGTAGTGATCGACGTCAAAGGCAATAAACGGCTCCGCCAGACCGATGCCGGGGTCGGAGTGCACGGTGTGGTTTCCAAAGAAATTAAGCCCCAGAAACACCGGACGTGGTCCCGCCAGCCGATTGGGGACGTAGAGCAGGAGCCGGAGGCGCGGTCCCTGCGGCGACCCGGTCAGCCAGACCGTGACCTCCTTGCGAGTTGCCCGACCTCCCAGCGAGGTGGCGTCAAACGACGTCACCTCGAACCGCTGTCCGGGAAGCGCACCGCCTGGAGTGCGGCCATACTGGAGCCGGGCCAGCAGGTCGAGGATCTCCCCGCGACGTCGAGAACGCCAGTCAGCGGAGGAGCGCACTGGTTTACCCGTCTGATCCAGCAACGGATCCGGCAGGGAATAGGCCGGAACCAAGGACTCGTCGAGATTGGCGGGCGCGGCCATGATCGGCAGGGAGGAGAGGATCAGACCGAGCACAACCAACATCCCGATCCAAGGGTCCAGGACGCGACGCACAACCATGGACGAATCCAAGGGGACGAACCTTCCGGGCGCAAGACCTGCGCCCAGGTCGCGCGTCGACGACGAGCGAGGCTACTTTTGCACCGCAAACGGTACCGAATACTGGGTTTGGGCCCAGCTGAGTTTCAGCACCCCTCCCCCTGCGGGCACCTTCTCGATCGCCATGACGAACTGATCCTGCGACGCCGGCAGGGCTTCTTTGGTCAGGGGAACCCGGCCAAAGTCCTGCTTGCCGTCGTACTGCGTACCCCAGTGGCCGACCTGCTTGTTGAAAATCAACTTGGCCGTGCCATCCGCCTCGGGCTGCATGAACAAGGAATAAACGCCGGCGGGAACGACCGTGCCGCCAATCATCAGCGCCTTTTGCGTCAGGAGGAGCGTCGCTTCATCGGCCCCCATGCGCCAGACCTTGCCGTACGGGACCAGGCTGCCCCAAATCTCGCGCATCGCGCCGGTCTTGGGATCCTTGGAATAGGGACGCCCATATACGACCATCACCCGGCTGCCGTCGATCACCGTGCTCAGCGTTTCATGCGGACTGGTGCGGGGACGTGGCTGGGCGGAAAGCGGGAGAGCGGAGGCGAATGCCAGAGCACAGGCCGCGAGAACGAACGGGATGAACCGGGGGAGTCGTGGGTACATGAGAGTGACGTTGACGTCTGGGCTCAGACAATCGGCTGCACGACCAATGTTCAAGAACGGGATGACGGGGCGCGCTCCGGAAATCGGACGCGCCCCGCGTCACCGG
Source organism: Opitutaceae bacterium (assembly GCA_016794725.1). GTDB lineage: Bacteria > Verrucomicrobiota > Verrucomicrobiia > Opitutales > Opitutaceae > UBA6669. The sequence goes on along the minus strand of JAEUGZ010000478.1, from coordinate 8,495 downwards.
GCCGGCCCGGTCGTCCCGGCTCCGACCAGCCCAGGCTAGTTCGCGTCGGACTTGGCCTTGTGGTAGGCCGACTCCACGCGGTCCCAGGCGGCGATGACATCGCGCTTGGCCGCCTCCCACGTGTCCGCCGAAGCGCGACCGAGGGCCGCCAGCTTGTCATCGTAGTTGGCCCGTGAATTCTTCAGCTCCTCCATCGCCGCCTTGCGGCTGGCGCTGGCTTTCGCTTCGGCATAGTCCGCGCGCAATTCACTGATCTGCGCATCAAGCTTGGCACTCAACGCCTTGGCGCCGGCGCTGAAATCCGCCTTCTTTTCCACGGTGTAGTCCTTGATGTCACTCCAGGCGTTGGACATGGCGGACTGGGCTTTGTCGACCGCCTTCTGGGTGGCTTGGACCGCTTTGTCGGTCGCCTCCTTGACTTCCTCCTTCTTGCTGTCCTTGCAGCCTGAGATCAGCAGTGCGCACAGCGCAAGGGAAAGGGCGGCCAGTATTCCTGTCGTGGTTTTCAGATGTGGTTTCATAGAGTCGAATGGGTTGGGGGTGAAAAGGACCAATGGTGAAGGGACGCACGCCAGAATTTACAGAAGTAGCGTGGCAAAATGTCGTTGGAAAGACGACGCAACAGACCGAGGAGGTCTTCATTGGTTCCCGACGAAGTGGCCCGGCGAGTGCGTTGCACACGCGATTGAGCGAAAAGCACCCCATTGCACGACGCATTCCTCAGTCGCGAATGCGCGTCAACGTAAGCGCGATTCGAAGTCGCCGTCTGGTGGAGGTGGGGTCGCCGACCCCGCGCAGATTGGCGTCGCGTGAAGAAACCGGCCAGCGGAGGCGGCACCGGTCGGTCCCTTCGCGGCCTCGCCAGGGCCACAGTCACCAGCACCGCTGCAATTTCCCACACCGCTCCTTGCGATATCGATCCTGCGCAGTCGCAGGATTTGTCGACTCACCGCGGGCATTCAGCTCAGGGAAGCAGATAGACCTCCATCAGCACCTCACCCGCCACCGCCGAGGTCGCCTGCACCGTGTAGGCACCCACGGGCAAGGTCACCAGGCAGGCAGCATCCTTGGAGCCGATTGCGAGGGGAAAGGCACCCACTTGATTCTGGGCGTACTCCATTTCCCCGACGGTGCTGCCCGTTCCCCAGTTGTCATTGCTGAGATGAACCTCATCGCCGCGAAACAGCGTCAAGCCCGGATCAGGAGCCGGCGAAACCACCTCAAAGGCGGCCAGGCCAGGTCCGACCACCCGAATCAGGACGGTGCGGGGTTGATCGAGCACGACGAATCCCCCAATGAGCGCGAACCCGGGACCGACCCGCCCCCGGGTCGAGAGATTGGGCACCCGGCCCGCGCCGGCCTGCGCCGCCGGCGAGACCGCAATCGGAATGTACTCGCGCGCGCCGAGCAGAAAAAACTCTCCGGCATCGTCGACGACGAAATTGGCCATCGCCACCGGGCCGAGGCGGCGGTAAGCGCCCGCCATTTCACGCGTCACCAAAAATCGGTTACGCGCTGCCGGCGGCACCACCACGGTGGAGAGCACGGGCTCGGCGACGTCGAGTTCGAAGCGGCCCTGGAAATCGAGCCAGCCGCGCTGGCTGACGTCACGGCCACTGGCATCGACCCCGAACCGGACGACGCCGACGTGCTGGAGCCGGAGTTCGGGGGCGGCGGACAGCGCGGCCACCACCACACAGGTGAGCAGGAACGAAACAAGGATTGTCTTCATGAATTGGATCGGGATTTGGGAGGAGCAGTCCTTTACCATTTCGTGTGCCAACGCCTTTCCACTCACACTATCCACTGATCATTAGGCCTTTCAGGAATCCATACTTCGCCGTGCGGGACGGTGACTGACGCGTCCGCGGGAAGCAGACGTCCCACGCGTGGGATTGTCCCGCCGCACGCTCGCCGTCCGCAAGGGGATCGGCGTTGCACTGGGAAAGTCCCATCGCTCAAGGTGGGACATGCGCCTTGTCAAGCGAAGGGTCGGTTTCGCCGCCCTGGTTTTGTTGGTCACAACCCTGCACGCCTCCGTGGATCGAATCACTGGTCAGCCATTTGCCACCCGCTCGGAAGTCATCGCCCGCCATGGAATGGTGGCGACGAGCCAGCCGCTCGCAACCCAGGCGGGTCTCGAGATGCTCAAGGCCGGAGGCAGCGCGGTCGACGCGGCCATCGCCGCCAATGCCGCGCTGGGCCTGATGGAACCGGTCGGCTGCGGCGTCGGCGGCGACCTCTTTGCCCTGGTCTGGAGTGCGCGCGACCGCCGGCTCTACGGCCTGAACGCCTCCGGGCGCTCGCCCCTGGGGCTGACGCTGGAGGAGCTCAAGGCGGAACTCTCGCGGAAAAAACTCACCGCCATCCCGCCCACGGGACTCCTTCCCATCACGGTGCCGGGTGCGGTCGATGGCTGGTACGAGTTGCACGGACGCTTCGGCCGGCTGCCCATGCGGCAAATCCTCGCCCCCGCGATCCGGTACGCGCAGGAGGGCTTTCCCGTCAGCGAACTGATCGCCTTTTACTGGGAGCGCAATCTGCGCGCGTTCGCCGGTCTGCCCGGCGCCGCCCTCACCACCTGGGCACCCGGCGGGAAAGCTCCGCGCAAGGGCGACCTGTTCAAGAATCCCGACCTGGCCCGCACCTACCTGGAATTGGCGGAGGGGAAGGGACGCGACGGATTTTACCGCGGTGTGATCGCCGATCAGATCGACGCCTTCATGCGCGCCCATGGCGGGCACCTGCGCAAGGAGGATTTCGCTCGCCACACCTCCACTTGGGACGATCCCGTTTCCGTCAACTACCGCGGATACGACGTTTACGAACTTCCACCCAACGGCCAGGGCATCGCGGCGCTGCAGATGCTCAATTTGCTGGAGGGTTACGACCTGCGGGCGATGGGTCGCAACTCCGCCGAATCGCTCCACGTCATGATCGAGGCCAAGAAACTCGCGTTCGAGGACCGCGCGCGTTTCTACGCCGATCCCGCCTTCCACCAGACCCCGCTCGCCTGGCTCCTCTCCAAGGACTACGCCCGGGAACGCCGGGCCCTGATCCAGCCGGATCGCGCCGCCCGCGTGATAGAGCCGGGTCGCCCGCCGGCGCCCCATGACACGACGTACCTCTGCACCGCCGACGCCGAGGGCAACATGGTCTCCCTCATCCAAAGCAACTACCGCGGCATGGGCAGCGGTATTGTCGTTCCCGGGCTAGGCTTCGGTTTTCAGGACCGCGGCGAACAGTTCGCCCTCGATGCCAGCCATCCGAATGCCTTCGCTCCGGGGAAGCGGCCGTTCCACACCATCATTCCCGCCTTCGTCATGAAGGACGGCCAACCCTGGCTCGCCTTTGGCGTGATGGGAGGCGCCATGCAACCGCAGGGACATGTGCAGATCCTGGTCAACCTCATCGATTACGGCCTGAATCTTCAGGAAGCGGGCGACAACGCCCGCTGGCAGCACGAAGGCTCCAGCGAGCCCACCGGCGCGTACACCACCGGGGGAGGATTCGTCTACCTCGAGAGCGGCATTCCCTGGGAGGTGGTGCGCGAACTGAAGAAACGCGGTCACGACGTGCGTACTGACCTGGGTGGATACGGGGGCTATCAGGCGATTCTGCGCGACCCCGTCACCGGCGTCTACTACGGAGCCAGCGAAAGCCGGAAGGACGGCCAGGCGGCAGGGTGGTGAGCCACCTCGGCCCGGTCTAAGGCTGTCGCTGCAGGAGGTCCCACTTGTTCCCGTAGAGGTCGGTGAACACCACCACCGTGCCATAGGCCTCCCGTCGGGGCTCTTCGATGAACGTCACGCCGCGCGCTTTCATCGCCTGATAGTCCCGCCAGAAATCATCGGTGTGCAGAAAGAGGAAGACGCGCCCCCCGGCCTGGAAACCGACCGCCGCCTTCTCGGTCTCCTTCTGCGCCTGCGCGAGCAGCAAGGCGCATTCGGCGGCCCCGGGCGGCGCCACCAGCACCCAGCGCTTGAGGGCGTCCAGTCGGGTGTCCTCCAGGAGCTGAAATCCGAGAACCCCGGTGTAATACGCAATGGCCTCGTCGTAGTCGCGCACCAGGACGCTGACGTATCCGATATGGTTTTTCATCCCAAATGTCGCTGGCGAGACCACTCAGCGCACCAAAGCTTCCGCGCGCCGGATCAGCTCGATGAATTCAGCCCGACGTCCGCCCGGATCGAACGAGGCGTTCCGCTCCGCCCACTGTCCCACCGCGAGCAGGGAGGCGGATCCGCGGTGAGGCGAGTCCCGCAAGACCATGCCAAATCCGGCCACGGCGGCGGCGAACTGAAAGTCTGAACTGGCCGCCTCGAAGGTGGCTCCACCATCCACCAGGGCAAATGCCACCCGTTGCGCCAGATCGCTGTCCGGCTCCTTGTACCGCACCTTCACGGTCAAGAGTTCTTCCGCCACTCCGGGGTCGACCCCTGCTCCTCCGGGACGCGTATACTTCAAGGGGTCGACTTTCGGGCTGCCATCCTCGCGCAGGTCCTCACCCACCGGCACCACTTCATAGAGCGCCGTCACCCGGTAGCCCGCTTCAATCACGCCGTCCGCGGCCGAACCCGATCGCGCCTCGTCCCGATCCAGACTGCGGTTTTCGTACCCGATCAGCCGGTAGCGGGCGACTCGGGCTGGATTGAACTCCACTTCAAACCGCACGTCCGTGGCGAGGGTGGTGGAGGCCCCCTCCGCCAATTCACGTCCCTGCAACCCGATCCTCACCAGGCGATGACGCGAGGACCAGGGCGCCGACGCCACCTCCAGGTGTGCGGCGATGGGCACCACGGCCTCGGCCGCCGGAGCGGAGTAGCGGTAGGGAAAATAGTTCACCAGCTCCTCGATCCGCACCAACTCCGGCGGCGGAGCCTTTCCCGCCTGCAGGAGCCGCCGGACGTCGGCATAGGCCTCCGTACCCACCTCCACGGCAAAGGACGACACCGGGGCTTCGACCACCGGCAGGAAGGCGTTGTCCTCCCTATTCCGATACGAAGGATCGGCTGCACGGGAACCGGCCATCCGCGAAGCGCCATCACCGGCCGTCCCGGTGTGCTTCGACGCCTCGGAAGCCTGGCCGGTTCCGCTGGAACGGGATCCGGACTCGGTCGGCGGCGTCAACACCACCTCATACCGCCTCACGGTTTCCTTCGTGGATTTACCCGCATCCGGGTCGCGCAGGGCGACCAGCAGCGCAAAGCCGGCCGCGGCGGTTCCGGTCATCACGTAATAAAGTCCGGGAAACCGCAGGAGACGCGCTCCTCGCGGGGGATCAAACTCCGACCGCACCGTTGCCGGGCGGGGTCGTGCCTTGACCGGGGCGGGAAGGGGTTCCTGGGCCAGCGCGGACGCCAGATTCCCGCCCAGGGCGCGCAGGTCGCGGACTGCAGCCTGCAACGCCGGGTCGCGTTGCACTGCAGCCTCCACGGCCTGCCGTTCGGATTCCTCCAACTCTCCGAACGCGTAGGCGGTCAGCCTCGGATCGTCCGGGGAGAGGGGTGTGTCTTGCTCGTTCATAGTCCGGTGGTTCGTTAGGTCCAACGCCCGTCAGCGCGGCAGGGCCGCGAAATCGCGACGCAGTCGGGCGACGGCGGTGTGAATCAAAAATCCGACATTGGAAACCGACAGCGCCGTGATCCGGCTGATTTCCTTGTAACTGAATCCACTCTGAAACTTCAGGCGGATCACCTCCTGCTGGTTGGCTGGAAGCGTGTCGATCAGGGCGAGCAGCGCGGACTGCGTTTCATGCTGCTCCAATTCGACCCCGGGACGGGGTTCGGCCGAGCGCACCCGCTCCGCTTGCCCTTCTTCAAAACGACTCATGCGGCCCTCCTTGCGCAGCACGTCAAACGCCCGGTGCCGGCACACGGTGAACAGCCATTCGGCCTCATGCCCCGCCACCGCAGCGCGCGGCTGGGCCACGAACTTGACGAAGGTGTCCTGAACGATATCGCGCGCCCGGTCGAGATCACCCACCAGGCGTGCGGCATAGCGAAGCAAGGACGCCTGATGGTGGGCGACGGCTGCTTCAACGTACTCTCCTGCGCTTTCATGGGGGGAGGTCGGTGTCATCATGACCTTCGTGGGGATAACGCAGGATGTGACCTTTTCTTAGGCAGAAAGGTTCTGCAATCTTTGTCTCCCTTCTATTCACCCGCCGGCGGGCGACCCTGCCCGGGCACGGACGCAGGGGAACCACCGCCCCGGACTTCACGGTTCAACGCCGGGGCGCCCGTCTCCAGAACTCACCTAAACAATTTAAAAGCAGATATTTGAGAAGCTCTTAACCGACTGGATCTTACCACCACTTTCGCGTGGGCCAGCCGTGCGCGTTGGGGCAGCTCCTAGATCGCACCATAGACGGGAATGGCGGCACCGTGCACCGCCCGGGCGGCGGGCGAAGCCAAAAAAAGGATCACGTCGGCAATTGCATCGGGTTCCACCCAACCGGCCGCCGCGGCCCCGCCCATGGCCCCTCGGTTCTGCGGAGTGTCGATGGTCGAAGGCAGTACGGCATTGACCCGGACCCCCGTTCCCCGGACCTCGTCCGACAGGGCTTCGGTGAGGCGCAGGACCGAGCTCTTGGCCGCACAGTAGGCGGCGGAACCGGCGGTCCCGACCAGTCCGGAGCGTGCGGCGACATTCACCACCGATCCTCCACCAAGCTCGACCAGATGAGGCACCACCGCACGGCAGGCGACGAGCGTTGCCTGGAGATTTGCCGCGTACAGGAACTCCCAGTCGGCCAGGGGAGCTTCCAGCACCGAACTGCCACCCCGCCATGCACCGATCGTGTTGACCAGGACATCCAATCGCCCGAAGCGAGAGCGCGCGGACTGCACCACACGGCGAAGGCTCTCCTCCTGTGCCCCGCCCAATTCGATTCCGTCAACCAGAAGATGGTCGTGCCCTCCAGCCAGGTCGGAAAATTCGCGCTCCAGGCGGCCCGCACCCCGGTCGAGCAGGACCAAATGAGCTCCGTCGCGCTGAAAGGCCCGCGCCACGGCGCGTCCGAGATTTCCAACCGCACCGGTGACGACGACGACTTTTCTGGGATGGGTGTGCATGGTATCCACGTGAGAGGCACACGGGGTCGTGCCTATTCCGAACCGTCGGAGCGAAATCCGACTCTTTTCGCACGACTACGGGAATAGTGGCACCCGCTGGTGTCTCTCACCCAAGTCGCCGATCCGCTCTGGCAACCACCCGATCCCGTCGAACTCAATCTCTCCATGAAACAGCTCCTCCTCCTTGCACTCGCCCTGCTCTCGATGGCCGCGTCGAGCGCACGCGCCGAAAAACCCGTCAACTCCACCCTCTTTGGCGTAGCCATCAAGGGTTTCGATCCCGTTGCCTATTTTGTCGAGGGCAAGCCCAGGCAGGGCGAATCCGCCTACACCGTGGAGTGGCAGGGCGCGACGTGGCGTTTTGTCAGTGCCGAGCACCGCGACGCCTTCAAAGCGGCACCCGAGAACTTCGCCCCCCAGTTCGGCGGGTACTGCGCCTGGGCGGTGAGCCAGAACTACACCGCCAACACCGACCCCGAAAACGCCTGGAAGATCGTCAACGGCAAGCTCTACCTCAACTACAACCGAGAGGTGCAAAAAAAGTGGGAACTGGACGTCCCGGGCAACATCGCCAAAGCCGAGGCCAACTGGCCCAAGTTGCTGAAGAAGTAGCCGCCCTCGAGGCGGACCCGGCAACTCCGGCGCCGAAGCCCTGCTTCCATCACCGATCTTCCCCTGTATGCCTCAGCCACTGGCTCTGTCGATTGCCTGGATCGCCTACGGCTACCTCGCGACAGGATTCCTTCTCCTGCCGTGGTGGCACTGGCGGGGCCTGAAGAGACTCGATGCGACCGCGTCCAGCGGCACCATGGGATTCCGAATCCTGATCTCCGGAGGCCTGGTCCTGCTGTGGCCTTGGATGCTCCGCCGCTCGATCATCCAGTCAGGAACTCCTCCTCTGGAACGCACCGCACACCGGGACGCAGTCGGGGCTTCGCAAGATTCATGATCTCCTCCCTTCGTCACCGACATCGGCTGATCTGGCACGTGCTGCCCCTCGTCATCGCCGGCGCGATGGTGGTCGCCTGGGTTCACCGAAGAGCCCCTGCCGTGATGGAACGTTTGCCCGAGGTTTTGCAGGGACGGTCCAAGCCATGAGCGCCGGTTATCAGGCGGTGGGATGGAATCGTCAGAAGAAGATCTATGATCTGGTCCTCGCCTGGGGTGTGGCCGGGTACCTCCTTCTCGCGATTGGCGTCGGTGCCTGGTGGTCACCCGAAGCCACGGCGGAAACGCTGCTGCTTCGCGCGTTTGGTACCGCCGCTTTCCTGCTCCTTCATGTCGTCCTGGCGATCGGTCCGCTTTGCAGGATCGACCGTCGTTTCCTGCCGTTGCTCTACAATCGACGGCATCTCGGTGTGACCTTGTTTCTGATCGCCCTCGCACATGGCGGGCTCGCCCTGGTTCAATTCCACGGCC
>JAEUGZ010000379.1 GCA_016794725.1 Opitutaceae bacterium | reverse complement strand
CTGGGCGGCCGGGGGGAGCGCCTGTTTCGACTGAAATGACGCGCGTGAGGGAGCTTCTTCCTCCACGCGGGGCCCCGAGGGTGCCGCCTGGTCCTTGGCCGCTGTCTCCGCCGCTGCTGCGGTCTCGGTTCCCGACACCGTTCCTGCTTTCGTTGTGGTCGGCGTGGCCGAGGAGGTCCGAGCAACGTTGCCGCGGTCCGAGGGTTGACCGGAGTGAAAGCGAAGAGACTCCGCCTCGGACCCGGTCGACTCGATTTCGTTTCCAGCAGGCCTAGCCCGTCCCTCCTCCCGGGGCGCCGCGCCACCCAAGCGCCCCAACGCCTCTCCATGCGTGGTGGGCACTTCGCGGCGCAACCACCACACGAGGAGCACCAGCGCCGTCACCAGCCCCAGCGCTGCGGTCATCCACCCCATTCCATTCGCCAACCGTGATTGGACGGCTGAAGGAGGTGGCGCCGACGCCGCAGTCCTCTCCTCGATGTTCGTCGCGGGCGCCACCACCGGGTCGTTCAGGGATGGGCTCGATCGTGCTGCAACCGATGCACTGCTCTTCAATTCAAGGTTCTCGATCGATCCGGCGACAATCTCCACCAACAGTCCCGTCACCGGAAAATCGACCCGCTCAGACAGACCCCGCACGCGGTACTTGCCCGGCTGGATTCCCGTGAAACGAAACCGTCCGGTCGCATCGGAACGGACCTTTCTCAGAGGGTGTCCTCGTGTATCCTCCAACATCACCTGATGCCCGGCATCGGCACGGCCCATGACAATCACGGAGCCAGCCACGTCAAAATCCTCGGCGGCCGCGGTCTGCGGTGCACCGGCTTTTTGTGAGCCCCAGCTGTGCACCATGAGACCATGCGAGGTCGATCCAACAAACCGGGCGAGCTCCGAGTCACTGCGCGCCGCCAATGCCTCCACCATCCGGCTAAAGGCGTCCACCACGCCAGAAGGGATCCCGGCTTCCTCCCCGCTGTCCCGGGCGGCGACGGCCGCTTCCCGCAGACGCTTGCGCACCCCAGCCAATGCGGAGCTATCCGGAGCCGCGGCCGTGGATGGCTCCGTCCAACTCCAGGTGACCTTGTTATCCGACCCCGCACCCTGCGGCGGCAACAGCACACTCCGCCCCAACGCATGCAGGAGCGGCCACCACCGCACCAGCGGCTTGCCCTCCACCCAAATGGACTCACCCCGGCCCTTGATCAGTGGCAATTCGACCGTCAGGCGCCGCACCTCTGGTCGCGAACTCACGGCAGCTTGCCTCCCGATTCAGACAGGAGCGTCCGCAACGGCCATTCGTAGGTCAGTCCGGCGTCGAAGGTTGCCTGGAGTTCCCGACGCAAGGGTTCACCCACGGTCGGCTCCGCGTCCGCACGCTGCTCAATGAGATAGGTCCCGGGATTGAGGGTGACGGAAACGCGTCCGCGTCGCGGCACCGTGACCTCAGAATGCAGTCCTGTCTGAGCCGCCAGGTTCACTGTCCAGACATAGTCGGTCAGATTCTCGATGACGAGGGTGGCAAGCACTGCGGAGGGCTGTCCCTCCCTCCGAGGCGGCCCCTGACAGCCGGCACTCCAGACTAGCAACAAACCTACGCCCCGGCGCAGAGTCACAAACAGGGGCGAGAGGGAGAGTCGGGAAATCATGGTCGAGCGGTTTCGCAGGTCAGGTCGAGAACGCCACCCTTCTAAGCGCACCGGTGCTACAAGGAAAGCCTCGCGTGCCATCTGATGATTCGCCCTCGTTAACGCTGAACAACGCTCCCTTTGACGTCACCGCGAGCGCCGACCACGACTCGTCACCCGTCTGTCCCCGTACACCCATGAGTGACCTTCCGGATTGCCAGTATTGCCGCAAAGATCAACGCCTCCACGATCTCATGATCGAGGTGGGTCCCCTGGCGGTTTCAACCGTCTACCTGTTCAAGGAACAGACCCATCCCGGCCGCTGCGTGGTCGCGTACCAACACCACGTCAACGAATTGTTCGAGGTGTCGGATCGCGATCTATCCCTCTTCATGCAGGATGTCTCGAAGGTGGCACGCGCCATCAAGGCTGTCTTCTCGCCCGACAAGGTGAACTACGGAGCCTACTCGGACAAACTTCCCCACCTGCACATGCACGTCGTCCCAAAATACCGCGACGGCGCCCAGTGGGGTGCACCGTTTGAAATGATGCCGGCCACCCGCAAGCTTGAGTCCGATGCGGTTTACCAGCAGCGGATCGCCTCGCTCCGAGTCGCCTTGGGGATGTGACGCCGCGCCCGATGGCATCACCATCCCCTCGACCGAACTGCCTGCTCGGCCCGCCTCAGGGCGGGGACTCCAGCCTAGGCCAGCCGGGATTGGACGACTTTGCTGACCGAGCCGAAGTCGAGACTGCCGGCGTCGGGATGTTGCTTCAGGGCAGCGATGACTTTGCCCATTTCCTTCTTCGTGGTCGCACCGGTTGTGCGAATCGCTTCTGCAACCAAGGCCTCCACCTGCGCCGGTTCCAATCCCTTGGGAAGGTACCTCTCGAGCACGGTGATTTCGGCCGTGTTGTTTTCGACCAGATCCATGCGACCCCCTTTTTCAAATTCCGCACGGGCGTCGGCGAGATTCTTGACGGACTTTCTCAGGGTCGTGGTGACCAATCCGTCATCAATCGGCTTTCCCAAATCCATGGACGCGCGTTGCACCGCAGCGTCCAGAGTCCGGAGAATCAAGGCCGTTTTCGAATCGCGCGCTTTCATGGCGGTCACAATGTCGGCGCGAAGACGTTCGTAGAGAGAAGGCATATCCACAGTCTGCGCACCTCGACGCCCCTGTCCAGACTGAGCCCGGGAGAATCAGCCCAGTCTGTCGCCATCCCTTTTCACGGCCCGGCTGACCCCGGTTCGCCGTAGAGACCCCTTCCCCCCCCTCCAGCCCCGTCCGTCCTCATGGAACCTTCCCACCCACGCCCCCTTGGTTTTGGCATCGTCGGAGTTGGCTTGATCGCCGATTTCCACGCCCAGGCCATCGCTGGACTCCCGGGATGTCAGCTGATCGGCGTCTGCGGACGAAACGCGGAAAAGACCTCGGCGTTTGCCCGACGACACGGGGACGCTTTCGCCACAACGGATCTCGATGCCCTCCTGGCCAGGCCCGGGCTCGACATCGTTTGTATCGCCACCCCCAGTGGAGCGCATCTGGAGCCGGCGCTGGCGGCGGTCCAGGCGGGCAAACACATTGTCATTGAGAAGCCGATTGAGATCACTCTGGCCCGCATCGATACGTTGCTCGAAGCCAGCCAGCGCGCCGGTGTCAAGGTGCTGCCCATCTTTCAGGCCCGCTATGGCGAAGGAGCACGCCGGATGAAGGCGGCCTTGGTCGACGGCCGGTTTGGCCGGATCGTCCTCGCGGGTGCCTATGTCAAGTGGCACCGATCCGCCGCCTACTACGAACAGAGCTGGCACGGCACCCAGGCTCTGGACGGCGGCGGCGCCCTGATCAACCAGGCCATCCACGCCGTGGACTTGCTGCAGTGGTTCGTGGGCATGCCCTCGGATGTCTTTTGCTGGAGTACCCGCCGCGTCCATACGTCGATTGAGGTTGAGGATACGGCCTCCGCAGCCCTGCGATTTCCCGACGGAGCCCTGGGAACCATCGAAGCGACCACCGCCGCCTCGCCGGGATGGGCGCGCCGGCTTGAAATCTGTGGCTCAAGCGGGTCCGCAATTCTTGAGGACGATCGGATCGCGCGTTGGGATTTTCGCGAGACTCGTCCCGGTGACGAAGCGGTCCAGCCCGCACTCGCCGATGCGTCGCTGCGCTCCGGCGCCAGCGCGCCCGGGAGCATTTCGCACCTCGGTCATCAACGCCAGATGCAGAATCTGGTCGACTCCCTCCGGTCCGGCGCCCCGCTCGAAGTGGATGGCCCTGCCGCGCGAAAAGCGGTGGCCCTGATCCTGGCCCTCTACGAATCTGCCCGCACCGCAAAACCCATCCATCTGGGGGGAAGCGCCTGACTTCGCCGCCCGTTTTGGGCATTCCACGCCTCCCGCCGCCCACTCTTCGTCCTGTCCCGTCCCCTCTCCCCAACTCGAATGTCAACTCCCGTCCAACCCTGGTGGCGTACCCTAACCCGCGAACATTGGTTCGTATTCACGGTCGCCTCACTCGCGTGGCTGTTCGATTGCCTCGATCAGCAGCTCTTCAATCTCGCCCGCGACGCGGCGATGGAACAGCTCCTCGCCGACAAGGCGAAGGCCACTGAATTTGGTCCCTACACCACTTCGGTTTTCCTTCTCGGGTGGGCGGCCGGGGGGCTGCTCTTCGGTGCTCTGGGTGACCGGTTCGGACGCGCCCGGGTCCTGACCGTATCCGTGCTTCTTTACTCGGTATGCACCGGACTCAGCGCACTCTCAACCGGCTTCTTTGACTTCTGTGTCTACCGTTTCCTCACCGGGACGGGCGTCGGCGGCGTCTTCGGTCTGGCCGTGGCCCTCGTGGCCGACAGCGTACCCGACAAGGCGCGCGCCCCCGCCCTCGGACTCCTTCAGTCGCTCTCCACCATTGGCAACATCACCGCCGGAATGCTGGGAATGGCCATCGGGTTGCTCGCTGCGCGTCATCTGTTGCCTTGGGGACTGCAAAGCTGGCAGGCCATGTTCCTGGTCGGCGCCGCGCCCGCATTCCTTTGCGTCTTCATCCTTGGACGGCTCAAGGAGCCCAAGCGGTGGGTGGACGCCAAGGCGGCCGGACTCAAGACAGGGGTTAAGTTTGGGTCCTATAGCGCCTTGCTGACGCACCCGCGCTGGCGCAAACACGCCTGGGCGGGACTCCTGCTGTGCAGCGCCGGAATCATCGGACTCTGGGGCATCGGAAACTTCCATCCCAAGATCGTCCGCACCATCGTGGAAACCCACCTTGCCGCCAAGGGTCTCAGCGCCGATCAGCTCGCGAGCGAAAAAGCCTTCTGGAGCTCGATGGCCCTCCTGCTGCAGAACGTCGGTGCCTTTGCCGGTATGACGGTGATGGCCCACGTCGCCCAGACCAAGGGTCGGAAGATCGCCTTCGCCATCGCCCTGTTCCTGTCTTTTGCCTCCACGGTGCTCGTATTCAAAGGACTCCGGGAATTCAGCCAGATCTTCTGGATGATCCCCTTGATGGGCTTCGGCCAGCTTTCGGTGTTCGCCGTCTACGCCATCTATCTGCCCGAGCTCTTTCCCACCAGCCTCCGCAGCACCGGCACGAGCTTCTGCTACAATTTTGGACGGGTGGTCGCCGCGACTGCGCCGTTCACCATCGGGCAGATCACGCGAAGCCTCGGAGGCAACATCGAGGGATTTCGCACCGCCGGCATCTGGGTCAGCCTGGTGCTGCTGCTCGGCATCCTCGTGCTTCCCCTCCTGCCTGAGACCAAGGACCAGCCCCTGCCCGAGGAGTAAGGCGCAGCCCGGCTGTGGCGGAACCGCGGAAGCCTACGGCTTCGGACGGATCGGCTCGGGGTGCACGCGCGCGTTGGGAGATTTTCCCACCTCGGGCCAGTGTCCCTGGGGAGCGGCCCAGCGCACCGCATTCGCGATCACCTGGCGCACCGTCACGTTGTGATAGGTCGGATACGTCTCGTGCCCGGGACGGAAATAGAAAATTCTGCCGTTGCCGCGCCGCCAGGTGCAGCCGCTTCGGAACACCTCGCCGCCCTCAAACCAGGAAATGAAAACCTGCTCCTCGGGAGGCGGTACCAGGAAGGGCTCGCCATACATTTCCTCCGCCGGCAATTCAAACTGGGGACCCAGACCTGACGCAATCGGATGTCCCGGATTGCAGACCCAAAGCCGTTCCTTGTCATCCGCCTCCCGCCAGTGCAGCGAACAGGTGGTCCCCATCAGACGCCGGAACACCTTCGAGTAGTGGGCGGAGTGCAGGACAATGAGCCCCATGCCTTCCAGCACGCGGCGCTGAACGCGGTCAGCGACGGCGTCCGAAACCTGGTCGTGGGCCAGGTGACCCCACCAGGTCAGGACGTCGGTCTTCGCCAGGCGCTCTTCGGACAGGCCATGCTCCGGCTCCTGCAGCGTGGCAGTCGCAACAATGGCCCCCGGAATTCGCTCGCGAATCCCCTCCGCTATCGCGGCATGCATCCCCTTGGGATAAATAGCGCCGACCTTCGGATTCTTGTGCTCATGCACGTTCTCGCCCCAGACGACCACGCGTAACGAACTCATATCCGAGAGGAGACCAGGGATTTTGACATTTACAAGCCACCGAGAGGGTGTTTATTGCAAAATATTGTATTAATGACCTCCGAATCAGCCATCTCCCCCGGTAATCGCCTGCGGGAAACCGCCCCGCATGACCGCCCGCAAGAACGGCTGCTCAGTCAGGGTGCATCCGCCCTGAGCGACGCAGAACTTCTCGCTTTATTGTTGCGCAATGGGACGCGTGGCCAGGACGTGATGACGCTGGCCACTCGTCTGGTCGCCGAGGCCGGCTCGCTCGCTGGATTGGTGGGATGGCGAACATCGCAGTTTCGGTCGCTGCGCGGCATCGGAGAGGTCAAGGCCATTCAATTGGTCGCGGTCATGGAGGTTGCCCGCCGGGTGCTGGCCCGGCCCGTTTCGCAAGAGCCGGTGCTCGACCACGCTGAAGGCGTGGCCTCGTACCTGGCTCCTCTTACGGCCGGCCTCGACGTGGAGAAGTTCTGGGTCCTGTGTCTCAACCGCAAAGGACGCCTGCTCAAGCGGGTCGAGGTCTCTTCGGGCACGGCGTCGAGCACGCTCGTGCATCCCCGCGAGGTGTTTAGAGAAGCCATTCGGGAGTCGGCCTCAGGGGTGATCTGCGCCCACAACCACCCCAGCGGTGACCCCTGTCCGAGCGCCCAGGATGTCCGGATCACTCGGAGTCTTCGCGAAGCTGCGGTGGCGGTGGATATCAATCTGATCGACCACATCATCATGGGACGCCGGGAAACCGACCCGCTGGGTGCGGGATTTTACAGCTTTCGAGCGGCCGGAACGCTATGAGTCCCACTCACGGCTGCGGGCTCACTTCGTATCCTTCCCGATCACCCCTCAGGCCACCACCGCTTCCGGCTCCGGCGTTAGCGGAACCACAGGGTGGATCCAAAGGCACAACCGTTCTCACCGACACAGGGGTCGCTCGGCCCTTGTTGAGTGCCAAAAAAGCATTGCCGCAATCCCCAGACTGGATTCGCTCCTCACCATGCAGCTGAACGCTGCTCCATCCCAACCTTAACCCAGGCACAACCATGAACACCCTTGTTTCCATGCCCTCGTTGCCTGCCGTGCGGGTCGCCTGAGTCGCGCTTCTTTCGAGCGCTCCGTCGTTTCGGAATCAGGCCGCCTGCGAGGCGGCCTTTTTTGCGTCCGCGCATCCGGGTCATGCACCCGCTGACCTCGCGCGTGTTGGGTTTCGAGCCGTTCAATCGGCCCCTTCCAATCGACAGTGTTGGTCTCCATGAATCTTTCTGCCTTGGGCTGGAACGAATCGTTCACAGCCGCCTTTTCTCCTTTTTCTAACGCGGGCCTCGTGCCCGCTCGTGTGGCCTGCGAACACAAGCATGCCTTTGAACTCTATTCCGAGTCCGGCTTGGTCCACGCCGCCCTCACGGGAAAACTCCTCCATGAAGCTCAGGTGCGCGCGGACTTGCCCGCAGTGGGTGATTGGGTGGCGGCCCGACTGCGTCCGGGCGAACCGTCCGCCGACATCCATGCCGTCCTCCCGCGGCGCACCAAGTTCTCGCGTCGCGCGGCGGGTCCCCGGCCCGACGAGCAAATTGTCGCCGCCAATGTCGACGTGGTCTTTCTCGTGACCGCCCTCGACGCCAACTACAATGTACGCCGGATCGAACGCTTTCTCGCGGTCGCCTGGGAAAGCGGAGCCCAGCCGGTGATTGTCCTCAACAAGAGCGACCTGCATCCCGAGCCGGACCGGGCCCGCCGTGAAGTGGAAGCCATTGCCCTCGCCGCGCCGGTGGTGGTGGTCAGCGCCCTGGATCACCACTGCCGCGACCTCTTCGCTCCGTTTCTGCGCATCGGCCAAACCCTGGCCTTTCTCGGCTCCTCCGGGGTGGGAAAATCAACCCTGATCAATGCGATCCTGGGCGAGGCCCGCCAATCCACGGGGGAAGCTCGGATCAGCGACAGCCGGGGACGTCACACGACCACACGGCGCGAACTCCTGCTTTCAGAATCGGGTGTGCTCGTCATGGACACGCCAGGTATGCGTGAGCTGCAGTTCCACGATCAGGGCGCCGACGTGGAGGAGACTTTTCAGGACATCCTCGAGCTGGCCCACGCCTGCCGTTTTTCTGACTGCAGCCATCGCGATGAACCCGGCTGCGCCATCCAACTCGCCCTCGATGAAGGTCGCCTCGACGGAGAGCGCTGGGCCAGCTACTTGAAACTCGCCCGCGAAGAAGCATACGCCACCCGCAAGAACGACCAGGCGGCCGCAAGAAAAGAGCGGGCGGTCTGGAAGAAGATCAATGCCGGGCAGCGGGCCCGTCGGCTTTGGGCTCAACGGAACGAGGTCGACTGACCGCCGGCTTCGCTGTTGTGCTTGCGCTGCGGTTCAACTGCACTCCCCGCCGCTCGTCCGCTCACCTTCCTATGCGCGCCATTGCCAAACTTCGGCCGGGTCCCGGCCTCGATCTCGTCGACGTGCCGCGACCGGTGCCGGGAATCAACGACGTCCTGATCAAGGTCAAGCGGACCTCGATCTGCGGCACCGACATCCACATCTACAATTGGGACGCCTGGGCGGAGAAAACCCTGCGTCCTCCCCTGGTCATCGGCCACGAGTTCGTCGGCGAAATTGTCGAAGTCGGAAGCAACGTCCAGGGCTTCGCACCGGGAGACTTGGTGGACGGCGAGGGTCACATCGTCTGCGGGCAATGCCGCAACTGCCTCGCGGGCCGGCGTCACCTTTGCAAAGCCACAAGGGGCGTCGGCGTGAATCGCGACGGCGCCTTCGCCGAGTACCTCTGCATCCCCGCGTCCAATGCCGTCCATGTCGATCCGGCGATACCACTCGATGTGCTCTCCTGCTTCGATCCGCTCGGCAATGCCACCCACACCGCCCTGCAGTGGGATCTCGTGGGTGAAGACGTGCTCATCACCGGGGCCGGCCCGATTGGATGCATGGCGGTGGCCATAGCGCGAAAGTCGGGCGCGCGCAAGGTGGTCATCACCGACGTCAATCCGAGCCGGCTCGAACTGGCCGCGCGCATGGGGGCCACCCGGGTGGTGGACGTTTCCCGCGAGAACCTGGCGGATGTACAGCGGGATCTGGGCATGAAGGAGGGCTTCGACATCGGCCTGGAAATGTCGGGCAGTCCGCACGCCCTCCGGTCCATGATCGACAACATGAGCCACGGCGGCCGCATCGCCCTGCTCGGCATCATGCCGGAATCGGCCGCGATCGACTGGACCAAGGTGGTATTCAATATGCTCACACTCCGCGGAATCTACGGGCGGGAGATGTACGAGACCTGGTACAAGATGACCGCCCTGATCCAGAGCGGTCTCGATATCTCGCCCGTCATCACTCACCGGTTCCACTACACCGACTTCGCCGAGGCTTTCGAGCTCATGCGCAGCGGCCGCAGTGGAAAGATCGTGCTCGCCTGGGACTAGTCCGGTTGAAGCCCGTGTCCTCGATCCCCGGCTAAAGGTCTGTTTTCTTCTACATGTCGCGCTACCTCGAACACGTCCGTGAAACCCTGGCCGGGATTGAACGCGCCGGGCTCACCAAGCTGGAACATGTCATCGACTCGGCCCAGGGCGCCCACCTCACCTTGCGCGACGGCCGGTCGGTGCTGAATCTCTGCGCCAACAATTACCTGGGCCTGGCCAACCATCCGCGGGTGGTGGCCGCCGCCCGGTCGGCGCTCGACCGCTGGGGCTATGGGCTCGCCTCGGTCCGCTTCATCTGCGGGACCCAAAGTCTGCATGCAACCTTGGAATCCCGGCTGAGCCAGTTCCTTGGGACCGAGGCGACGATCCTCTATCCCAGTGCCTTTGACGCCAACGGCGGGCTCTTTGAAACCCTGCTGTCGGCGGAAGATGCCGTGGTCAGCGACGAGCTCAACCACGCCTCCATCATCGACGGCATCCGTCTCTGCAAAGCACGGCGATTCCGCTACCGCCACAACGACATGAGCGACCTGGAAGCCCAGCTTCGGGCAGCCCGTGCCGGGGGTGCGCGTTTCATTCTGATCGCCACCGACGGAGTATTCTCGATGGACGGTACCATCGCGAATCTCCCGGAGATCGTTCTCCTCGCGGGCCGGTATGATGCGCTCACCATGGTGGATGATTGCCACGCGACGGGATTTCTCG
>JAEUGZ010000427.1 GCA_016794725.1 Opitutaceae bacterium | reverse complement strand
CTGGGGGTGGGTGTTATCGGTGGCGGGCGTCGCTCCGTCGCCGCCGGTTGCGCGTTGCTTTAACCAAAAACGTCCGGACGTCGAGGTGCGGGGTGCGCCCCCCCGGCGGCGCCGGCGCGACGCCCTCCAGGGGTGAGACCTTCGGTTGAATGGAGTGGGCGAACCGCAGCGACCGCAGGTCGCTGACCCACGGTTACCCGCAGGGTGTGGAGCCCTGGAGGGCGGTGCTCCGTCAACGCCGCGGGTATGCGCCTGCGCGACACCGTCGTGAATCTTTGGGTCGTTTCTCTATTGCGCCCTGCAGAGGTTGCGAATCTGGCCCGGACGTGGGCGGATCGTTCCTGTCGCGCTCGTGGATTTGGTTGCGCGGGCAGATAAGAAAATTTCCTAGAAGATCGGGCGGGTGCTCAGGCGTATTGCTGGAGCTGGCACGATTCGGTCCATCGGGCGGGTTTTTCGTCTACGATGGCGATTGCATCGGGCAGGGCGGACCGCGATGCTGTGGACAGGCCAGCTCCGATACCCCCCCAATTGCAGCAGACCGCGGTTTTTCGTCTTCCCAGACGATTCAGTCCGGTCGGCGTCCGCGTCGATGAGTGAATTGCATGACTTTTGGCTTCAACGATCGTGTCCGCCGGTCTCCGCTCGCTGCCTATGGCGTGTCGGTGGCCATTGCGGTCGTGATGCTGCTCTTGCGCCTGGCCGTGGCATCCTGGCTGGGTGAACGGTTGGCCTTGGTGCTGGGTGTAGTGCCCATCGTGCTGGTCGCCTATTTGGGAGGGTTTGGACCGGGAGTACTCGCCACCGGGATGATTGCGCTGGGCACCTACGGGATTGCCGCGTCCAGGCACGGCGTGCTCCCGATTGACAGTCCGGGCGAACTTTACCAATGGATCGCCTTTCTGGTCTCGGGTGTGGTCATCAGTGTGACCTTTGAGAGCTTGCATCGGGCGCGGCAGCGAGCGCAGGAGTCGGCAGAATTGCGGCATCGTGCCTTGGAGTTGCGCGAACAACTGGCCGCCATCGTCGACTCCTCGGAGGATGCCATTGTCGGCAAGAACCTGACCGGAATCATCACCAGTTGGAATCGCGGCGCGGAAAAGATATTCGGGTACCGTGCAGAGGAGGCGGTCGGGCAGTCGATCCGGATGCTGTTTCCGCCCGACCGCGTGAGTGAGGAAGACGAAATCAGCGCCAGGTTGAGGCGAGGGGAGGTGGTCACCCACTTTCAGACGGAGCGGGTGTGCAAGGACGGCCGGCGAATCGAGGTGTCGGTGACGATCTCGCCCATGCGAAATGCCCTGGGGCAGGTGGTTGGGGCGTCCAAAATCGCCCGCGACATCACCGCGTTCCGCGAAATCGAGCGCCAGCTCCGGTTCCACGAGAGCGTACTACGCGAAACCGGAATGATCGCCAAGGTGGGCGGCTGGCATCTTGATCCGCGAATCGGGGAGGCCTACTGGACGGGGGAGGTGGCGCGCATCCATGACCTGCCTCCCGAAACATCGATCAGCAAGGCGGCGGCACTGAGCTACTATCACGGGGAATCGCGGGTGAAGATCGAGGCGGCGGTGAACGCCGCCATCGAGCAGGGCAGGCCCTACGACCTTGAGCTGGAGATTGTGACCGCCAAGGGTGTACGAAAGTGGGTACGCACCATCGGCCACCCGGTGGTGGAAGCAGGCCGGGTGACACTGGTGCGTGGATCAATCCAGGATGTGACGGAGCGAAAGAAAATGGAGCTCGCCCTGCGCGAGGCCCAGGCGCTGTACCGATCCTTGGTCGACCAGATGCCGGCCGGGGTCTTTCGCAAGGATGCCGCGGGGCGCTTCGTGCTCGTCAATGCCATGTTCTGCCGCATGAGCGGATTCACGCCCGAGCACTACCTCGGCCGGACGATCAACGAGATCAAGGCGGACCTCAGTCAACGGATGGAAAAGGGACCGACCGTCCAACGTGCCATCGATCTCTCGGCCGAAGCGTCTCCGCATCATGAGTACATCATGCGGACCGGTGAAACGGTGAAAGCAGAGGAGGAGTGGATCCTGCCCGAAGGTGGACGACGTCTGTTGCTGGCAGAGAAGACGCCGGTTTACGACTCCGTTGGCAGCGTGATCGGCAGCCAGGGCGTCATTTTCGACATCACCCAGCAGAAGCAGATCGAGCAGGCGTTGCGCGAGAGTGAGGAGCGATTCTCCACCGCCTTCCGGGCCAGCCCGGCGGCGGTCGCGCTCAGTCGGCGCGATAACCGGCGGATCCTAGAGGTGAATGATTCCTTCCTTCAGCTCTTCGACTGCACCCGGGAAGAGATCGTGGGGAATACGCTGATTGGCGCGGGGCTGGTCGACCCAGCAGCGGTGGATACGATTCGCCTCCAACTCAACGCCACCCAGGAGGTGCGCAACCTGGAACTTCCAGTAAAGACCCGCCGAGGAGAGCCCCGGTTCATCAACCTTTCCGTCCGGGTGATTTCGATCGGGGGCGAAACCTGTGCGCTGTCCATCCTCTTCGACATCACGGACCGCAAACGCATGGAGGAGGCTTTGCGAGAGAGCGAAGCCTTGTTGCGTACGGTGACGGAGACGGCCGAGGTGGGCATGGTCATTGTCACCGAGGAGCACCGCTATCGGTACGCCAACCGGGCCTATGCCAAAATCCTGAGACTTCCCACCCACGACATTGTCGGTCAGCGTGTGGCCGACGTCTTGTCGTCGGTTTACACGACGCAGATCCGCCCGCGACTGGACCGTGCCTTCCACGGCGAGCGGGTCAGCTATGAACTGGCGATGCCGGAAACCAACCCCGGCGCGGCCCCCCAACAGCTGGCGGTCACCTATGAGCCGGGCCAGGATGCCCACGGACGGGTGGTGGTGGTGGTCATTGTCGACATCACCGAGCGCAAGCGGGTGGAGGAATCCTTGCGTCAAAGTGAGGAGCGTTTCCGTCAGGTGGTGGAGAACATTCATGAGGTTTTCTGGATGACCGACCTCGAGAAGCATCAGGTCCTCTACATCAGCCCGGGCTATGAGAAAGTCTGGGGAGCCTCCTGCGAGGGCCTGTACGCCTCCCCAGAGTCCTGGTCTGCGGCCATACATCGCGACGATCGCGAACGGGTGCTCCTGGCGGCACAGACGAAACAAGCCTCAGGCGAGTACGACGAGACCTATCGCATCGCGCGGCCCGACGGGGAACTGCGCTGGATCCGGGACCAGGCGTTTCCGATTGCTGACCCGGACGGCGTGGTGCGCCGGGTGGTGGGCGTGGCGGAGGACATCACCGAGAGCAAGACCCTGCAGAGCCAGTTCCTGCGCGCCCAGCGCCTCGAGGCGATTGGCACGCTCTCGAGCGGTATTGCGCACGACCTGAACAACATCCTCGCGCCGATGCTCATGATCGGACCGGTGCTGAAGGAAAAGCTCAAGGATCCGCTCGATCATGAACTGGTGGATCTGGTTGAAACGGGAGCGAAACGGGGAGCCAACATCATCCGGCAGCTCCTGGCCTTCAGTCGCGGGATCGATGGTGAGCGCACCCTGGTGCAGCCGCGCCACCTGATTCGCGAGATGATCGCCATCATGCGCGAGACCTTTCCCCGGGGCATCACCATTTCCGACAGCGTTCCCTCCCATCTCTGGTCAGTGATGGCGGATGCGACACAGCTCCATCAGGTGTTGCTCAACCTCTGTGTCAATGCCCGCGACGCGATGCCGAACGGCGGGCGACTTTCGATCACCGCGCAGAATGCGCGGGTGGAGGCCGGTGACCAGGCGACGCACCTCAAGCCCAAGCCGGGGCCGCACGTCCTGCTCAGCGTGTCCGACACCGGCATGGGAATCCCCCAGCACGTGCTGGACCGGATGTTTGAACCCTTCTTCACGACCAAGGAGATTGGCAAGGGCACGGGACTCGGATTGTCCACGGTCCTTGGCGTGGTCAAGAGCCATGGCGGGTTCATCACCGTCTACAGCGAAGTCAATCGGGGTAGTGTATTCAAAATTTACCTGCCCGCGGATGCGTCCTCGGTGGAGGGCGCCCTGCGCGAGCGTCCCCGATTGCCCAAGGGTGATCAGCAGCTCATCTTGATCGTGGACGACGAGGCGTCGATCCGCACCTCCCTGCGACGCACGCTCGAGGGGCACAACTACCGCGTGCTGAGTGCGGCGGACGGCAGGGAGGCGATCTCCCTCCTTCGTGCGCAGCCGGAGGCCGTGAAGCTCCTCCTGACCGACCTGATGATGCCGGGCATGAACGGGGTCGCCTTGATTCGTGAGATCCGCCGGTTGGCCCCGCACGTCAAGGTGATCGCCGCGAGCGGTCTGCATGATCCCGACCGCGGCGAAGAGCTCGCGGCCCTGAGCGTGGCCGAGATCCTGGCCAAACCCTGCGAGTCGGGAGAGATCCTCGAGGCCGTGGAGCGGGGGCTGCGGGAGAATCCTCAACCGTCGTAGGTGCGGTCCGACAAAGAGTCCGTTCGAGATGGTATCGCTGGTCCCCCGCGCGTCCGCGACGCATTGGCGTTGATTTTGCGACGGACGGTGCCCTCCGGTTCGACCCGTGTAGGTAGGAATGACTCCGGTGGAGGGCGTTGCTCCGTCGACGCCGGTTGCGCGTTGCATTTA
>JAEUGZ010000357.1 GCA_016794725.1 Opitutaceae bacterium | reverse complement strand
GACGATGGGACCCATGTGCCATTGGTGTTCTGGGGAAAGCCGGTCAAGGGCGGACGGTTGGTGGAGGACTTCGTGTCACTGAGCGAGCTTGGCCCCACGCTGCTGGACCTGGTGGGTTTGCCCCGCCCGCCCACCATGACCACCCGGAGTTTTGTCGATCTGGTGCGGGGCCGTCCGCTGGGAATCGTGCGCGATGCCGTGTTTGTGGAACGGGAGCGTCATGCCAATGTGCGCAAGGGCGATCTCGGGTATCCGATTCGTGGGATTCGCACCAAAGATCACCTGCTGTTGCTGAATCTGCGGCCTGAACGCTGGCCGGCCGGTGATCCCGAAAAGCACCAGTCCGTCGGTCCGTTCGGGGATGTCGACAACTGCCCGACCAAGAGCCTTCTGATCGCCGGGCGGGATGACCCGAGGTTGCGGCCCTACTTTGAGCTGGTCTTCGGGCTCCGCCCGGCCGTGGAGCTTTATGACCTGCGTCATGATCCGGGCCAGGTCAGGAATGTCGCGGCGGACCCCGCCAATGCCAGCATCCTGGCGGACCTGCGCCGCCGGGTGGAGCGCTGGATGGCGGACACCCGGGATCCCCGGCTGGACCCGAAGGATGATGCCATCGACCGCTACCGGTATCATGGAGATTTGAATACGTGGGACAAGGACAATTTTGACGGAGCCCACCTCTTCGGACGCTGAACCGCCTGCTCCCGCGATTGCGGCCGCACCTTCCTTGCGATGGAGAACTCGGTCAAACGCACCGGCCAGACCGGCGGACCCCGCCTGCGTCGGGTGCTCACCCTGCGCGATCTCGTACTCTACGGGGTGGTCATCATCCAGCCGGTTGCTCCGATGTCCGTCTATGGCGTGCTGTCCGAGCGCGGGCACGGCCATGTGGTGACGGCCGTGCTGCTCGCCATGGTGGCGATGCTCTGCACCGGACTGAGTTATGGAACGATGGCAAATGCGTATCCGGAGAGTGGATCAGCCTTCACGTATGTCTCCCGGGAGATCCATCCGTCGCTTGGCTGGCTCACCGGCTGGTGCATGCTGATGGACTTTGTGCTCAACCCCCTGATCTGCACCTGCTGGTGCGCCCAGCAGTTGAACCAGTTTTTCCCGGAGATGCCGGTTTGGATCTGGAAGGTGGTGCTGGCCACCGGATTCACGGTCCTGAATCTGCGTGCCATTCGCAGCAGTGCCCGCACGCTTGCCGTGCTGGCCGCGGCCATGGGGGTGGTGGTCGTGGTGGTGATCGCTGCGATGGTCCGCCACGTGATGGGAACGCCGGGCATCGGGCTCGCTGAACTGACCCGGCCCTTCTACGATCCGGAACGATTTGAAGCGTCAGCGCTCATTCATGGCACCTCCTTGGCGGTGCTGACTTACATCGGGTTCGATGGCATCTCCACTCTGGCCGACGAGGCGGAGAACCCGCAACGCAACCTTCGGCTCGCCACCGTGATGACCTGCCTGTGCATCGGGATGCTGGCGGCAGTTGAAGTGTATCTGGCCCAACTGGTCTGGCCGGCGTCGCGGCCGTTTCCGAATGCCGACACCGCCTACGTGGCGGTCGCTGGGGAGGTCTGGCCGCCCTTGTTTGCGATTCTCGGCGTGACGCTGTTGGTGGCCAACCTCGGTTCCGGTGCGGCCGCCCATCTCGGTGCGGCCCGGCTGCTCTACGCCATGGGCCGCAGTGGGGCGCTGCCCCAGAGGCCTTTTGCGTGGTTGCATCCGAAGTCGCACATTCCTCACGCCAACGTGCTTTTGATCGGAGCGGCGGTGATGGGCGGGTCCTTTTTCATCTCGTTCAGCCTTGGCGTGGAGTTGCTGAATTTTGGCGCGCTGCTGGCCTTTGTGGGTGTCAACGCGTCCGCTTTTCGGCGAACGGTGTCGCGTACAAGAACACCCTCGCGGCTTCTGGGATTGGCCGCAGCGATCGGTTTTGTGGTCTGTCTTGCCCTTTGGATCAGTCTGAGCCGCGTTGCTTTGGTGGTTGGAGGGTTTTGGCTGGCGGTGGGGCTGGTGTTGGGTGCCGGTCGGACGGCATGTTTCCGCCGTCCTCCGGCGCTGACCAAGGCGTGACGTCCGGGGGCCAAGGCGCGGACTCCACGCTGCTTCGCGTGCGTCCGCGAGTGGAGGAGGGCGGAAGCAACGAAGGGGAGTGCTACGGTCCGGGGGACTGTCGCATCCGCCGGGCGAGTTCGAAGAGCGAATCCGACTCCCGATCGCGCCCGAGCAGGCGAAGCGCCCGAGCCCAGTTTTCGTAGATTTTGGGCTGATCGGGCGCGAGTTCGGCGGCGCGACGGAATGCGACGAGTGCTTCCGCCGCGCGCCCGCTGCGCGCAAGCGCAATACCAAGGTTGTTGTGGGACTCGGCGGAGATGGGTTTCAGGGCAATGGCCGCCTGCAAGTGAGGAAGGCCGGTTTCCGGTGAGGCTGACTGTGCGAGGGCGAGTCCGAGGTTGTTTCTCGCCTCCCAGTAGTCGGGAAAGAGTGCGATCGCCGATTGAAAGCACGCGATCGCCTCTTGCTTGGTTTCGGGATTTTGCAGCAGCTCCCGTCCCAGATTGTTGTAGGCCATCCAGCAGGCCGGATTGCGTGCCAGGGTGTGCCGATAGAGCGTCTGCGTGTCGCGATAGGCGCCCGCCTGCTGCCAGGTCAGGACGGCCAGGCCGGTCACGAGGAGGAAGGAGGTGACAGGACGGACAAGTCCGGGCAGGCGGACAAGCGCGGCCCCCGCCAGTGCCATCATGGGAGGACTGGCGAGGTATTGGAAATGATCCGCCACGTACGAATAGCGGAATGGGTAGACCGTGAAGAGTCCCAGGGCGGGAAAGAGTGGA
Source organism: Opitutaceae bacterium (assembly GCA_016794725.1). GTDB lineage: Bacteria > Verrucomicrobiota > Verrucomicrobiia > Opitutales > Opitutaceae > UBA6669. The sequence continues at coordinate 7,591 of JAEUGZ010000357.1, read as the reverse complement.
ATGGCAAAGAGCAGTCCCAGAGCCAACGGGGTCCGCGTGCGGCTGCGCAGGCTCAGGGTTCCGGCCGCGATGACGACGAGTAGGGGGATCCACGTGCTGAGTTCAGTGGGATCGATGACCCAGCGCGGGTAAATGAACATCAGTCCCGCTGGCCACACCAGATGGCCCGCGTAGAAGACCACAATGCGGGGCGCGAGGAGCAGTCGCTGGAGCGGGGTCAGGTCGTAGGTCGAGGCTCCGGCACCAATGAAGTGCCGCTCCACGGCGATGGTCAGGACGCCGAACGCGAAACCCAGCAGCAGCCACGGTAAGAGGGGACGCACGTCGCGCTGGAGTTCGATCCGTCCCCGCCGCCACCACACGACCACAAGCAACGTGACCGGCAGGGTGCAGACGACCGTCTTTGAGGCGAGCCCGAGCAGGTACAGGGTCAGTGCCAGGCGGTACATCCCCGGTGTCCGGTGGTGGTCATAGCGCAGGTAGGCCCAGGCTGCGCCCAGGTAGAACACCAGTGACAAGGTGTTCTTCTGCTCGCTGATCCAAGCGACCGATTCCACGTGAACCGGATGGAGCGCGAACACGGCCGCCGCCAGCCAGGCGCCGGTCCGGCCCATCTCGCGAAGCACGCCGATCAGAAGGAGTGCGCCAAGCGTGTGCAGTAGCACTGAAACCAGGTGGTATCCAAGGGGCGAATCGCCCCAGAGGCGATATTGAATCCAGAAGAGCGAGTGAAGCAGGGGATAGTACTGCTGGGTGGCGCCGAGGTCGGTCCAGATCCGGCCCAGTCCCGAAACGCTTCTCAGCTCTGGTGGCGTGAGGTGCTGGTCGTCGTCCCACAGCAGCGTGCCGGTCAGTGCCGGGAAATAAGCGCAAAGAACCGCCAGGCCGAGGGCGGCGCTGGCGGTGAGCGAGGCAAGAAAGGAAGAACGGGCCGTTGTCGGGATCGTGGCTCCGGTCTGACTGGCGGATGGAATCAGCGGCTCCACGGCCAGCGGAAAGGTCGATCTCCAAACTCGCCGGTGACACCGAGCGTAATCGTCCGACCCAGCGTGTTCGAGGTGACCAGACTGGCGTAACCGGGACGATAAGGGAATCGCTGCTCGGACACCTTGAGGTCATTGAGGAGATTCTGGCCCGAGAGAAACACCTTGGCCCAGCGGGTGACGGAGTATTCGAAACTGACATCGATCAGGTGTTGGGCCTCGCGGACGCGGCGACCGCTCAGCCCGTTGCTTTCAATGGTGCTCGTCTCGATCTGCTCGCCATTCATCCGATAACCCACGCGGCCCGAGAAGTTGCGATTGCGGTAGTTCAAGTTGGCCGAGTTGGTCCAAGCTCGGTTGGCTCCCAATTCATTACCGTTTAGACCTTTGCGATTCAAATAAGAAATCGCCCCACTGACGACGAATCCACGCGCCCAGCCGGGCAGGATGGCGTTGAGATTCTGCCGCAGTTCCAGTTCGGCCCCTTCCAGCCGGGCGCTCCCGCTGTTGAGCTTGGTGCGAAGCGAGTATCCCTCGAACTCGGGGCCAATGCCGGCGTCCGGAAACCGGGCGGCCGCCGCGGCCACATCCTCGGCGGTCATGGGCGGAGAATCGACCTCGGGCTGGAAGTTGCTCACGTTCTTGCGGAAGAGGCCGAAGCCCACCAGTCCACCGGAACGGGTGTAGTGTGAGATACGGGCCTCGAAATTGTCGGCCGTCCACGGTTCAAGGCTTGGGTTCTGCACCGTGATTTGACCCCGGGCGCCGATGCCGTCGCCGGTGGTGACGAGATTATCGGAGACGGTGTTGTTGGGAATAAGCGCGTCCGCGTAGTCGATCCGACCCTGGGTGCGTGCATATCCGGCCTGCAGCACGATCGAGTCGGTGAAGTTCCAGGTGCCGTGCAGGCTGGGGAAGAATCCATCGTTCTCACTGTCGTTGGTTGCGCCCTTGGCGCGATAGACCGCCTGCGTGAAGGCCAGGGTGGACCGGCCCAGGTTGGTGGCGGTGTCGGCGGTCTTTCCATCGCGGCGGTCGGCGTTGCCGGCCGCTTGTATCTGAGGAATGAACACTGGATTGCCGGCTCGCGTCGCGGGCAGCACTCCCGAGCCATAGACCAGCTGGTAGTCCACCGCAGTGTTGGTGCCCCGGTTGACGACCAGGAGGTTTCCCCCTGAGTCGCGGTCGTTGACCCGGACGGTCGAACCGTCGGCGTACTTCATGTAGGCGGCGCTATTGTTGACCAGCAGTCCCCGGGCCGATGCGGTGGTGGCTTCGTAGCGTACGCCTCCGGTGAGACGGAGCCGATGCCGGAAGAGCTGGGTGTCGAACTGCACATAGGGGGCGGAGATCCGCTCGGTGAGATCGTAGGCCGAGTTCTGCGTCAGTGTCAGGCGCGCGGATCGCTCCACATCGTAACGAAACCAGTTCGGATGGGCCCGGTACAGGTCGTAGAGTTTCGACATGCTGATGCGGGCGGTTCCCGGGACGCCGTAGTAGGTGTCATTGCCCCGGGGCAGGTGGTCCGCTGCGATGAGCGAGGCGGCGTCGTCGGCGGAGTTGGGAACGCCGTCGGCGCCGACAAACCGCCACGCGTGGGAGTCGTAACGACGGTTGCGGTACCGTTCGCTCCAGTCGTAACCGAGCTGTAATGACAATGGCTCCGAGAAGTTGAAATGCCGTTTTACGAACAGTTTCACCGGCATGACGATTTCCTTGGATGAACCCGGACGCGAGCGGGCGCCGCCGATTCGCGCCACGTTCAGATCGCCCCAGTCCACCGCGCGGTTGTAGTCGGAGAGCTGCGTGCTTGCGGCACCCGTAGCGGTCGTCCATGCCTCGATGCGCTGCGGTCCCCAGTAATTTTGCTCGATGTTCATGGTGAGGGAAATCGGATTCGCCGTGCCGAATCCGACACCCGTTTCCGGCACCTCGACCAGCCCCGTGGAACCGGCGACCGACGTGCTGTTGAAGAAGCCATGTTCCGTGTCGTAGTACTGGTACCGGGAAATGGACCAGCCGGTGCGTGCGGAGGCTTCCCAGCGGCCCCGTTTCCAGCGCGCGTCCAGCACGGTCGAAATGGCCGGATTGTAGATGTCGCGCCAGAGTGGACTTTCCTGGCGGGCGAAGGCGCCGCCGAGGCGACCGAGGGTTTTGTACTGGTCGTTGTAGCGGACCGGATCTCCGGAGCCCGTCGCGGCGAGGTTCCAGCGATAGCGGATGTCATCGGCGACCTGCTTCCACGCCTGCGTGCCGCTGAGTGACCAACCGAGCGTCAGCTCCGGCCAGGGGCGCCAGTCGAGCCTCAGGCTGGCGTAGTCCTTGCCCTGCTGGATCGGGGCATTGTGGTTGAGGGCGTTGGTGAGGGCGGGATTGTAGTTGCTGGGTAAATTGGGCACGGGCTGGCCGGCTGCGATGGCGGCCGCGGCGGCGGTGTCGGAGGCCACGCTGCCGTAGTTCCAGGCCGGTACCGCCCAGTGCGTGTTCACCACCGTGTCCTCCTGTCCGAGGGTGAGTGCGAAACCGAAGTTTCGGGTGAGGGGTTCGGTCCAGCTCACCTGCCAATTGGGACGCCAGCGCGGCTGGCGCCGGTCCTTCGGGCCGGCCATCGCATCGGTGGTGAGTCGTTCGCCGTCCGAGCGGAGCAGGGCTTGGTAGCGGATGACCCGGTTCTTGTACTCAAAAGCGGAGCGTCGGATCAGATTGATCGAGCCGCCGATCGAATTGGCGCTGTCTTCCGGCAGCGGCAGCTTGCGGATCTCGGCGCGGGCGATGTCTGCCATCGTGGTGAACTGCACCTCGGTTTTCCGACCGACGCCTTCCGCGTTCATGCTCGCCACCGACATCCCGTCAAAGTTCATCTCGGTATTGTTGGCACCGAGACCGCGCACGCTGACGCCGGTGATGTTGTTCGCGAAGTACTCGACGTCGATTCCCGGAAGGTACTTCAGAAATTCACCGGGGTTTGAGTCCACCAGCGTGCCGAACTCGTCGGCGGAAACGACACTGGTGATGTTGCTGGCCACCCGCTGCTCGTTCACGGCAATGGCGGAGGCACTGGTTTCACGCGTGGAACTGACATTGAAGGCTTCCAGTTTGATGCTGCCGTCGCGATCGCCAAAGAGCGCCCGGCTTTCGAGGTTGATCTCGAGGTTGGAGGTTCCGCCCGCGTTCACCAGGATCCGGGTTTCATAGGAGTCGAAACCGCTGAAGGTGACGCGGACGGTGACGGGTCCTGGAGGTACGTCGCGGACGATGAAGCGTCCCGCATCGTCGGTATAGACAAGGGTGTCGCTGCCCGGGATGGAGACGCGTGCGTTGTTGAGATAGGCGCCGGTGGCGGCATTGAGCACGCGCCCCTCAATCTGGCCGGTATCGGCGGCGGCGGCGTTGGGGACGGGAACGAGGAGAAAGAACAGCGCGGCGAAGGCGATCAGCGCGGCCGTCCGTAGGGAGTGTGGCAGTGGGGTTCTCATGGGTGTGGTGGTGCCTGGGGAGATCCGGTTGTCGTGGGTATCCCCGGGGGGCGGAACGGTGTTCATCCGCCCCCCGGAGGGTGGTGGGGGTGGGTTCGGGTCGGAGAAGGGGAATTGCTGGGGAGACGAGTGACCGATGAGGGTCAAAGGTAGGTTTTCAGGTAGGCTGCAAGATCGGCGAGGTCCTGGGCCGAGAGTCCGAGCTCGGCGGCGGAGTACATGAGAGAGCGCCGCATTGGCAGGGTGCGCTTGTCGAGCATCGCCCGCGGGATCATCTGGGTCACCCCTCCGGTGGACCGGACCGTGATTGGATCGGAGGAGCTGAGGATGATGCCCTGCACCTCACGGCCGTCCTTGAGCGGGACGCGCTCCCCCTCGTAGCCAAGCGCCACGCTGTCGGACGGCGTGATCACCGCCTTGAGAAATGCCTCGGTGCCCTGGTTGGCGACCCAGCCTTGAAGATCGGGGCCGTATTCGACTCCTTGATCGCCGATGCGATGGCACATGAAGCAGCGGGCTACGGTGGTGCGGCCGCGAGCGGCGTCACCGGTCAGGGAACGGATTGCTTCGATCCGAAGGCTACCGTCGTCCGGCATGGGGTCAGGCATGCGCAGGTCCTGAATCTGGACCTTGTCCGGGTCGTAGATGCCTTCCTGCTTGAGCACCTGGCGGCCGCCAAAGTCCTCCCATTCGTCGCTGGCGCGGACCAGGAGCCAGGCGGTGGCCTGTTCGGCGAAGGCGGGTTCGGACCGGCGCAGCTCCACCATGGCGGCAAGGGCTTCGCGAGTGCGCGTAAACGCGAGCGTGTCCACCGCCTGTTTGCGCACGGGCATGGCCAGTGTGCCGCTGCGGGCGCGAGTGGTCAGGGCACTCACCGCTGCCGGTGGCTGCAGCCGCCAGGTCAGGGTGGCAAAGGCATCGGACCAGCGGAGCGGATCTTCCATGCCAAGTCGGGTCCGGAGTGCGGACCAGACCGCCGCCTCGATTCCCTCGGCGGCGAGGCCGCAGGCCTCGAGGTAGGTGCGATCCGTGCCATCGCAGGTGAGGAAAAGCTGTTCGACCCACGGTTGCTTCTTCGCGTGGGGGAGCGGACGCAGCATCAGGGCGGTCTCCCGGCGGACGGCTACGGACGGATCCCGAACCAAACGCTCCAGCAGCGCCGGCTGCGCGACAAAGTCGAAGCCGGATTGCCGCAGCACGCGCAATCCGAGGATGCGTTGTTGAGGGTCGGGATTGCCCAGCAAAGATTCGAGCTGGGGTTGTCCCTTGGCGCCCAAGGCGGTCAGAAGCCAGGCTCCACGGGCGCGTAGGTACGGATTCGGGTCGTCATGCAAGGCCTGCACGAGCGGTTGGGCGAGGGCGGGGCTGTTCGCAGCGAGGGATCGCACGGTGAGCTGACCTTCGTGGCGAACATTGGGAGCCGGGCTCCGCAAGGCGGCGAGCGCTCCTTCCGGAGAGAGGCGACCGTCGCTGGTCCGGGCCAAGGGGGGCACTCGGGGACGGAAGCCCTTCGGCGCGATGCGATAGATGGCGCCATAGAGTGCGTCATCCCGCGTTCCGTGGCCGCCTACCCGCTCGTCGAACCAATCGGCCACGTAAATGGCGCCATCGGCTCCGACCATGACGTCGGCGGGACGGAAGTAGCTGCCCTCCTCGGCGCGGAGGAAGTCGAAGCGCTCCAAGCGGAAGTTGGCGCCGTCGGGGGCGGGGTAGTAGCCGAAGATGGTCTGCAGCCGGGATTCCGCGCTGAGCAGGAGGCCGTGGTAGCGATCCGGAAGGGCGCCGTTCTCGTAGTACGCGATGCCTGTGGGGGCACCACGGCCGTAGACGTCGCCCGGCGGCAGCGTTCCGGGGTCTTCCTGGCGCCACTGGGCGACGGGGATGGACTGGCCGCGCCGCCGGTCGGCTTCCCAGGTGCGCTTGCCGCTTCGGGAAAAGAAGCCCATGAAACCACCCTCCATCAGCCAGGTGGTGCGACAAGCCGGAGGATCGTCATTGTCGTTCTGATACACGTCGCCAAACGACGTCACGCACTGCTCGTAGCTGTTCCTGAAGCCGTGTCCGATGATGCGCAGATCGGTGCCGTCCGGCGACATGCTGGCCGCGAAGCCTCCGGTCCAGATCCGGCCGTCATCCGAGCGGGCGCCGGACAGCCGTGTGCCCTCGGCATAGGGACCGCCGATGCGATAGGTCACTCCATCGCGGGTGGTGAACTCCGCGCCGGTGTTTCCCTGATTGAAATACCAGCGGCCGTCCGGGCCGGCTACCACCGAATGGAGGGAGTGGTCGTGGTTGGCTCCGAGGAAGCCCGACAGCAGATTCTCGCGCGTGTCGATTCCGGGATCGAAGCGCTGGTTGCGGTTGACGTCGGTGTAGACGATGAGATGCGGCGGCTGGGCCACAATCACCCGATTGCCCATGACGGAAATGCCGAGCGGCGAAACGAGCTCAGGATCCTCAACGAACACCTGCGACTGGTCGGCCTTGCCGTCCCCGTCCGAGTCGGTGAGCACGACAATCCGGTCCCCGCCGGGGCGCCGGTTCTTGAGTTTCCGGTAGTTGACCCCTTCGGCGACCCAGATTCTGCCCTCGCTGTCGGTGTCCATGTTCGTTGGATTGAAAAGCTGCGGTGAGCGAGCCCAGAGCGTGACCTCAAGGTCTTTTGGAACGTGAAGTTTGGAAACAGGACTTGGGAACTCCCCCCGCTCCGGGATGGCCGGCGCGGGCATGGCCGCCTGAGCCGCGGGTGCGGGAGCGATGGCGGTGGCGGACGCAGGGGACGGCGAGGAGGCGGGGACTCCGATGGAGGTTTGCCGATTCGACCCGGCATCAGGCCCGCGCTTTTCGGTCTTCGGAGCCGCCTTCTGCCCTTTCGTTTCAACGACGGGCGGGATCGGAACCCGTTCGAGCGTGGCGAATTCCTCGGCGCGCGGCACCGTCAGGCGGGGACCAGTTTTCCCCTTCGGATCGAGGTTGGCATTCAGGTCATCCTCGGAAACCGGTTTGGACCTCACACCGTCGCGCGGCACTTCCAGGTGGGCCACCCAGGCAATGGCGTTCAGCACCAGCTTGCGGTACCCGTCGACGGCCCAATTGCGGTGGAAATGGCCGCCGGAGAAGCCCACACCGCGA
>JAEUGZ010000346.1 GCA_016794725.1 Opitutaceae bacterium | reverse complement strand
TTCATAAACCGCGGATGGACACAGATAAACGCGGCTTCGGAGGGTGTAGAGTACTTCATCCACTCGGTGCGAGCCGGCTTTGACGTAACTCGTTTGTATCCGTTTCGATCGGTGTCCATCCGTGGTTCAATCGCGGATTTTAGGTTCATATCTTGCTGCAAAAAAGAGATATAGGACTCCATTCGCCAGTTGTGAGCGGAAACACCGGGCAAATTCGAGCCCAAGCAGCTTTCTCTGGCATCGGCTCCCAACGCCAAAAGTCAGCCATGACCGGCCTCAGTGAGGCCAGCTCCCACCCATGAGGCGTCAGTCCCCACGGCCGAGCGCCCCCAATGGCCTGCCCTTCAGGTCACTGAGATCTTCTTGTAGGTATCCTGTAGCGCCTTCGCGGAGGTCTGCAGGGCCTGCAGTTCTTTCGGCCAGAGCTCAAGATCGAGGTGCCCCAGCACACCGCGTCGGCCCACCACGGTGGGGACGCTGAGAGCCACGTGCTTCAATCCATAGGCACCCGTTTGCACGCTTGAAATGGGCAAAACCGTCTTCCGATCCAGCGCCACCGCATGGACGACTTCGGCGATGGTCAGTCCCACGGCCCAGCCCGCTCCCCCTTTGCGGCGGATCACCTCCGCACCGCTTCCCTTGGTCTTTTCAAACACCTGGGTCTGAAACGAGGGCGTACACCCCACCACCTTGGCCAGCGGCAGACCGGCATAGGCCGCAGACGACCAGATCGGAACCATGGTGTCGCCATGCTCACCGAGAATCAGCGCCTCCACCTGCGTCGGAGCGAGCGAAAGATCGCGGGCGATCAGCGACCGGAACCTCGCCGTATCCAACATGGTGCCGAGACCGTAGACTTGCGAAGCGGGAAGTCCGAGGCGCTCCGCCGCAAGCTGGGTCAGGATATCGACCGGGTTGGAGACGACAAAGACGTGGACATCCCCGCGGAGGCCGGTTCGTTTGAGGTCGGCCAGGATCTGCGAAAACAGCGCGACGTTTCGATTGATGAGATCGAGCCGAGACTCGTCGGGTTTGCGACGGAGACCGGCGGTGATGACCACCACGTCGCTGTCCTTCGCCCGCGCGTAATCGCCGGAATAGATCCGTTGCCCCCCGACACAGGACGAACCGTGCAGCAAATCGAGGGCCTCGCCCTCGGCCAGATCAGCGTTGGCGTCGAGGATCTGGATCTCTGAAACGATGCCGGCGCATTGCAGGGCAAACGCGGCGTTCGAGCCCACCCGCCCGCCTCCTCCGATGATGGTGACTTTCATGGATTGATCCTCCCCTGATTTGCGTGGGTTCAGCTGCCCGGCTTGAGTTTGGCCATGATCTGCTGGGTGATCTGGGTCACCAAGGCCTCGATCTGCGGGTCCGGGGCCGACCCGGACTCAGGCGCGGACGTCGGTGGACGGCAGACCACCCCGGGCTGAAATTCGCTGTTGTCACAGAGTTCGCACTCCTTGAGACCGTCGCGGTTGTCGGGCATGCCGAGCTTTTTCCGCAGGGCGATCAGGTCGCGCACCTTGTCATTGCTGATCTGGTGCAAACCACCACGCAGCTGGGACGCGATCCACACCGTCTTGCAGTACGAATCGACGTTTTCCATTTTCCAGTACGCATCCTCGACGTCCTTGCCCCAGACGATGACGCCGTGATTCTCCATGATCACGCACTGGTGGTCCACGCCTTCCTGACCCACTTCATTGGCATTTTCCGGAGTGCCGGGGGTCTGATAGCGGGCGTAACCGATCTCCCCAAGAAATACCTCGGCCTCAGGTATGAGACAAGCGGGCGGCCGTACCCCGGCGACGGCAAAAGCGGTGGCGTGGGGCGGGTGTGCATGCACGCAAGCCTTTGCCGCCGGCTGACGCTTCATGATGCCCAGGTGGGTGAGCGCCTCGCTGGTGCGCTTGCGCGTGCCCGCCAGCTGTTTTCCATCGAGATCAATGAGACACAGTTCCTCGGGCCGCATGAACCCCTTGGAAATCAGCGTGGGGGTGCAAAGCACGAGGTTGTCGCCGACGCGCACCGTGATGTTGCCTCCGTTGCCGTCCACGTAGTCCTTTTCCCAGATCCGCCGTCCAATGTCGCACATCCGGCGCTTCAGCTCCTCAATCGCCGGCGAGCGGAAGAAGGCCTCGATGTCGGCGGGGCTCTTCGGGTCGCCGCCCGGCGTCCACTTGAACTCAAAGTCGGGCACAATCGGCGCTGCGGGTGCGGCCGCCGCCTTGGCCGCGGTGCGCGGCAGGAGCGATGCACGCGAACGCAGGAGGTCGCGGGCCGACGGCGTCAGCAACGCGTCTTCCGGCACCGGCGCGCCCGTGCGCAGCAGCGTTTCGAGGTCTTGGGCGGTGATTACCTTGGGCATGGGAAAAGGGAAACGGGATCAGGCGGTCGGTGGCGTGTACTGGATACGGTCCACCAGGGTCGCGACGTAGGCGTCAACCGGGGTGGGTTTGGCAAAGGGCATGGTGGCTTCGGCGCCTTCGGTGAAGCCGACAACCTGACCTTCGCCGGCGCCGAGTTCGTCGTAGACGACAAGACTCGATCCTTTGGCCAGGGGCACCATCGGCGCGCCGGCGAACTGTGCGTGATTGAGCGGTTGCACGAGTAGAAACCGTCCGCCGATCAGGGCCGGATCGGCGAGGGTCAGGGTCACGCGGCCAATGACGTATCCAAGTCGCATCGGAATCAGGGTCGCTCGATCGTCGGATCGACGATGGCCTGGACGGAATTGCGGAGCGGCGAGCGCTCGTCCCCCACGAGTTCGCGGGTGGCGGACCCATCCGTCGTGATCATGACTGTCTGGTGAAGCCCCGCGCCGAGGGAATCGATGGCAAGGACCGGCGTGCCCTCGTCCTTCCCGTCGGGGCCGAGGGGCTGGCAGATGACGCTGCGATGTCCGCGCATGCTCGCATGGCACACGGTCGAGACAATCACTCCGTCAATTCGCGCCAGCTGCATGATCAGGGCCTCAATAGATGCGAAGGTTGTCCACCATGACACAGCGACGGGTCCGCGTGAAGGTGCGGGGTGTGGCAATGCCCTCGCCCGTGGTGGTCGCAATGGAGTAGTTGAGGTAGCCCTCGCCGCCGAGCCCGAGCCCGGCAACGCTGGCGCCATTCTTGATAAAGAGCGTGGTGTCCACCGCGCGCGCCATCTGCGTCATGTGGTCGACGTTGAGCGAATGCAGAATTGCGGAGTGGCGGTACCCGTGTTCGCTGCGCACCGCACCGGCCACGGCATCGTCGAACGTTTTCACGCGCACGATCGGCAGCATCGGCATCATTTGCTCCTCCATGACAAACGGATGCTCGGCATCCGTCTCGGCAAAGAGCAATGGCACGTCGGGTCCGACCCGGGTGCCGGCCTGTTCCGCGAGCACGGCGGCGTCGGCGCCCACCAGCTTGCGGTTGAGCACCGGATGGGAGCAGCCGCCGGCATCACGCGCCGTCGTGAAGGCCGCGCCGGTCAGTCGGTCCAATTGCCCCGGGGTCAGCTTGGCGGCGCCGGCCGCCGCGAGTTCGTTCATGAACCGCTCGGCATAGGCCTCGAGGACAAACACCTGTTTTTCCCCGATGCAGAGTAGATTGTTGTCGTAGGAGGCGCCCTTGATGATGTCGACCGCCGCTTTCGCGAGGCTGCCCGTGCCGTCCACCACCACCGGTGGGTTCCCCGGACCGGCGCAGATGGCGCGTTTGCCCGACTTCATCGCGGCCTGAACGACACCCGGACCGCCGGTGACGCAGAGCAGGCGCACGGCCTCGCTGCGGCACATCTGGTCAAAGGTCTGCAGGCTTGGTTCGATCACCGTGCAGACGAGGTGCTCGATTCCCAGCGCCGCCTGGATCGCCTCATTGAAGGCACGCACCGCCACCGCCGCGCAGCGTGCGCCGCCCGGATGGGGATTGAAGACCACGGCGTTTCCGGCCGCCACCATTGACACCACATTGCCGGCGAGGGTTGGCACGGAGTGCGTCACCGGGGTGATTGCCCCGATGACACCAAAGGGGGTGTATTCTTCGAGCGTGATCCCGTGGTCGCCGCTCAGTGCGTAGGGGCGCAGCCACTCCAGGCCCGGCACCAGCTTCACGATCTGCAACTTCTCGATCTTGTGGTCGAGCCGCCCGATCTTGGTCTCGGCGAACTCAAGCGGTCCCCACTCCGCCGCCTTGGCGGTGCAAAGGCCCTTGATGATCTCGATCACCTTGGCGCGTCCTTCCAGTCCGTGTTTCTGCAGGCGCACAAATGCGCCCTGGGCAGCCTCGCAGGCGGCGTTCATGTCCGAAAACACGCCCAGGCGCCCGTCGGCCCGGGGAGCAACCACCGCCGGCGCCGTCCGCACCGCCGGCGCCGCCGCGGGGGCGGCGGCCGCGGGCGGAGCGGCGCGGTTGAGGCCACTCAGCACCTCGCTGATCACGGCGCGCAGCGTCGCCTCATCCACCATCAGGGGAGCACTCATGTCGCGGGATAAATCTTCCGGTTCAACACATCCACGGTATCTACTATTCCAATAATGACGGCATCGACCGGCAGCGTCTTCATGCCGCCCGCCTGGCGGGCGGAGCTGCCCTGGCAGAGCAGGACGAGTTCATCGACCCCGGCGCCGAGCGTGTCGACCACGACGATCGTGTTCGCACCCGGGCGCAGCCGGTCCGGCTGGGCTTCGTCCACCAGCATCGGGCGGACGAGCAGCAGTTTCCGGCCGACCATCGCCGGATCCTTCTTGGTCGCCACGACCGAACCGATGACACGGGCAATGAACATGACGGGAGTTTCGCGGCCGGAGAGGGACTACTTCTTGGGCGCGGCGGCGGCGGCAGGCTTGGGCAGCACGAGCGCAGTGTCGTCGTGCGGACGGGCGATCACCTGGACGGAAACCACTTCACCCACCGCCCGGGCGGCCTGGGCGCCGGCGTCGGTCGCGGCCTTGACGGCGGCGACGTCACCGACGACGACCGCGGTAACCAGGGCGTTGCCGACCTGTTTCATGGGTCCGGCCAGCGTGACGTTGGCTGACTTGAGCATGGCATCAGTGCCGGTGACGAGCGCGGTCAGACCGCGGGTTTCGAGGAGGCCAATGGCTTGTGACATAAAACGAGGAGTTGAGGTTGTAAAAATGCGGAGCGGAAATTCAGCGGCGGGCCAGGAGGTGGCGGTAAGTCTCGCGGGCGACAACCAGCTCTTCGTTGGCGGCCACGGCGAAGATGCGGGTGCGGGAGTCGTCGGCGGCGAGATCCGTGTCGAGAGCTCCGGCCGTGTTGCGATCCGTGTCGATCTCGAGGCCGAGTTCGCCAAGTCCGGCGCACACGCCTTCTCGCAACCACGGGTTGTTTTCACCAATGCCGCCGGTGAAGACGAGGCCGTCACAGCCACCCATCTCGATCCAGAAGGCGCCGACCCAGTGACGGATGGAATGAATGTAGTGGTCGATCGCCATCTCCGCCTGACGGTTGCCGGCGAGACAGGCGGCGCGGATGTCGCGCAGGTCATTGCTGACACCCGACAGCGCCAGCAGGCCACTTTCGCGGGTGAGCTGCTTCTCTACGGCCTCGGCCGAGAGGCCGAGGTGTTTTTGAATGAATGGAATCGCGGCGGAATCGAGGTCACCCACCCGGTTGTTCTGCGGGAGACCGGACTGGGGACTCAGCCCCATGCTGGTGCCGATGGCCACGCCGTCGCAGATCCCGGTGACGGAACTGGAGCCGCCAAGGTGGCAGGAGATGACGCGGAGCGGCGCGCCGGGCATGGTGCGCGGTCCGTCCTGATAGAGCCGCCGGGCGAGACCGGCCACATCGTCGCGTCCCAGAAGTTCAGCCGAACGTTCGGCGATGTACTTGTGACTCGCGCCATGGAAACCATGGCGCCTCACCCCGGCCTTCCGCCAGGATTCAGGCACGGCGTAGCTACGAACATAGTCAGGCACCCACTGGTAAAACGCGGTTTCGAAAAGTGCGACGCGCGGCACCCGCGGCAGACGTTCCCGAAAGCGCCGGATGCCCTTGGCGTAGGGCGGGTTGTGGGCCGGGGCGAGGTCGGCACAGCGCAGCAGGGCCTCCTCGACCCGTTCGTCGGCGTCGACGCAGCCGGTCACACCATCACCCAGCACCGTCTTGAATCCGACTCCCTGCAGGTCATCCCCGGAAGCCAGGTGTCCGGCGGAGCGCAACGCCTCGAGGCAGGCATCGATCGCCTCGCCGTAATCGGTCACCCGCTCATAGCCGCCCTTGGCCAGCAGCGTCTCAACCGCACCCTCGCATCGAAAAAGTCGATACTTAAACGAGGTGGAACCGAGGTTGGCGACAAGGATGTTCATGGGGACGGAAGGAGTCCGGACGCGGACAAAACCATAAGGCCCGCAGCGGCCTGACGGCTGCGCGGTCGCGGTGAGGCCGGCCTCAGGCCGGCGTGTTCAGCCACTTGCCGAGACCGACCAGATCGTCGTGCGGACGCGGGATGACCTGCACGCTGATGATCTCGCCAATGCGTTTGCCGGCGTCGGCGCCGGCGTCGACCGCGGCTTTGACCGCGGCGACGTCACCGCGAAAGAAGGCCGAAACGTAGCCACTGCCGATGGCCTCGTAGCCGGTCATCGTCACGTTGGCGGATTTGAGAGCCGCATCGGCGGCTTCGAGAAGGGTGCAAAACCCCTTGGTTTCAATGATTCCGAGAGCAAGCTGAGCCATGGAAGGAACGGGTTGGAAGGGAGAAAGGTGCGGAGGAAGGGCCCGGTTCAGGCGAGACCGACTTGTTTCAGAAGATCGGGATGCGGACGCGGGATGACATGCGAGCTGATCAGTTCGCCCACGGCCTTGGCCGCGGCGGTGCCGGCGTCGACGGCCGCCTTGACGGAGCCGACATCGCCCTTGACCACGACGGTGACGAGACCGCCGCCGATCTGAATCTGGCGGACAAGCGTGACATTCGCCGCCTTGACCATCGCGTCGCTGGCCTCAACCGAGCCAATGTAACCGCGAGTTTCTACCATGCCGATGGAATCGCTCATAAATGAAGGGAACTGAGTATTGGGAGGTGATGGAAAGGTTCAGGAAACGGCGGCGTCGATCATTTCAGAAGTTCGACCGTGCTGTCGGGACGGAGCACACAGGCGTTGCCCTCGTCGGTGTCGATGTGGATCTCAAGTTTAAAGTCCTCATGGACGCGCACCAGCATGCGCTCGAAGGTGATCCCACACGCCCCACCCACCCGCAAACGCATGAAATCGCCCGGCTTGACGCCGTAAAAGGCCGCGTCGTCGGGACTCATGTGCACGTGGGGGGCGGCGCGAATCACGCCCTCCGACAGTTCCAGAAACCCGGCGGGGCCCATCAGCATGCAACCGGGCGTGCCTTTGATCGTGCCCGACTGGCGCACCGGGATCTCAAAACCCAAGGCAATCGCATCCGTCAATGCCAGCTCGACCTGGTTGAGGTCGCGACACGGACCCAGGATGCGCAAATTCGAGATGATTCGGCTCCGTGGGCCAATCAGCGTGACCGACTCCTCCGCCGCGTATTGGCCTTTCTGATAAAGCCACTTCATCGGAGTCAAGGTCCGCCCCGGACCAAACAACGTCTCCACTGCCGCCGGCGTAAGGTGACAATGGCGGGCGCTGACATTGACCACCAAGGGATTCGGGCCCAAGGCCTGGGTCGGAACCGGCCGGCCCAGCCGCTCGTAAAGGATGCGGCGGACCCGGTGCTCGATTTCTGCGCGATGAGGGGTGGGCGAAGCTAGCATGACATCGGCAAATGACAGGGGTGAACAGTCGCGGAAGCGGAGCCCGCTCGAGTCATTTGAAAGCTTTTGATAGATTTTGCGAGAATTGTGGCAAAATCAACCCCAAAGCGATGAGGAGAGGGATTTCCTCACAGTCGGGGGTTTGCTGCCAATCTGACAACCCCGGGGAATCAGTCACCTCAATTCTCGCGGCCATACAACAATGTCATAATCATCATTAATTCAATTACTTACAGCCACGCTTCCGACCTCCCATGACGTAGGCTTTCGCGCGGGAGCGGCGCGAGGAGGCACAGCCGAAGTACCTGACGTAGGCGCGTCCCAGAGTCGATTCGCCCGCCAAACTTGCGAGATTGTGATAGAATTCTTTCAAATTCTACCAACGAGCTTGGGAGTTACTCACAGCTCGTACGGAGAGAGTTCTCAGAGGAATTTCGCTCACTGCCGTTCTCACCACAAACGCAATTTACTATTAAACAATCATTTAATATTCATCCGAGCAGCCCGTTGATTCCTGCGGCCCTGGCCTCGGGTCCAACCATTCACAGGTTAATCACATTCCACCCGTCCCACCGGGGCGCCCGGCGCGATCAGGCCCTAGGGCGCCCCGGTCGGACGAGGGGGAGCGGCACGTGTGCGCAGGAGCGCACGCTGGGACTCTTCGGTTCCCAAGGTCGAGGTCGGGGAGCTGGATGCGCCGGAAGGATGACTGCCTTTGGGGACCTTAACTGGGATGTTCGAACCGAGCACCGTGACGTACTCGTACTCCACCTCCCCCGCGGGAGCTTTGACCGCTTCGGCCTTGGGCGGAGCGGCGCAGCTGCCGAGCAGGCAGCTCATCGCCAACCCACCGTACAGTCCCCTGCCCCACCGCATTTCCGCGCAAAGTGATCGCCACCCGCCCGAAGCCGGCTGAACCGATTCCCGTGTCATGGTGGGACCATCAGACACACAACTCGCTCATTGCAATTGAGAACTGCTGGAAAGCGGGCTGCGGTCAGCGAACTCTTGGACGAAGCAGCCCGAGTCCGCGCATGGTGGCATCCACCACGGACCGGTAGCGCCAGGCGCCGGGCCAGTCGCGGTGCATGAGTTCGTCCAAACGATCCGAGCCGCCCGACACCGCCACGTCCCGGCGCAACCGGGTGCCGGTCGCCTGCAGCAGCGGGAGCCGTTCGGCGCTGGCCTGGGTCAGGCCCTCAATGATCGCCGAAAGCAGATCCATGCGAGTGGTAGCGAGGGTGATACCAGTGAATGCACCCTGGCGCTGCTCAAGGCTGGTGCGTTCGCCCGCCATATAGGGTTCAAAGCGCACGGTATTGCCGGGACGTCGGCCCTTGCGACTGAGACGCCGAAACTCCGCCCGAAAGTCATCGACCGAGAGCTCGGGAAAAAACTGCTCTCGAGCCCAATAAATGGAGGATGCCATGGCGGCAAGGGTACTGACCTGCAGCCATTTTCCTTGTACGCCCAAGGCACGGGTCAGCAGTCGCTCGTGCGGGCGTGGCCGGTCCGTGCACAGGGCCAGGACATCAGTCGAACCTACCACATTGAAGAGCTGCCCCACCTTGGCCCCGGCCAGCAGCATACCGGCACTGCCATCCATGAGCCCGACCATCATCGGTGTGCCCTGCCTCAGACCGAAGCGCTGGGCCGCCGATTCGGTCAGCGTGCCGCCAATCTGGTCTGCCTCCCACACGTCCGGGAGCAACGACGAACTCACCCCCAAACTCTCACACAGTTCCTCGCTCCAACCATCCAGTCCCAAGGTGTGATACAACCCGGTAAAGGAGGCATTGGAGGGATCGGTCACCCGGGCGCCCGTCATCTGCCGGTGCAAAAACGTGTTCAGGTGTCCCACCAAGTCCGCGCGTCGCAGGGCCCCGGGTTGATGGGCGCGGTACCAGGCCCAGGTGGTCGAGCTGATCCCACCAGGAAACGGCCGGCATCCACAGAGGGCAAGGTGCCGCTCCTTGCCGATCTTCTCTTCAATGGCCCGGGCCTCCGGCACACTTCGGCGATCCTGATGAGTGACAATCGGGGTGAGCGGTTTGCCGGTCTTGTCCATGGCCACCCAAGCGGGACACATCGTGGCGAGGGCGATGTGATCCACCTCTCGGGCGGCAGAGCCAAGCCCGCGGATGGCGGTGGCAACGGCGGCCAGTAGTTCCTCTGGGTCAACCTCCACGGAGGGTCCGATGTGTTTCGACCTGAAGAACGCCCGGGGCGCTTCGGCCAGGACGCGCGTGCCGCGGAGAATCCCCGCAATGACAGACGAAGAACCGATATCGAGGCCGAGGCAGGTGGACATCGGCCCGCGAGTCTGCCGGCTTCGAACGCGCTGGCAATCTTTCGCCGTCCGCACTCCTGACGGCCGCAATCCTCAGACCTGCGACCGAGCCGACACGCCAACTTTTTTCTGGCGCGCCTCCCCCCTGACCTTCACGTTCCGCCTTTTTTCACACTGGGGCACCCCTATGAAAGTCGAACATAAGCTCGAAAGCTTCGTTTTCTGGAGTCGGTGGCTGCAGGCGCCTTTGTACCTGGGACTGATCATCGCCCAAGGCGTCTACGTCTACCACTTCCTCCTCGAGCTCTGGCACTTGATCCGCCATGCCAACACCCTCGACAGCACGGCCATTATGCTCTCCGTCCTGGGACTCATCGACGTCGTCATGATCGCGAATTTGCTGATCATGGTGATCATCGGGGGCTACGAGACCTTCGTTTCTCGCCTCGACCTAGACTCTCACACGGACAAGCCGGAGTGGCTCAATCACGTCAATGCCGGTGTCCTTAAGGTGAAGCTCGCCACCGCGTTGGTGGGCATTTCCTCCATTCACCTGCTGAAGACCTTCATCGAAGCCGAAAAACGCCCTGAATCGGTCATGTACTGGCAAGTGGTGATCCATCTCGCGTTCGTCCTGTCCGCCCTCCTGCTCGCCTGGACGGACAAGATCATGGTCAGCCAGGCAAACTCCAGCGAGGTCCATTGATCCTGCGGTGCGGGGGCCAGACTGTCATCCGGGTTGTCCCGCCGCCTCCGCGTCCTCAGGCGTTAACCTTGCGCCACTCGAACGGTTCGGGAACCAGAGGCCAGCACTTCGCGGCGGCGCTCGGCCCGGGCAATCTCGGACCCGAAGGTCCCCAGCCACATCTGGCGATACTCCCAGGCAGCTCCGGCCACGCCCCAAGCCGTCAGTCCCCACATGACCCAGCTCATCAGCCACAGCCACAGGGCACGCGTGCCTTCGGGGCCGCCAACTTCAATCAGGGACGGAAAAATCAGAGGAAGGACCCTCATCGCCAAGCCGACCAGAGCAAATCCGAGCGCATTGTGGAGGTTCATGCCAGAACCCTATGCGAGCCGCGTGCCACCCGGAGGGGCGTCCAATTAACCATTGTTTTACGAGGCACTTCGGAGGTTTGGCCCAACAATCGCATCCCCGGCCCCGTGCAATTCGCAAGCCATCCCAGATCGGGGTCTTGCAAGGTGCGGTTTGTCGGACCGAGAGCCCAATCCCTCCGCGGTCGGTCACGACTGCGGCCTAAATGTCTCCAGCCTGCGGACGGAGCACGATCTCCTCGACCACCGTGCGACGGGTCAGGCGATAAACGTCGAGGAAGGCCTGCGCGATGTCCTCGGCTGGCATCATGCGGTCCGGAGAGACTCCACTGCCCTCCCAGGCCGGTGAAACCGTAGCGCCCGGATAGACGGTGCAGACGCGCACGCCCCGCGACCTGAGATCCGCGCGCATGACCTTGGAAAGACCGGTCACTCCGAACTTGGCCGCGCAGTAACCGGCGCTCGATGAATAGGGCTGAAGCCCGGCGATCGAGCTCATGTTGAACACATCCCCTTGCCCCCGGGCGATCATGCCCGGCACGAAGGCACGGGAGACCAGGAACACGCTGCGCAGATTGGCCGCAATCATTGCGTCAAAATCCGCCACCGACGACTCAAGGAAGCTGCCCGGGGCAAACCGGCCCGCGTTGTTCACGAGCACATCCACGCCGCCCCAGACGCGGAGCACCGCCCGGGACAGGGCCTCTACGGCGGCAGCGTCGGACACGTCCGCCGGGAACACCCGGGTCTCGGCGCCGAGGGCGCGGCAGGCGCGCGCCACCCGCTGGAGCTTGCCCGCCTGCCTCGCCACCAGCGCGAGTCGCGCGCCCGGGATGCCGCCGGCAAAGGCCAGCGACAGCGCCTCACCAATGCCCTGGGAGGCGCCCGTGATGAGCACGACCGGCGCGGACGAGGGGGCGCCCCCGGTGGTTTTCTGGCGGGTGGGAGTTTTCTTCATACGCAGCAGGTCAGCAGACGAGGGAGCGGAAATCGGAGAAGTCGGCGGCAAACCCTCCACGCACGCCCTTGCAGATCACGCTGACCGCATCGTGCGAATGCAGCGACTCGAGGTGCGAGCAGGCCACCTGGAAGTCGGCAATGCGCGGATCCGTCGCCAGCTGCGCGTAGACCAGCCGGGCGGCGTCCTCGACAAACTTGATGTGCGCCCCGTTCAACTCGGCAAACGCCTGTTCATCCTCGCGCTTGACCATCACCTGCGTCTCGGTCCGGAGCGCGGCCAGGCAGTGCGCCTGCAGGTCCTCGATCCGCAGACGGGCGCCCTCCGCCAGCTCCACCTTGACGCGGGCCTTGGACCGCTGGTTGTGCGGGATCGCGTACACGCCCCTCACGTCGCGCGCATGCTCCGCCAGCTCCGCACTGCACGGACAGGAACTGGAGTAGACAAAGTCGAACTCGATGAACCTTCGGAACCGCCCCTTGTCGTCCATCGCACCCTCCAAGGTCACCGCGTAGTACTGGTAGCCCTCCAGCCCGCTGCGCAGCGACGGCTGCAACAACGGGTAGGAAAAGGAGAGGCGGACCCGTGCCTCGAGAGAGCCGACCTTGCGCCGGTACTTCACGAGAATGCGGCGCAGCGCCTCGAGCGAGAACACATCGGTGCGGTGCTCGTAGAAGGAGCGCACGATGCGGCTCATGTTGATGCCCTTGAGCGAAGCGGCAAGCGAGACGGTGCCGGTCACCGCGGTCTCGAGCGTCACGGTCTCGCCCGATTTCGTGCGGTAGCGCAGCGGTAACCGAAAATTGGAGACACCCACCTGCTGGATCGGCACTGGCGCGCCCTGGATGGCGTCCTGCGCCTCCATCATGTCGGGCAACGATTCCTGATAGGCAGGGGTCAGTCTGAATCCCGCATCGTAGGTCCGGATGATCGAAGGCTGCGTGCCTCCGGGCCCGTGGTGCAGGTACATCTTCTTGGGTTTGGTCTTCTTCATGGTCGTTTTTGGTGGGTGGCCGTCGCAGCGCCGGTTGGTGACGATAACAACCTGACGCCAGCCCTGAAAAATGAGTTTGGATCAGCGAAGGTCCGGTCCTCGGTATTCGGCGAAATTGCGGGGCGTTTCGTAGAGTCGGACGGAGTCGAGCCGCCCGCCAACGATGTGCGGTTCAATCTGGTTCCAAAAGGCGATGACAAGGTTTTCGGTCGAAGGGATCACTCCCTTGAGAAAAGGCACCTGGTCATTGAGGCTGCGGTGATCACAGGGCTGCACCACGACCCGATCCAAAATCTCCTTCAGCACGCCGAGATCGATGACATACCCCGTCTCAGGATCAGGCTGCCCCCGCACCGTCGCCTCCAACACATAATTGTGCCCATGACCGAAAGCATTGTTGCAAAGACCGAACATTTTCTTGTTCCAAGCGGCACTCTTGGTCGGATTGTTCAGCCGATGCCCGGCATTGAAGTGCACCTGGCGCGTCACATAGACCGTGCCCTGTTGAGGGCGCACGGACTGCGACGAGGCGGTGGAAGCACGACGTGGGCGAGGCATGAAGGGTCAGTAGATACCCCAAACGCGGTTGGGTCAACCTCCCGCGACAGTCAGAAGCGTCCTCCCACGCGATCACACCCCCTTTCGCGCTGATCGGGGAATGTCCCAGAACCTCCTTTCAACCGTGAAGTTCCGGGACCCTCACGCTTCGCACTTGCGACCCGGCCATGGGCGCCGTTGAACCGGCCGCGATGGCCATGCGGTTTAGAATCCTCGGCAGCGGCAGTTCGGGCAATTGTGCCCTGCTGCAGACCGAGCAGGCCCGCGTGCTGATTGACGCCGGGTTCTCCGCCCGAAAGACCCGGGAGCTGCTCGCCGAAGCCGAGATGAAGATCGAACAGATCGATGCCCTGTTCCTGACCCACGAACATGGGGACCACACGGCGGGGGTTTGCGGTTTCCACAAATGGCCGCACATCAAAATTTTCGCAAATTCTGCGACTGCGCGGGCCGTTCAGAAGGGACTCGACTTCACCCCCGATTGGCAGTTTTTCGAAACCGGCTCGCGGTTCGTCTTCCGCGACCTCGAGGTGGACACGTTTGCAGTCCCCCATGACGCTCACGATCCCGTCGGCTTCCGGTTCTCCCACGGGTTTGAAGGTGACCTCTTTTCACCACGCCGGTCGCTCGCCTGGCTGACGGATCTGGGACATGTGCCGCAACATGTGAGGGAGCGCCTGCGCGACTGTGACATGCTTGCGGTCGAATCCAATCACTGTTCCGACCTCCTCAAGGCCGACATCAAGCGTCCCTGGTCGACGAAACAGCGTATCAGCGGCCGTCACGGACACCTCTCCAACGAAGCCGCCCGGGAGTTGCTCGCCACCATTGCCAGTCCCCGGTGGCGACGGGTCTTCCTCACCCACCTTTCCCGCGACTGCAACAGCCTGGAAGCGGTCGACCGGATGCTGGCCACCCTGAGGCCCCAGTTGACGTGCGAGTTCTGTGTGGTGGCGCCAGGCACGGGCACGCCGTTCCACGATTTGGCCTAGGTTGGCCCCGTTCGGACACCTGCCGTCAGAATTGACCTTCACGTTACGCGGGTTGCGCTTCAGGCGTTGCGAAACGGCATGATTCCAGCAGACCCTGCATTGGCATGACCTTCCCGCATCCACTCTCCCGCTTTCGCCGGACCAAGATCGTTTTTACACTCGGCCCCTCCACGGAAAGTGAAGCCATGCTCGAGGCGCTTATTTCGGCGGGAGCCGACGTCGCCCGGCTCAACATGGCGCACGCCAAGCACGACTGGACCCGCATGATCATCCGGCGCATTCGGGCCGTCTCGGCCCGCCTGGAACGGGATATCGCGATCATGATGGACATCAAGGGACCGGAGATACGCACCGGCGACTTGGAACACCCGATCGAACTGCGGCCCGGGGAAATCTTCGACTTCACGGTCAAGCCGGGCGGCGGTCCCGAACGCGACAACGCCGAGGAGGTTCGCTCGGTCGACGTGAATTACAAGGACCTCATCAACGACATCCGAGTGGGCGATACCGTGCTGGTCGACAATGGATTGATTCGTTTGGAGGTGCTCGAGAAAGACAATGCCCGCATCCGCTGCCGCGTGTTGATCCCCGGGGAATTGAAGTCACGGCGGCACATCAATCTCCCGGGTGTAAAGGTCAACCTGCCCGCGTTCACCGAAAAGGACCGGGCCGACACGTTGGTGGGCCTGGAGGAAGGCATCGATTATGTGGCCCTGTCCTTCGTTCGCGAAGCGCAGGACATCGAATCCCTGCGGGAATTCCTCCGCACGCACGACTCCCGGGCACGCATCATCGCCAAAATCGAGGATCAATCCGCCATCACCAATCTGGACGAAATCGTGCGATCCTGTGACGCCCTGATGGTTGCACGCGGGGATCTTGGCATCGAGTGTCCGTTCGAGGAGTTGCCCATCATCCAGCGACGGGCGGTGCAAACCTGCTACGACTACGGCCGACCGGTGATCATCGCCACGCACATGCTGGAATCGATGATCACCTCGCCCATGCCCACGCGCGCGGAGATCACCGATGTCGCCAACGCCGTACTCGAGCGGGCCGACTGCGTCATGCTGTCCGGCGAGACCACCATTGGGCGCTATCCCCTGGAGTGCGTCGACATCCTGAAAAAAATCGCTGCCCGAATCGAACAGGAAGCGCCCGCACCCATGGAGGAACCGCGCTACCTCGATGGCGACAAAATCAAGCTGCTGCTCTCCGCCGTGAAGATGGCCAACGAGATTCCAGGCAGCACCATTCTCACGTTCACCCGCCAGGGTTTCATGGCCGGAGGCCTCGCCGCCATGCGACCGGCCATGGCGCCGATCTTCGCATTCACGCCGTTGCCGGAGACGTTTCGCCAGATGCGCCTGATGCGGGCGGTCGAGCCGATCCTGCTGCCCTTTGATTCCGACCCCGACAACACCATCAACCGGGCCATCGGGTACCTCGTGCGCGACGGAAAACTCCAGGCAGGGGACAAACTCGTCATCGCGACCGACATCCTCTCCTCCAATCGCCTGATTGACAGTATCCAGCTCCGCACCGTGCGCTAGTTGAACCGCGGGTGGCGGCCTCGTGGAGGCCGCGACTTCGGCCACCCGCGACGAAGCCAGAGACGTACGAGTGTAGTCAGGATGATCACACCGGCTTTCACGCTGCCGCGCAGCGTACCGCTGATCTTGGACTTCCCACCCAGTCGGCGGCGGTACTGCACCGGAATCTCCACGATCGTTGCGCCCAGCTCCACCGCGCGCACTTGCATTTCGAGTGTCCAGCCAAAGCCACGATCGCGCAGCCTCATCTGCTCGTAAAGATCCCGCTGGATCAAGCGGAGCGGGCCGAGATCCCGGTAGGCATGCCTCCAACCCCAATTCACCAGAGTCGTGGCAAGCGCGTTCCCAAATCGCTGCGCTGACGTCAGGGCGACACGCGCCGCAGGGAGAGAACGGCGGTCCCCCAGAACGAAATTCGCCCCTTTCTCCGCCTCCGCAAGCAGGCGGGCCACGTCCTCCGCTTGATCGCTGCCATCGGCGTCGCAAAACAGAATCCAGTCGACTTCCCGGGAAAGCCCGCGCGTCCCGGTCCAGCACGCCTGCCCGTAGCCGCGACGCAGCTCGGTTACCACCTCTGCCCCCGCCGCCCGGGCCAGACTCGCCGTGCCGTCCGTGCTGCCATTGTCCACCACCCGGATCCGGACCAAGCGGGCAGCCTGCAACGCGTGGATCATCCCGCCAATGGTCTCCGCTTCATTGAGCGCCGGCATGATCGCCTGGATGCGGGAAGGAGAAAGGGACACCCTGCCCCCCTAGTGCGGCGCGGGACTGATTCAAGCCGCAAGTCCAAGTCCCGGCCGGTCGAAGACAGGCCAACCGGATATCCTCGACCATTTTCGCACTTCCGTCCGGACGTCCGCGCCTTCACCGTGACGCTCCACCATGCAGTTGACCAAACACTGGGCCGCCGCCCTCGACGACTATGTGATCGACCTTGGCTGGTCGCCCGATGGCTCCGTCCTGGCCGCGGCTTCCTCCGCCGGCTCCGTCTCTCTGTTTGCTTCCCTCGACGGCGCACTGCGTCACAGCCTGGGGGGACACGACGATGGCACCAACGCAGTGGCCTGGCACCCCGACGGTCATGTCCTGGCCACGGGCGGACAGGATGGATCCGTCAAGCTCTGGGATCCCCAGGCCGGCCAGCACACCGCGACCGCAACGCTGGGGTCGGCATGGGTCGAGCACCTGGCCTGGCGTCCCCTTTCCCGACGAAACGACACTCCAAGCCCTTCGCCCCTCCTGGCCGCCGCCGCCGGACGCACCCTCTCCCTCCTCGGGCCGGACGGAGCCGTCCGGCACACGTTTGCACCTGCGCCCAAGACCCTCACCGCGATGGCCTGGGAGCCGAGCGGGGGCGCCGTGGCCGTGGCGTACTTTGGCGGTGTCGCGCTCTGGGATGCCGACGACCATGTTGCCCAGCGCACCTATTCCTACGCCAACGGCATTCACGCCCTGGTTTGGTCACCCGACGGCCGCTGGTTGGTTTCTGGAAACCAGGACCCCAGCGTGCACCTCTGGCTGCCCGAGCAGGACGAGGAGTTTCACATGAGCGGTTACGAGAGCAAGGTGAAGGAGCTTTCCTTCGATCGCACCGGTCGCTGGCTCGCCACCGGTGGCGGCCGCGACGCCTGCATTTGGGATTGCGAAGGTCGGGGTCCCGAGGGTCGCGAGCCCGTCATGCTGGCGCATGAAAGCAAGGTGTGCGCCGTGGCCTACCAGAACGCCCACGGCCTGCTCGCGACCGCGAGCGAGGACGGCACGCTCATGATCTGGAGTCCGGAACGCCCCCGCCCGCTGCGCGCCACGGTGCGCATGCCGTCGCCGGCCACAAAGATCGCCTGGTCCCCCGACGACACCTACCTTGCGGTCGGAAGCGCCAAAGGCGCGGTCTACGTGCTGCGCTGCGAGGGATGAACCCGCCCGGTCAGGAATCCTCGCCTCCCGTTCGCGCCCGCCGCCATGCACCGGTTCATTCCCACTCCGGATGCCCCTCCCGCTGGTATCGATCCGACGCATACCGACGCCATCCGACGCTGGACCACTGAATTCCTGCACCTCGCCGATGATGCCGTGGTCTCCGTGCGGGAAACGGCCTGCGCCGATTCGGGATGTCCCTTGGTGGAAACCCAGGTGCTGGTCCTCGAAGGACGATCCGGCACCCGCGCCTGGCGATTCACGCGGTCACGAGCCGCCATCACCCGCCTGATCCTCCACCAGGTCCTGGCCTCGCCTCCGGAACGGCGCAACCAGACATAACTTGACGCTTCCCCGCGCCTTTCCGAAGGTCGCATTCCTATGTCCCGCGCGGGTTCTCCAGCCGAAACCTCCGAGGAGGTCCGGCCGTCCGTTTTTCTCAGTTACGCCTCGGAGGACCGCCCGGCGGCGCGAAGGCTGCGTGACGCACTGAACCAGGCCGGGCTGGAGGTCTGGTACGACGAAAACGAACTGGGTGGAGGCGACGCGTGGGATCAAAAAATCCGGCGGCAGATTCGGGAATGCACGTTTTTCATCGCTGTCATTTCGAGCACGACCGATCAACGCAGCGAGGGTTACTTCCGCCGGGAGTGGCGCCTGGCGGTGGAACGCACGCTCGACATGGCCGACGACATGCTCTTCCTCGTCCCGATCGTCATCGACGAAACGCACGAGGAAGGCGCACGCGTGCCGGAGAAGTTCCTCACGGTGCAATGGGTTCGCGTTCCGGATGGCGTCGCCAACCCGGCTTTGGACGGAGTTACCCGCCGGTTGCTTGCCTCGGTTCGCACGCCTGCCACCAGCCCAAAACCACGCGGCCCCCGGCATCATCCCGGTGCCCGGAATCCCTCTCAAGGTTCACCCAAACCACCCCCTCTCCCGCCACCTGCCACACCACCGCCGGCCAGCGATGATCAGGTTCCACCGCCGATGCCTCCGTTTCCGCACCTGCCGGCGGAAGGGGATCGGCACTACCTTCGTTTTGTCGCTGAAATACTCTGGTGGGTGGTCACCGCTGTCTGGCTTCTGGTCCGCCGCCTGCCACGATGGATCCGAGTCGTGCTCGGCATCTGGTTCGTGATCACCGTGGTCAGCCAATGCCGAACCGGAGGACGAGACAGCAGCCCGCCCGCAACCCGTTCGGAAAAGTCGGAATCGAAGAAGGTGCGCGGCGAATCCACCGACGTGGCCAAGGAGAAGGGCCAGGATCTGAAGAAAGCGCTGGTGGAGGCCGCCAACGAACTCCGGAAGGAGTCCGGGCAGGTCCCCGGCAGCACGCTCGCCGCCAACCTCACTCGCATCGGCGCGGAAATCGCCGCCGGTGTCGCCAAGAGCATACCCGATGCCCCGGGTGCACCGCTCGCCGTGGCCGTCGGTTCGTTTTCGCGCGATCCCGAGGAGAGCCCGCTCAATCGTTTTGGTCAGGAGGTGCGCGCCGCCCTGCTCCAAGCCCTGGACAAGCCGGCAACAGACACGTCCTCGCCACCCGTTTCACGCGTGGCTCCACGCCTCCTCCCCTCCGACGAGGGAGGACGGTCAGATCCGGAACTGGTGCTGCTCGCCCGGGATCGCGGCCTGCGTTTTGTCCTGCGCGCCGACCCGGGACCCTCAGTCGATCCGAACCGTCTGACGGTTCGTCTGCTCGATGCGAACGACGGCCGACAAGTTTGGTCCCGTTCCCTGAATGTCGGCACGGACGCCACCCAGGTGAGCGCCGCCGTGGCCGAGCTGGTCACCGCGCTGCAGGCCACGACTTCAGCACCTGCGCCCACCGTTCCCCCGCCACCGTAGAGCTGCGCAGGCTCTCCACCGACCAGCTCCCGCCTCTCCCGTCAGGGTGTATCGTCAGGAAACAGCAGCTGGGTGCGATGCCCCCGGGCCTCGGACTCCGTGCGGTACGTCAGATCGTCGATCGGCTGAAGCACCACCCCCGTCCGGACACAGTGGAAACGTCCGCGGCCCACGGGAACAAACGCATCGTCGGGCGAGAGCGCGACCACACGGTCTGACGGCGTTTCGGACGGCGGCAACTCCGCCCCAAGCAGGAGCGGGCCATAGGTGAAGCGGTGGTGACCCGCCGGGAACGCGGGACTATAGGGAGGCGCCACCGCCACGCGCAGGGGAAATCGGAGGGCAAGCCTCTGTCCCGCCTCCGCCGTGATGCGAGTCCGGACGAACCCGTCTCTCGCCTCCAGCCCGCAGGCTTTTCCGGCGACCGAGAGCTTCAACTCATCCGCGAACACGCCGGGCGGTACAAAAAAGTTCCACTCCAGGGCCTGCCGGACAGTCGTGCGGACCACCACCCACTCGACGTGTCCGTCATAGGGATACGCACTGGTCGAGCGGAGCACCAGCTCCCCGGCGGAAAACCGCAGCGTGGTTTCGCCCTCAAAATAAAACAGATGCCAGAGCGCGCCGGCCCCGGTGTCGACAACCGTGGCCGCCTGCGCCGCCCGGGCCAGTCCCTCCGCCCCGCGCATGGAGCAGCACCAGGGCGCCTCGAAGATCTTGGGGTGCGGCGCAAGGTGGAGGCGCCCGGCGGCGCCCACACACAGGTCGCAGCCAAAGCCGCCGTTGGGACGCTGCGCGTAGCTCAGGGCGTTGTGGTAGACGCGATGGGACTGCTCAAGGTAGCCGGCTTCGCCGGTGGCGCGCCAGAGTTCGATGGCAAGGAGGAATGAATCGACCACGGCACAGGCTTCGGTCCACTCGGGCCGGTCGAACCAATTGAAGTTGGCGTGGTGTTCCGTTTCGGCGCACTCGCGATAGAGGGCGTAGCGGTCACGCACGAGCGCCAGCAAGTCAGGACGACGGTCCGTCTGCTCCCACCAGCGGAGAATGCCCCGAAGGGTGCTGAGCGTGGAGTGCGTTTGCGCACCAATGCGTCGCACATCGAGCTGGGCGTAGCGCGCGATCATGGTCTCGATCAGCGCGCGAAGACCAGGGTTGGGATCGACGGCGTGGGCCTGCGTCAGCCCGTCCAGGGTGAAGAACACGGTGCCAATGTCCGTGGAAAGCCCGACCCAGACTCCGTCATGCTTGACGGTCAGGCCGATGGGTCGGCCGTCGGCCAGGGCCGCAAGCTTGTGGTCGGGGTACTCCGAATACAGAGGTCGGGTCGGGATCATCAGGTTCCGCACCACACCGCGGATGAGGGCGAGGGCGCGGGGATCCTGCTTCCAGAGATAAACCTCGCAGAGTCCACGCAGGAGGCCGTTGTGCCCGCCCACCTGGTTTTCGTCCGCTCGTCCCTCCGGGTGAATTTCGCCAATGTACCCGCGTGCATTCAACGCCTCGGGCAGCCGGGCGATGATTTCCTCCAGGTAGGTCGGCTCCACCTTCAGGGTCTGCCCCAGCAGCGACAGTCCAAGCAGCGCCCGCCCGATCCAATCTCCCGGTGCTTCACGCGCCGTCGAGGATCGCACCATCGCCTCGTAACGAAACGCCGGCTCCTGCAGGCGTTGGAACGCGAGCGCGGCCCGGCGCCGCAGGTCTCCGGCCGGCGCGACATCGGCTAGCGGCAGTAGGTCTGGCATCGCACCATCCCGTGCCGTGACCCTATCGGCGGCAAAACAAATTCACGTCGCGCGGGTTCGAATCCACGCCCCAATCAGAGGGCGGTGGTACGGCTTTCCACAGGCGCTCCCTCCTCTAGAAGACACGCGTCCAGCGCAAGACGCAGGACCGCCTCGTCGAGGCCAACTCCGATGAACACCAATTCCTGGCGTCGGTCGCCGTGGGGTTCCACCCAGAGCGCACGAATCATGCTGGGCCGATCATCGAGGGTCGCCTTGCCGCTCTCCACCAGGGCAGCCCACCAGTAGTTGAGGGTCTCCCAGCGAACCTGGTCGCCCGCCACCGAGACAAACCCCATTTCATCCGGTTGCTCCGCCAGCCAAAAGAAGCCCTTCGCGCGCACCACCCCCGGAAGCCCTTCTTGCACGAGGCGCTGCCACCGCGCACGCACGAACGGTCGTCGCGCCTGATAGGTGAACGTGCGCAGCCCGAACCGTCGTTCGTAGGCGGGAGCCTCACCCCGACCCGGCGAGACCACGGGTTTTGTGACCACTGTCGCCGATTTGGTCCCGGCCGGCACCGGCGCCAGCGCATTGAGCGCCCGAATCCACTGGGCCGACGCCAGGGTTGCCTTCGCATCAAACCGGATCCGGTCCACCACGCTTTCCCGGGACGCCTGACCAAACTCCACCGGCAAGACCTCCGCCCGT
Source organism: Opitutaceae bacterium (assembly GCA_016794725.1). Lineage (GTDB taxonomy): Bacteria > Verrucomicrobiota > Verrucomicrobiia > Opitutales > Opitutaceae > UBA6669. Next base: position 5,711 of record JAEUGZ010000346.1, on the reverse strand, counting down.
TCGTTCAATCCGTCAATAACCCCTTTAAGGGTTTCGAGTTCATCTGGAGTGACCCGGTCGCACTTGTTCAGCACGATGAGGTCGGCCACCTCGATTTGCTCGATGAGCAGCTCAATCAGTGGCTGAGGTCCCGTCGGCACCGTCACCCGGCTTGCTCCCCGAGCCAGTCCACCTTGGTTCTTCCACAGGGTTAGGAACTGAAACGCATCCACCACGGTGACCAGACTGCTCAGGCGCGCGAGGTCGGACAGGGAACGTCCAAAGGGATTCCTCCGGGTGAAGAGGGCGGCGATGCCCTTGGGTTCGGCGACGCCCGTGGTCTCGACCAGCAGGTGGTCAAAGGGCAGTCCCGCCGGCCCGCCGGGTCGTCCGGTCAGGGCCAAAGCGGAAAGCGACTCGGCAAGTTCGTCCTTCAAGGAACAGCACACGCAGCCATTTCCCAACTCCACGACCGGCTGGTTGCCACCGCCCGGTCGGGTCACCTCGGTCCCCACCCGGTGCGCGTCAATATTGATCGATCCGACATCGTTGACCACGAGTGCCCAGCGCGACCCCTCCACCTGAGTCAGCAGGTGATTGAGCAGGGTGGTCTTTCCGGCTCCCAGAAAACCACACAGCACGGTGACCCGGGGACGCAGGTCGGGCGAAGGGTCCAGAGACATCGAAGGCGGACGGACTAGGTCTCTATCCACCGGCAAATACCGGTCGGAATCCCGCCGCCTTCAGGACCTCGGCCACGGCATCGCGCTGATCGCCCTGGATCTCGATCCGGCCTTCCTTGACAGTGCCTCCGCAGCCGCACCGCTTCTGCATCTTCTTTGCCAGCAGCTCTTTCTCAGGCAAACCAATGCCGGTAAACCCCTGCACCACCGTCACGGTCTTGCCACCCCGCCCGGCGGTGGTGCGCAGAATATCGACCCGGCCCCGGTTCGGCGCCTCCACGTCGGGTGCAGAGGTCCGGGCCGGCGCGGGGGCCGGAGCCGTTGCCCGGACCGGCACCGCAGAAACGGTCAAGCCCGAGAGCGAAGCGAACGGGTTTTGAGCGAGCGGCGCCCCACCCTCGGTGGTGAGCTTCTTGGCTGAAGCCATGGCTAATTATTCCCTCCACGACAGGTTCCGACCGGAATTCCGCCCTCTCCCCCCAGCCACGCCACGGCTTTGGCGTAGCTCCGGCCTTCCAAAAAGTGAATCAATTGCGGATGAAGGTGTCCCCGCCCCTGAGCCAGCAGCTCGTCCAGCTTGCTCAGGCTGGCCCCAATGCCGGGACCATCCGCTTGCTTAATGCGATCGAGGAGGCCTATTAGCGTGGCTTTGATCTCTTGCTCCATGGAAGGGAAATGCGAATGACCCGGTGCTAATGATGACTCTACCCGAAGTAAGCGAGTTTTCAATCCTCCGACCGATCCCGGTGGCGGGCTTGCCTGCGGGGGCTGCTTTCGCAAGGGTGAGAGAAGCTCTGCTTGTAACGTTCCCAGCGGATGCAGGTGTTTGCCTGTGTTCGCTGGGTTCGTTTTCTAATCTCAATCCATGAACTCCTTCACGTTGCCTACCCGGGCCAATGCCGACGTCATCGACGCGGCCTATTCCGCGTGGCTCCAGAATCCCAACTCCGTCGATCCGACGTGGCACGCCTTTTTCCAAGGATTTACCTTGGGCACCACCGGAAATGGCAGCGCGCCCCGGACACCGGCCGCTCCCGGCACGCCGACCGCGACCGTCGATGCGAGCGACAGCCTCAAGCAGTCGCAGGTGCACAGTCTGATCTACCACTACCGCGCCATTGGTCACACCCAGGCGCACCTCGACCCACTGTCGGGACCTCCGGGACCCTCCCCTCGACTGGCCCTTTCGGAATTTGGACTGACCGAGGACGACTTGGACAAGGTCTACGACGTAGGACACTACCTGAACGTCCGGCAGATGAGGCTGAGGGACATGATCGACAGCCTCCGCCAGACGTACTGTGGACGGATCGGAGTCGAGTACATCCACATTCAGGAAACGGAGATTCGCCGGTGGTTGCAGGACCGGATGGAGCCCAGCCGCAACCAGCCCCATTTCACCAAGGAGCAAAAGACCCGCATCCTTCGCCGCCTGCACAAGGCGGAACTGTTCGAGAAGTTTCTGCACACGAAGTACGTCGGCCAGAAACGCTTCTCACTCGAGGGCGGTGAGACCTTCATCGCGGCGCTCGACACGGTGGTCGAACACTCGCCGGAAGTGGGCGTGGAGGAAATTGTCATGGGCATGGCCCACCGCGGCCGGCTCAACGTGCTGACCTCCATCCTGCGCAAGCCGTTCGAAGTGCTCTTCGAGCAGTTTTCAGAAAACTACATCCCCGAGACGGTCGCGGGCGACGGCGATGTGAAGTACCACCTCGGATACGAATCACTGCTCGACACCGCCTCGGGCAAGAAGGTCGAAGTCCGGCTTGCCGCCAACCCGTCCCACCTCGAGATCGTCAATCCCGTGGTCGAGGGCAAGGCCCGCGCCCGCCAGCGCATCCGGGGCGACACCGAGCGCCGTCGTGTCCTGCCGCTGCTCGTGCACGGTGACGCCGCCTTCGCCGGCCAGGGTGTCGTGGCCGAGACGCTCAATTTCTCGCAACTGCCAGGCTACCGCACGGGCGGCACCCTGCACATCGTGATCAACAACCAGATCGGATTCACCACGCTGCCGAGCGACGCCCGGTCGACGCGGTACTGCAGCGACGTCGCCAAGATGATCGAGGCGCCGATCTTTCACGTCAACGGCGACGACCCCGAGGCAGTCTGCATGGTCGCCCGCCTGGCGCTGGAGTTCCGCGTCAAGTTCCAGCGGGATGTCGTCATCGACATGTACTGCTTCCGCCGGCACGGCCACAACGAGGCCGACGAGCCCGCCTTCACCCAGCCGACCCTCTATCGCACGATCGCGGCCCATCCGCTGGTTTCCGCACTTTACACCGGAAAGCTGATCAACGAAGGCAGCCACACCGTGGCCGAATGCGACGCCATCAAGGCCGAATACATGGCCGCACTCGAGGCCGACCTCGAGAAGGCCAAGCTGCGCGAAGCGGAGAAGACCGCCAAACGCAAGGCCAAGGCCGCGGCCGCCAATCCGCAGGCGCGCTTCGCCGGCTCCACCGCCGTCTTCCAGCCCGCCTACAGCCACGCCGCGGTACCAACCGGCGTATCCGCCGAAATGATCGCCAAGGCGATTCGCGGCCTCACCACGCTGCCGGCCGGCTTCAAGGTCAACCCGAAGATCAAGCGGCTGCTTGACACCCGCACCCAGGCGCTGAAGGACGGAGGTCCCGTCGACTGGTCGCTCGGCGAAGCGCTCGCCCACGCCACCCTGTTGCTTGACGGCACCCCGGTGCGTCTGAGCGGACAGGACTGCGAACGCGGCACGTTCAGCCACCGCCACGCCGTGCTGCACGACTATGAAACGCGGGAGCGCTTCACTCCGCTCAACCACCTCGACGAGGGCAAACAGGCGCGATTCTGTGTCTACAATTCCCTTTTGTCCGAAGCCGCCGTGCTGGGTTTCGACTACGGCTATTCGCTCGACTACCCGCAGATGCTGCTGATGTGGGAAGCCCAGTTCGGCGACTTTGCCAACGGGGCCCAGGTCGTGATCGACCAGTTCATCGTCAGCGGGGAATCGAAATGGCAGCGCACCTCCGGCATCGTGCTCCTTCTGCCCCACGGTTATGAAGGCCAGGGTCCGGAGCATTCCTCAGCCCGGCTCGAACGCTTTCTCCAGCTCTGCGCCGAGAACAACATCCAGGTGGCCAACATCACCACGCCGGCCAACCTGTTCCATGTGCTGCGGCGGCAGATGAAACGCGATTTCCTGAAACCGCTGGTCATCATGTCCCCGAAATCCCTGCTGCGCCACCCCGGCGCCGTTTCCCGGATCGAGGAATTCACCAGCGGTTCGTTCCAGGAGATCATCGACGACCCGCACGGCCCGAAACAGGCCGCACGGCTCATCCTGTGTTCGGGCAAGGTGTACTACGACCTCGCCGACTATCGGGAAAAGCACGGCATCACCGACACCGCCCTTGTGCGCGTCGAGCAGCTCTATCCCCTGCACACGGAACGCCTCGCCGAACTCGCGAAGCAGCACGTCGGCAGCCGTCTGATCTGGGTTCAGGAAGAACCCCAGAACATGGGTGCCTGGTCCCACCTGGCTCCGTCTCTCGAAGAAATCTTCGGTCGCAAAGCCCTTTACGCCGGCCGCGACTCCGCCGCCTCTCCCGCCGTCGGCGCACTCGCCCTCCATCGCATCGAACTGGCCGACTTTCTCAAAGCCGCCTTCACGCTCTAACCCACCCGTCCGCCCCGCGGTTCGCGGGGCGCTCCTTCTCTCCCCACCTTACGACATCCCTCTCCATGGCCTCCATTGACGTCAAAATCCCACCGTTGGGTGAATCGATCAGCACCGGCATCCTCTCCAAGTGGCACGTAGCCGACGGCGCCACGGTCAAAAAGGACCAGGCGCTCTTTGAGCTCGAGACCGACAAGATCACTTCCGAAGGCACCGCCGAAGCGGCCGGCCGTATCACGCTGAAGGTCGCACCCGGCACCGAGGTGAAGATCGGCCAGGTCGTGGCCACACTCGATCCAGCCGCCACCGGAGCCGCTCCGGCGCCGGCTTCCGGGCCCGTGACGGCCGATGCGGCAGCCAAGGCCGTTCCCGCGGCTCCGTCTACGTCGGGACACCCCTCCTCTCCGGCCGTGCGCCGGGTCGCCGAGGAAACCGGAATCGACCCGTCCACGCTCACCGGCTCCGGCAAGGCGGGACGTGTGACCAAAGGCGATGTGCTCGCCGCCGCGGAAGTTGCACCGAAAACGGAGGTAAAGCGGGAGGAGAAACCCGTCGTTGCGACTCCGGCACCTGCCCCCGCTCCACTGGCCGCCGTACCGGCTGGCGCCCGCCAATCACGCCGGAAGCTGACCCCGCTCCGCAAGCGCATCGCCGAACGGCTGGTGCAGGCCCAGCACGAAGCCGCCATGCTCACGACCTTCAACGAGGTCGACATGTCTGCCGTGATGGGACTGCGCGCCAAGTACCAGGACGACTTCGTCAAGAAGAACGGTCTGAAGCTGGGTTTCATGTCGTTCTTCACCAAGGCGGTGGTTAACGCCCTGAAGGAGGTCCCGGCCATCAATGCCCAGTTCGCGGGCGACGAGATCATCCAGAATCACTACTTCGACATCGGGGTGGCGGTCTCGACGGAAAAGGGACTGATGGTCCCCGTCATCCGCAACGCCGACCAACTCGGCATGGCGGACATTGAAAAGGCCATTGGCGACGCCGCCAAGAAGGCCCGCGACGGAAAGATCACCCTGGCCGACCTCGAAGGCGGGGTCTTCACCATCACCAACGGCGGAATCTTCGGTTCGATGCTTTCCACGCCGATTCTGAATGCACCCCAGAGCGCCATCCTCGGTCTGCACGCCATCACGGAACGCCCGGTCGCCCTCAACGGACAGGTGGTCATCCGACCGATGATGTATCTGGCACTGAGTTACGATCACCGCCTGGTCGATGGCAAGGAAGCCGTCACCTTCCTCGTCAAGGTCAAGCAGGCCATCGAAGACCCAGCCCGGCTCCTGCTCGCGATCTAGCAGGTGCCGGGAAGAGTGAAGGGGGAATTCGGAATTCAGAATCCACGATCCAGAAGCCAGCGATCGAATCTGGAAACTGAACTATCCAATACC
>JAEUGZ010000341.1 GCA_016794725.1 Opitutaceae bacterium | reverse complement strand
GCCGCACTCTTGTAGTGGGTGCGGATCAGCGCCATGCCGATGCGCAGGTTCTGGAAGGGATCCGAGATGTCGGTGCACGATTGGTCGTCGAGTCCGACCGCCACCTTCATGCCCGCCTTGCGATAGGCGACGATGTCCGCCACGCCTGACGCCAGTCGGCTGTTGCTGGTAGGCTGCCAGCTCATGGAAGCCCCCGCTGCGGCAGCGATGCGGACAATCTCCGGCGTCGTCTGGATGAAGTGACCAAAGATGAAATTCGGTCCCAGCGCGCCCGACTCCTGGTACCAGCTGAATTTCACCTGTTGCTCGGCCACCCGTTCCGGGCTTTCGAGAAAGTGCGCTTGATTGAGCACGCCGTACTCACGCATCACCTCGGCTTCGAGCAGCGCCGTCTCCCGTGTCGGTTGAAACTGCACCGCGCCCGAGATTGCCATCTTGAGGTACAGGGGATTCGTGCCCCACCTCTCCTTTGCATGGTCGAGCAGGCGGGCAAAGCGCGCCTTGATCTCGGCCCGCGTGCCGAAGGGCGGGAGCGAAACGGAGTTCACGAACCGCAGACCGGCATCCACTTTGGCCCGCAGCTGGTTCTCCTCAAAGGGACCGTCCTTCAAACGCGGACCCACCACGGTTTCACCGGCTCCAATCGCGGGCGGGCCCACCACTCCGCCGTAGGTAAAGTCGTACGCCGTGGTGATGCCATTACGCAAGAAATCGAGGGAGCCATGGAGCGTGAACCAGTAGACGTCCTCCGCCGTGCTGTGACGCAGGAGTCGGTCCCAGGCGCGGAACCAACCGTACAGGGTCTGGTCGTGCCCCAACCCGCGCAGGGGACTCATGTAAATGTGGCTGTGCGCCGACAAGAATCCGGGCGCGACAAACCGGCCTCCCACATCCATCATCCGGTCCGCCTTGAGTCCGGGCGGAGGATCACCCGGCGCCATCGCCGCGATCTTTCCGGATCGGTCCACCAGCAGATAACCGACAAATGCCGCCGGCTGCGCCGGATCAACCGGCAGGAGATGCGCCTGAGTCAGGAGCAGGCTCTCCACCGCACGCAGTGGCAATGCTCCCAGCAAAACCGCCACCACGAGGGAAAGGCCCGGGCCAGATCGAAGTCGATGCATGGTACTCCCACCAGCCGATCCTGTGCACACCGCCCGCTCACGGGGGATGAAAGTGCGGTAGTTTTGGCGAAAATCTGGTGGGGTCCCATTTCCGGGCCCGACAATCGCTGCAAACCGTTCCCATGGACTCTCTTCTTCACCTGCGCCGAGTCGCGTCGATCGCACTCGGCTTGCTTCTCTGGATCCAGGTCTCAGTTCAAGCCGCCCAACCCAAACTGGTGGTTCGAAACGCCATCCTCTTCACGGTTGCACCGGGCCAGGAGAAACCTTTTCGCGGTCACCTGATCGTGGCGTCAGATGGAACCCTCGAATCCGTGGGCGCCGGGGAACCTGCGGCCGGGAGCTTGGCGGCGGCGGCGGCCGTCTATGACGCGGAAGGACGCTGGATTCTTCCTGGGTTTACGTCCGCGCACAGCCACTTGTGGCAAAGCGCCTACCGTGGCCTCGCCTACAACCAAACGCTCATGGGCTGGGCCGAGGCAGTCTATCAGCAGCAGGCCATTCACGCCGACCCGTCCTCGTTCTATTGGTTTACGCTCCACGGCGCCCTCGATCACCTGCGCCACGGCATCACCTCCGTCTACAACTTCAACTACTCGATGCAGAACCGGCCGGGCTCCTTCGACGAGGAACAGTTCCGCGCCGAAACCGCCTCGGGCGTGCGTTTTGTCCATGGGTACAACGTCGGGCGCTTCAGCCCGACCTGGACGATCGCGCAGGCGAAGGAGCGCATGGCGGGGTTCATGGCCTGGACGCAAACTCAACCGGGACGCGAACGTCTGATCAGCGTCATGATCAACGGCGCCGCCGCGTTCGCACCGGGCTCCCAGCAATCCCTCGGAGAATCCGGCGTCATGACCGAGCTCGGGGTGGGAAATCAGGTTCACTTCATGGAGTCACCACCCGACAAATACGAGGAGCGTCAGCGGTTTCGCTGGTTTCTCGATTCCGGCTTGCTGCGGAAAAACGTGATCTTCGGGCACTTTGTCCACACCGATCCCTGGATGCTGAAGGAAACGGCCCGCGCCGGCGCCGCCATGAGCTGGAATCCGCTCTCCAACGGGCGCCTGGCCTCGGGCGTCGCCGACATCCCGTCCTACCTGAAGGCCGGTGTGCGCGTCGGCATGGGTGTGGACGGCCAGGCGAGCGCCGACCGGGCCGATCCCTTTGAAAACATGCGCATGGGGCTCTATGTCGTCCGCGCAAAGTACGAGGACGCCACGGTGCTCAGTCCCTACGACGTGCTGCGCCTGCACACACTCGGAGGGGCGGACGTGCTCGGCATCGGTGATCGGGCCGGAAGCCTGGAACGGGGCAAATGGGCCGATTTCCTCGTCGTCGATCCCACCGACTTCGGACCCGTCTTCGATCCCTATGCCAGCCTCGTCTTTGTCGGCGCGTCCAAGGACATCGAACGCGTCTACGTCAACGGCGACTTGAAGGTCAGGGACGGCAAGCCGGTTGACCACGACTTCGCCCAGGTCAGGAACGAAGTCACCCGCCGCGTCAAAGCCCCCGCGTTCGCGCCCTGAGGGGCGCGAGATGGCCTGCTGCACCTCGACAGCCTGCAGGCGGGGCGCAACCGCGTGACGCGAGCGTCGGCGAGCGACGGTCCAAATTCCAACGTCCGGGATTGCGTTTCAGCAGACAGGTTCCGGTGATGTCGGTGCAGCCGGCACGCCGCGAACGCGATCGTTTCACCGCGGAGGGGTGCGGGCAGCCACCTTGTCCTTTTCGCGCCTCCATGATCTCCACCCGTTCGCTCGCCGTCCTGGGCGTACTCCTCGTTGTCGGCCTTGCCATCTTCGGTTACCAGGTGGGTCGTGCAGTGAAACTGGGTCGCGAGTTTGATCGCTACTTCACCGTGCGCGGGCTTTCCGAGCGCGAGGTCAAGGCCACGTTGGTGATCTGGCCGATGCGTTATGGCGCAACCGGCGAAACCTTATCCGAGTTGCAGACCTCCATGGCATCGGCCAACGGAATTGTCTCCGCCTTTTTGAAGGACTGCGGGATTCAGGACTCCGAAATTTCACATGGCCTGCCGGAAATTCGTGACACCCTGAGCGCCCGGCGGCGGGACGATGCAGTCACACTCCCCCGCTACCAAGCCGTGATCACGCTGGTCGTGCGCAGCCGCAACGTCGATCTGGTCAAGATCGCCATTCAAAAATCCGAGTCCCTTCTCGCCAAAGGGCTGCCGCTCTTGAACGAGGATTACGGCAATCGGATCCAGTTTTCGTTTGATGACGTCAACGCCATCAAACCGGAAATGATTCAGGAGGCGACCGCGAACGCCCGGCAGGCCGCCCTGAAGTTTGCCGAGGACTCAAAAGCGAAGGTCGGAGCCATTCGCAAAGCCATGCAGGGGGTGGTTGACATTCAGGACCGTGACATCGCCTCCCCGGAGCTGAAAGTCGTGCGAGTGATCACGACCGTCGAATTCTTCATCGAATAGCCGCTTTCGGGCCCCGGGCAAAGCCGCCAGGAAATTGCGTCACCAGGCACCCAACTTGGATTTGCGCGAGCGAAGATCCATTCTTGCGCTATTGTTTAATTTTAAACGATTTGGGATCCATCGAGGCGGATTGGCTCCAAGCTCTGCAGTGGGAGTTCCCACACGATTTTGCATTTTGTCGGATACCAGCCGGGGGTCGTCAGCGTCATAGCTTCGTCGGAATTCATCTCTTTGAGTCCTATCCGCCTCCCCTTCCAGCCATGAATAGCTTCTTCCGTGCGTTTCGTCATCCCTTCCTGTCCGCCTCGTTGGGATTGATTGCCCTCTCCATCCCGGCCTTGGCTCAGCCCGTCCCTGCCTCCGCTCCAGCCACCGATGCTGCGGCCTCCGCCCCGGGACAAGAGGACCGGCGGAATCGTCGCGACTTCAATCCGGAAGAAATGCGCAACCGCATGCTGACGGCGTTGCGCGAGCAATTTCAGCCCGAAAACGACGAGGAGTGGGCCATCATCGTCGAACGCATGCAAAAGGTGAACGAACTGCGCCGGAACAACCTCCCTGGCATGATGGGAGCGATGATGGGGGGCGGCGGTTTCCGCGCCATGATGGGACAGGGAGGACGCCCGACGGAAGCGATGGGCGCGCAACGTGGCCGTCTTGGAATGGGATCCAGTCCGGAAACGGAAGCCCTGCAGGCTGCCATCAAGTCCAACGCTCCGGCGGCTGAACTTAAGGCCAGGCTCGAACGGCTGCGCGAGGTGCGCAAAGAGAACGAAGCCAAACTGGTCCAGGCGCAGGAGGAATTGCGCGGCGTGCTCAATCTCCGGCAGGAAGCCGTCGCGGTGATGGCGGGGCTTCTTCCTTAACCGCGTTCAATGTCATCCCCGTCCGCCGCCCCCGCCCTGCCGGACCTGCTCGTCCGGCTGATCGCTCTTCGTCAGCTCACCGAAACCGACGCGCGCGCCTACCTCGCCCGCCAGGATGCCGCGGCGGAGCTGAGCGAGACCGCCGTGCTGCGCTGGCTCGCGACCGAGTATGGCGTGGGGTATACGGATCTCGAGGCCTGCGATCCGGAGAAATCCGTCCTCGCCCTCTTTCCCGCCCGGTTGCTGCTCCGGGAGGAGATCCTTCCGCTCCGTCGTGCACCGTCGGGAGCGATTGAAGTGGCCACGGCCCGGCTGTTTGCCACGAGAGGACTCGATGGTCTGAAGTCGGTCACCGGGCTTCGTCTGATTCCCATCCTCGCGCCGACGGAGTCGGTCCAGCGCGAACTGAAGAAGAACCTGGGTGTCGGTGCCGACACCATCGGAACCCTGGATGACGAGACCGCGCTGCAGGTGGTCGACGACGATGGTTCGTCCGACAACAACCTCGACAATGCCGCCGAGGACGCGTCGATCATTCGCTTCGTCAACCAGGTGCTCAAGGACGCGATCGACCTGCGCACTTCGGACGTACACCTCGAGCCTTTCGAGGACGAACTCCGCATCCGCTACCGCATCGACGGCGTGCTCCAGGAAGTGCCGGTACCGGCGCAGATCAAGCGCTTCCAGCCGGCCATAGTCGCCCGCGTCAAGATTCTCAGTCACCTCAACATCGCCGAAAAGCGCCTTCCCCAGGACGGCCGGATCAAGGTTCGGATCGATGCCGCCGAGGTCGACATCCGTGTCTCCATCATTCCCATGCTGCACGGCGAAGCCGTCGTCATGCGCCTGTTGCGCCAGAACGCCACGCTGCGCGGCATCCGTGACCTCGGCATGGGCCAACGCGAATTAGCCAGTCTGGAGCGGGTGCTCCGCCTCCCCCACGGCATCGTGCTCGTCACCGGACCGACCGGGAGCGGCAAGACCTCCACGCTCTACACCGCGCTGCAGGAAATCAACGATGCCGAGCGCAAGATCATCACCATCGAGGATCCGATCGAGTACCAGCTGCGCGGGGTGAACCAGATCCAGGTATCTGAAAAATCAGGACTCACTTTCGCCCGTGGCCTGCGCTCCATCCTCCGCCACGATCCTGATGTCATCCTCATCGGCGAAATCCGCGACCAGGAGACGGCCCAGATCGCGGTGCAGGCCTCGCTCACCGGTCACCTCGTCTTCTCCACCCTTCACACCAACGACGCGCCGGGTGCGATCACGCGGCTGGTGGACATGGGCGTCGAACCCTACCTGGTCGCCTCATCCCTCGAGGCCGTGCTCGCCCAGCGCCTGGTGCGGCTGCTTTGTCCGCACTGCAAGGCTCCGGATGACTCGCCCACGGCCCGCGCCTTCAAGCAGGAACTCGGAATCTCCGCCAGCGCCACGGTCTACCGGGCTGTCGGCTGCCGCGAGTGCCGGCAGACCGGATACCACGGGCGGCGCGCAATTTTCGAGTGGATGGACACCAGCGCCGAGATCCGGCAGCTCATTCTCCGCGCCGCCTCGATCGACACCCTGCGTGATACCGCCTGCCGCGCCGGCATGCGCACGCTCGCCGAAGACGGTCGACGCCTGGTCGAGTCGGGGGAAACCACTTTCGACGAAGTCCTTTCCGTCACTCCCGCCGACGAGTTCAACCAGCGGCGCGCGACCTCCCCTGAGCCGGGCTCCTCCTGATGGCCGCTTTCACCTACAAGGCGTTGCAGTCCGATGGTTCGCTCGTGGAAGGCACGGTCGAGGCCGGTGGTCGTCATCAGGCCATGCAGCAGATTGAAGGGCGCGGACTCCGACCGGTCCGACTGACCGAGCAGGCGGCGACCTCCGCCCCGGCCAAAACCAACGGGCGCGGCCCGCGGACCGTCGCGTCCGCCTCGGACTCCCCGGCGCGTTCGGGATGGAGCCTGCCCGGGTCGGGACGGATCACAGCCCGCATGCTGGAGAATTTCACCCGGCTGCTCTCCAGCCTGCTCGCGGCGGGAGTGCCGTTCAGCCGCGCCCTGGTCATCTTGCATCGCGAGGCGGTCGCCCCGGTCGCCAAGGCCAAGTGGAAGGAGATCCACGATCTGGTGGTCGACGGCATGTCGCTGTCGTCCGCCATGGCCCGCTCGCCTGAAACCTTCCCCCGCGTCTACGTTGCCATGGTCGAGGCCGGTGAAGCCGGCGGGTTTCTCGACGTGGTCCTCGCTCAGATCGCCGACTTCCAAGCCCGCGAGAAGGAGCTGAAATCCAAGGTGCTCGCCGCGCTGGTCTATCCCGCCGTGCTGCTCGTCCTCGCCCTCGCAGTCATCATCTTCCTGCTGGTGTTCTTCATCCCGCGGTTTCAGCTGGTCTTCAAGGGCTTCAACGCCGAGTTGCCCCTTATCACCCAGGTGATCGTATCCGCCAGTGAACTCGTGCGGAACTACGGTCTGATCGTGGCCGTGGTCGCAGGCGGAATTGTCTTCGCCCTGCGTGGGTGGCTCGCCTCGGATCGGGGGCGACGCTCGTGGGAGGGACTCCTGCTGCGCTTCCCCGCGGTCGGCCCCCTCATCGCACAGTATGCCATGGCTCGGTTCTGCCGAATGCTGGGCACGCTGATCGGCGCCGGAGTCCCCCTGATCCAGGGGCTCAATGTCGCCCGGCGTTCGATCGGAAACCAGATCCTGGTCGACGCCGTGACCGACTCGATTGAACGGGTGAAGGAGGGACAACCGCTCGGCACCAGCCTGGCACGGAATCGCGCGCTCTTTCCCGGGGCGGTGATCGAAATGATCTCGGTGGCGGAAGAATCCGGGCGTCTCGACAAGGAGCTCGTGCGGATCGCCGGCACGACCGAGGCCGATCTCGACCGGCAGCTCAAGACCGTGGTTTCCCTGGCTGAACCCGTGCTCCTGTTCCTCATCGCCGCCTTCGTCGGCACCATCTTCATCGGCATGCTCATCCCCATCTTCTCCCTGCAGGACCATATTCGCTGATTTTCGTCATGAACACACGCCACCCTCGCCCCCTCCATTCCCGTCGCGGCTTCACGCTGGTCGAGCTGCTGCTCGTGCTGGTCATCCTCGGCACCCTGGCTGCGCTTGTGCTGCCGAAGTTCACCGGGCGCACGGAACAGGCCCGCGTCACCGCCGCCCAGACTCAGATCGCCACCTTCGGCACCGCCCTCGACTCCTACGAGGTGGATACGGGCAGCTACCCGTCGGGCAGCAACGGACTGCTCAGCCTCGTCTCCGCCCCGTCCGATGTGAACGGCTGGCGGGGACCCTACCTGAAGAGCGACATCCCGATGGATCCTTGGGGGCACCCCTACCTGTACGAGTTCCCCGGCAAGGTGAACCCCAGCGGCTACGATCTGCGCTCCTCCGGGCCGGACGGGCAGACCAACACTGCGGATGACATTGTCAACGGCACCGTATCCGGACGCTGACGTCGCACCGCGTCGGGCCTTCACCCTGATCGAGCTCATCCTCGTCATGGCCCTGCTTGCCATCGCCGCCAGCCTCTCGGCTCCCCGCATGGCCTCGTTCTTCCGCGGCCGGGCACTCGATCAGGAGGCGCGACGCCTGCTCTCGCTCACCCACTACGGCGCCAGTCGCGCCGCTGCGGAGGGCGTGCCGGTGCGCCTGTGGATTGACGTCACCGCGGGATCCTACGGGCTCGAGACCGAAGCGGGCTTCGCCCGGAATAGCGAGCGTCTGATCGAGTACCAGATCGACCAGGATTTGGCCATCGAGACCCAGGCCCCTGCCGATGCCATCCCGTACGAAGAAGTCACCGCGGCGCGTCCTGCCAGCACGACGCGCGACGGCATCCTTTTCCTTCCCGACGGTCTCATCGATCCCTCCAGCGTTTCCCGCGTCACGGTGCGACAGGCGGACGAGGGCGCGCTTTGTCTCGTGCCCACCTCCAACGGTCTCGCCTACGAACTGGTTCATGAATCCGAACTCCTCCCGCGTTGAATCACGCGTACGGGCGTTCACGCTCGCCGAGGTGCTCGCCGCCCTCACTCTCATGGCCATCGTGATCCCGGTGGCCCTGGGCGGCATGAGCATTGCCAGCCGCGCCGGCAGCCTCGGCCAGCGCAAGGCGGCGGCTGCACGGGTGGCGCAGCGCGTTCTCAACGAATTGATAGTCACGGGACAGGTTCTCGCTTCCGGGCAAAGCGGCTCCGCAGCCGAGGACACGCAGCGCTTCACCTGGAGAATGGAAACCGCGCCGTGGTCGATCGACGCCCTCGACGTGGTGACCGTGCACGTGACATTCGAAGTCCAGGGCGACGCCTTCGAAGTCAGCGTCAGCACCCTCCACGATCCCGCCTCCGACGCCACCGCGGCGACCTCCTCCGCCGGTGTTCAACCCTGAGCCATGCCATCCTCACGGTTATTTCTCCCTGGTGCCCCCCGCTCCGCACGCCCGTCCGGGGACGTGACCCCAGTCCGGAACAGCGGCTTCACCTTGATCGAGGTGCTGCTCGCCACCGCCATTTCCGCCGTGGTCATCGTTGCGATCCAGGCTGTGTTTTTCAACGCACTCCGTCTGCGCAATACAACGAGTGAACGCACCGAAGCGGATCTCGCCCTCCATCGCGCCCTCGACATCGTCGAGCGGGATCTCACCGGGCTGATGCTACCAGGCGGCACACTCAGTGGCACCCTGCAAACCGATCTGTCGCTCGGCCTGATGTCCACCGTCGCGGGGGAAAAGCTCGGTCCCGATTTCTACACGGCCAGCGGGCGGATTGACGCCTGGACGCCGTTTGCCGAAGTGCAACGCGTCTCCTACTACCTCTCTCCTTCAAATCTGGGCTCCGGCGGAACCGGCGATCTGGTGCGCTCCGTTTCGCGGAACCTGCTTCCTGCCCTGGAAGACACGTCCGAGGAAGTCATCCTGCTCCAGAACATCACCTTGGCCGGGTTCGAATTCTTCGACGGCTACGAGTGGACCCAGACCTGGGACTCGACCACGAGTGCGACGGTGCCTACGGCGATCCGCTTCTTCCTGCAACGCGCCCCGTCAGAGGATGGCGCGGCGGCGCCGGAGCCGGTCGAACTCGTTGTCCCGGTGCTTGTGGCTTTACCGGCAACCGCTGCCGCCACCCTGGCCCCCGCCACGCCATGAGGGCCCCCTGCTATGTCTTCCCCCAGGTTGGACGGATGCACACCCGTGGATCCGTGCTCATCATCGTGCTCTGGGTCTGTTTCGGCGTCGTCGCGCTTGTCCTGTACTTTGCGCACTCCATGAGCTCCGAGCTCCGGGCGGCCGACAACCGCGTCGTCAGTCTTTCCGCACGGGAGGCGGCCGATGGCGGAGCACGGTATGTTGCGTATGTGCTCGGCCAATATGCGACGGGAGGCACCCGCCCTCTTTCGACCGACTACGAGGCACAAGCGCTGCCGGTGGGAGATGCGACATTCTGGATCCTCGGCCGCGATCCGGACATCGAACCGACCGACGAACCGGTGTTCAACCTCGTGGACGAAGCCTCCAAGATCAACCTGAACACCGCCACCCGCGGCATGCTGGAGGCCCTCCCATACATGACACCGGAGCTCGCCGGCGCGATCATCGACTGGCGCGACACCAATGCCAACGTCACGGAGAACGGCGCCGAGGACGAAACCTATTCCCGACTCACGCCGCCGCGCCGGGCCAAGAATGCCCCGTTCGAGACCGTGGATGAACTCCGGCTCGTCTATGGCGCCACCCTCGACCTCCTCTTCGGCGAGGACCTCAACCGCAATGGCGTGCTCGATCCGAACGAAGACGACGGTGATGCCTCACTGCCCGTGGACGACCGCAATGGCATCCTGCGTCGCGGACTGCTCGACTTTGTCACGGTCTACAGTGCGCAGCCCAACACCCGGAGCGATGGCTCACGCCGGGTCGATGTCGGCGCCGTACCCAGCCGCCAGCGTCTCAACCAACTTCTGGTCGATCGGTTTGGCGCGACGCGCGCGGCTGAGCTGATGGTCCCAATCGAAGGACAGCAGCTTGGAAGCGTTGCCGAGTTCATGGTGCGCAGTCGCATCACCGCCGCGGAGTTTGAGCGTATTCAGGCCGACGTCACCGCTTCTACGGCCGCGGTGGTACGCGGGCTGATCAATGTCAATACGGCCCCTGAAACGGTGCTCGCCTGCATACCCGGCATCGGACCGGAAAAGGCCCCAGCCTTGATCAGTTACCGGCTCAGCCACCCCGAGGGCTTGACCTCCATCGCCTGGCTCCTGGAGGCGCTGGACCCGGCCTCGTTGGTGCAAGCCGGACCCTTCATCACCGGCCAATCCTACCAGTACTCCGCCGATATCGTGGCGGTCGGACCACACGGCCGCGGCTACGCCCGCCTCCGCACGGTGTTTGACCTCAGCCAGGGCGCGCCTCGCATGGTCTACCGCCAGGACCTGTCCGGTCTCGGCTGGGCCTTGGGCGCGGTGGCGCTCGACTCGGCCACGCTCCCATGACCCTTTGACACCCCAGGAGAAACATCGAATGAAGTGGCCAGGTCCCTCCCATCCTCCCTCCACGCTCGGCCTCGTCGTCGAGGGCAAGGCGCTGCACCTCGTCGAGCGAGGCGCCCAGAAGTCAGGGAGCGAGCCCTCGCCCGGCGTCACGCTTCCGTTTGACGTCGCCAGCGGAGATCCGGTCGAGCTCGGCCGGGCACTCAAGGAGCGACTCGCTTCGCTTCCTTCGCGTACGCGGCGGTGCGTCGTGGGGCTGCCGGCGGAATGGGTCATGAGTGTGGCCTCCATCGAACCCGACCTGCCGGAGGCGGATCGGCAGAGTTTTCTGTCCCTCGAGGCCGAAAAGGGTTTTCCCTGCGACCCGGGCGAGCTGCAAATCGTGCAATCCGGCACCACCGTGGACGGTATCCGCTTTGTCACTCAGTTCGGTCTGCGCACCGAGCAGGTGGTAAGGCTGGAGTCCATTCTTCGGGAAGCCGGTCTGCGTCCCTCCAGCATGACCCTGACTCTCGCTTCGCTGATCGAAGCGGAGGATGTGGGAAAACTGGAAAACGGCCGTCTCCTGGTGGTCCAGACTGGCAGCTCCGTCTCGACCGTCTTCACGGTTGCCGGTGAGTTGCTGCAAGTGCGCGCACTCGATGGTCATTTCGATGACCCGGTTGCGCTCGCGCGCGAACTGCGAATCACCCTCGAGGACCTCCCGACCGCCTTGAGAAGCCGGCTTGGCACGATTCGCATCCTCGCCCCGGGCACCGAGGCCGGCCGGCTGGCGTCCACCCTGACTGGACTGCCGGCATTTGCCGCCGTGCGGATTGAAAGCCACGACAGCGCCCCGTCCGCACTTCCCGAGCGTCTCGCGCTGCGCTGGCTTTCCGAGCGTCCTCGCCTGCCGGAGTTTTTGCCGCCCCGACCAAGCCGCTGGCGTCAATGGGTCCATCGCTACAATGCCCGCCGCCTGGGAATGATCGGCGCCGCCGCGGCCGCTGCGCTGCTGGCCATCGCCGGGGCTCTGGCCTGGCAGGAGTACCGCAGTTGGTCGCTGCGTTCGGAATGGAACGGCATGAAGGAAAGCGTGCAGGCGCTCAATGCCGTGCAGGACCGCATTCGGGAGTTTCGCCCTTGGCACGACACGTCGTTCACCACCCTCTCCACCCTGAAACTCGTCACTGAAGTGTTCCCGGAGACGGGTGCCGTCACCGCCAAGTCGATCGAAATCAAAGGGCATTCCACCGTGACTGTCACCGGTTCCACCCGAGAAAACTCGGCGCTGCTCAGCGCCCTCGATCGCCTGCGCCAGCGGCCGCAGGTCACCAATCTCAAGATCGAACAGATTCGCGGCAAGTCGCCGGCCCAGTTCACGTTCTCGTTTCAACTCGCTCGCAGTCCCAGCTCATGAGCATGCCAAAACGACAACGTCTCTTTCTCATCGTGGCCGGCGTGGCTGTGGGGCTGCTCGTCCTCGATCGGCTCGTGATCGGGCCGCTCGCAGATCACTGGAAACTGCGGGCGGCGGAAGTCGCCACGCTTCAGCGTTCCATCGCCGCCGGTCGCGGTGTGCTCGAGCGCAAGGACCGGACCGAGAGTCTTTGGAAGACCATCCAGTCCGGAAGCCTGCCCGCCGACGCCGCCACCGCTGAGCAGACCGTATTAACCGCCTTCGACCAGTGGGGACGGTCAAGTCGCATCGAAGTCGCATCGATCAAGCCGCAGTGGAAACGCGGCGCAAACACGAAGTACTCCCTGCTGGAGTGTCGGGTCGACGCCTCCGGTCCACTGGCCAACCTCACCCGGCTGATCCACGAGGTCGAGCGTTCGCCTCTGGCGCTGCGGATCGACTCGATTGAACTCTCCTCGCGCGACGAGCAGGGCCAGACCCTTTCGCTCGGCCTGGTGGTGACCGGGCTCCGCCTCGTTCCTTTGGAGGCAAAACCATGATGCACCGCGCACCCCTCGTCCTTTTCCGGTGGCTCGCCGCCGCGGTGATTCCCTCCGCGCTCATCACCCTGTCCGCGCTGGCCCAGCGCCCGGCGCCGGCCGCCGGCAACGCCGACACCTTTGACGCCTTTCGCGTGATCGGGGAACGCAATATATTCGATCCCAACCGGTTCCCGCGAGTAACACGCACGGCCAGCCCCGAGGCGTCCACGCCGAGCGACGAGGTGGTCACACTGGTCGGCACGCTCCAGTACGAGAAGGGCACCTACGTGTTCTTTGATGGCAGCCGTCCGGATTTCCGCCAGGTCCTGCCGGTGGGTGGAAAGATTGCCGATCACACGATAAAGTCCATCGACGCCAAGGGAGCCACCTTCGAGGGTCCCGACGGGAGCATCTCCCTGCGGGTGACGGATCAACTGCGCCGAAGCCCCGGCGGCACCTGGAAGATCGCCGCCGCCCCAGCTCCCCTGCCGAACATCGTCAGCTCTCCGTCCGCCGACTCCGGACGTCCCACCGCCGCCGTCCCGGCCAATGCCTCGGATGCCCTCCGGCGACTCATGGAAAAACGCCAGAAACAGCTTAAGGAATGAAAACGTCCCTCCTCTCTCCCCGTCTCTGGGCCGGCCTCGCCGTGCTCCCACTCCTCTGCACCGGCCAGACTCCGGCCGTCCCGGACGCATCCCCCGCTCCGGGCGAAGCCCGCGACGCCGGACTGCGCTTCAATTTCCGTGGGGCTCCCCTCGAGTCCGTGCTCAACTACCTGAGCGAGGCCGCCGGTTTCGTCATAGTCCTGGAGACGCCGGTGCGCGGCACCATCGACATGTGGAGCAGCCAGCCTGTCTCCAAGCTGGAGGCCGTCCAGTTGCTCAACCTCGCGTTGAACAAAAATGGATACACCGCCACCCTTCAGGGGAGGACCCTGGTCGTGGCTTCCAAGGACGATGCCAAGAAACGCAACATTCCCATTCGCACCGGCAACGATCCCCGTGAGATCCCCGCCAACGCCGAGATGGTCATGCAGGTCATTCCCCTGCGTCATATCACCGCGGCCAAGGTCGCCACGGACATCGCTACGCTCGTGCCCTCCAGCGCCACGCTGACGGCGAATGAGGACAGCAACTCTCTGGTGGTCACCGACACCAACCTGAATGTGCGACATATTGTCGAAATCGTGTCGGCGCTGGATCTCTCGGTGCAGAGCGACTCGACGCTTCGGATCTTCAAGCTCGAGAACGCGGATCCAAACGAAATGGCGACGATGCTGACGAGTCTCTTCCCCGCCACCTCCGCCACCGGAGGCGGCAACAACAATGCAACCATCGGTGGGTTTTCCTTCCCCGGCATGCCTCCCGGCATGGCCGCGGCCTTTGCCGCACGCGGTGGCGGCCAGGGAGGCGGCGGACGCAATGGCCGGAACAGCACCTCGCGCAGCAGCAACGCCACTCCAGTCACCGCCGTCGCCGATCCGCGCACGCAGTCGGTCATCGTCACGGCGTCGAAGGACCTGATGTTCCAGATCGCCGAAATCGTCGCCCAGCTCGACTCCAGCAGCGCACGCAAACAAAAGGTGTTTGTCTACACCCTGGAGAACGCCGACGTGCAGCAGGTAGAGTCGGTCCTGCGCGATCTCTTCCAGGTCAATGGAACCCGCAGTTCCTCGTCCAATCAGTCGGATCCTTTGAGCAGCCGCGCCGCCAGCAACAACCAGCAGACCGGCGGCAACTTCATGAACAACACCTCGGGCGCCCCGCGCTGAGTCCACCCGCGCCTCCCCATCCTCCTCTTCGTACCACGTCATGAAGCGTTCCCTCTTTCCACGATTCTCCGCCGCCTGCCTGGCGCTCGCCGCCGTCAGCCTGACACTGCAGGCGCAGACGACCAATCGCAATTCCAACAACAACAATAACAACCGGCGTAACACCCAGTCCAATACCGGAAATCGCTCGGGTGGACAGGGCCGCACCGGCGGCGATCGGCAGTATCAGAACTCGACCATGCTGGGCGACGCCACGATCACGAGCAACGCCGAGACGCGCCGCATCATCGTTGTCACCGACGACGAGACCAACGAGAATATCAAACAGGTGATCGAGAGTCTCGACCGCCCCAAGCCTCAGGTTCTGATCAATGTCGTCTTCCTCCAGGTCACCCACAACAAGGACCTCGACCTCGGCACCGAACTCTCCCACATGGGCAGCGAACTGGGCAACAACCTGACCTCGACCGCGACCACCCTCTTCGGCGCACCCCAAACCGGCGGGTTCTACAACCTGGTCAACACCGACATCAACGCGACGATTCACGCGCTCTCCAAGGTGGGCAAAACCGAGATCCTTTCTCGCCCCTCCATCCTCGCGCGCAGCAGCCAGCAGGCCACCATCATGGTGGGTCAGGAAGTGCCGTTCATCACCAATTCACGGATCAGCGACACGGGTCAGACAACCAACACGGTCCAGTATCAGGACATCGGCATCATCCTGCGGGTCACCCCGTTCATCACCTCCGAAGGGTTGGTGGAGATGATTGTCACGCCTGAAATCTCTGCGTTGAGCGATCGCACCGTGGCCATCTCGGACACCGTGAACACGCCGGTGATCGACAAAAGATCCGCGGACACGGTCGTGGTGACTCCGAGCGACCGCACGGTGGTGATCGGCGGGCTGATTTCCAATCAAACCACCAACACGGACAGCAAGGTGCCTCTGCTCGGCGACATTCCGATCCTGGGTCACGCCTTCAAGCGTACCATCAAGCAGAACAACAAGACCGAGCTGCTCATCTTCCTGACGCCGCACGTCGTGCAGCATCCGGAAGATCTTTCGAAGCTGACCGAGCAGGAACAGGACAAGCTCGAGCTCAAGCCGACGACCTTCAAGAGCGAGGACGTCAACAAGTACCTGAGCAAACCCTGACTCGCGAATCGGCTAGAACACCGGCGTGACGACCACTGTCCCGCCGGGAGCCACCTGGAAGTTCTCTCCCGCGCTCCACGTCAGGTCATTGACGAGCAGCTTGAACGTCACCGGGCCATCCTTCGAGGGTAGCTTGAGCGACCAGCGGTTGTCCGACTCGCACTCGAGCGCGAGCCCTGAATCCCAGCTCAGGCCTGCGCCCTCGCCCCGGATGAACAATTGATTTCCAAATCCGATGTCGATCAGCGCGGTGATCGTCACCTCCAAAGGAATCGTCGCCGCTGCGGCCGGTGCCGCGACCGCGGCGGGCGCGGGGACGGGAACAGGTTTTGGCTTTACCGCCAAAACCTTTTTCTTGGGAGCCGCGGCCTTCTTCACCGGCTTGGCTTCCGTGGGTTTCGCAGGCGCGACACTCACTTTTACAGGTTTAACCTGTGGGGCGGCAGGCTTCGTGGACTTGATGCTCTTCTTAGTCATGGCGTGTATCTGTTGGCGGTTCCCGTGGGACTGCAGTCTGGTCGGCCCGGACTTCGCCTATCAACAGCAAATTCAGCACCAAAAACCCGCAATCCGAGGATTTTCCCATTCGTAACGGTCAGGAAAGCCCTGACGCCGGCGATCAAGGATCGGGACGCAACGCCTTGAGATCGCTACTGAGTTCCGACTGCAGCCGCTTCAGCCGTTCACCGACCTCTTCAGTCGCCGCCTGACGGACCTTCTGCTGATCGAGCTTTTCCTGGGTTTCCTGACGAATCTGCCGCAAGCGATCCAAGGATGCACGGTGACTTTCGTTGTACACAAGCAAACGGTCGGCAAGCGCGTCGCAGCGGGCGCCCAGTCCTTCAAGCTGGCGCAGGCGTTCGTGGATCTCGCGGACATCCTTGGTCATGGTGCGCACATTGGCCTCCACATCGGCCTTGCGCTCATTGGAAAGCTTGTCCTCAAGCAGGATGGTCCGGCAGCGCCCCACCGCGTCCGTGGCCTGTCCCACCGCACTGCGGGCCTCGGCCAGGTAGCGGTTCAGGCGAACCTGGGCCACTTCACGGCGCTCGTTCAGCGCGACGACCTGGGCGCCATGCTGAACCAGCTCGTTCTCCGTGTTGGCAACATCCTTGAGCAACAAATCCGTCTTCTGAATCAGCTCGGTGCGAAGCTCGGACGACTGCTGGATCGAGGAGCGCGCCCGCCCAATTGTCTGTTCGAAATGTTCCATCGCCACCACGGTGGCCCGCTGTGCCTCCTCGCGCTCGCGCTGCGAACGTTGATAGGCCTCCACGCCTCCGCCCATCGCCAGCAGCGCGGACAGGGTCGATCCCAGACTCACCAGTACTTTCGTTGTCATTGTCGTCCTCCCAATTCGTTTTCAATTGCCCGCGTATCCTTCTCGAGTGCCTGCAGGGACTGCCGGCTCGCCGCCACGATCTTTTTTGTCTCCGTCTCCAGGCTTGCAATCGCTGTCGTATCCGCCTTGTCCGCCACGGAAAGCCGTCGCAGATCCGCCATGAGCGGCATGAGTTCGCGCCGGATTTTTCCGGCATATTTCTGCAGGGTGCGGCCCTGCTCATAACTCTCGGCCAGCGTGGCGGTCTGGGCGTTGAGGTGAATGAGCCGGCGCGAGATCTCCACCAGTCGGGTCAGGAGTTCCGTCTCGGCTATTGCCAGCCAGGAGGTGAGCGAGAGAGAGCCGGAAATGCCCGACACCAGCTCCGTTTCGGGCGGCACGACGCTGACCGAAAGGCGGTCGCCCCCGACATAGGTGCCGACTTCGGCGATGATTTTGGCCGGATCCTTGGCATCGGGAAACTGCTGTATCCGAGCCAAAACTCCATCGTATCCAGCAAGCACTTCATCAATGGCGCTGATCGCCTCCTGGATCTGGTCGGCCAGCGTGACCGGCCGCTTCTCCGGTGCCGCGGCCGCGACCGGAGCAGGTGGAGGCGGTGGTGCCTTGGGCGGAGTTGCACACCCCGCCAGCCACGCGACCACCACAAGGGCCGCACACCCGAAAATCCTGGACCTTAAGATAGGCATTTCTCCCTAGACGACAGTCACCGTGCTTCTCGCATCCATTAGTGGCAAGCCAGGATACGTAAGTTCGCGCATTTTTTCCTCCGCAAAGATACCCGGGAGCCCCGGGCGCAGGAGCCTTATCCCTGTCATTCAGTCGCCTTCAATGCAGGGCCTGGGCCACCGGTAGATCTCCTCTTGTGCCGAAACGGGTGTATACTCCCAACAAATCAACCCCCTCGTACGATGAAGAGACTCAACTCTTTGGTGTTCGCGGGTGCCGTCACTGCGGTCTTTCTACTTACCACGGCCGCTGTTCCCGAGCTCCTGCTCCCGGCATTCATTGGGTATGTGTGCGTAACCGTAATTTCAACAGCGGTTTACGACTACACCCGGCGTCCGGCGATGGGAACCTAAACCCTCCCTCCTCCGTCCGTCCTTTGCCGCCGCCGCCCCTTCACCGGGGCGGCGGTGTTTTTTTGAAAGCCCGACCTGTTTCACCCACGTCCCGCCGCTCCGGGCAACCACACCGGTCGAGCCGCGAAATCAACGATGTTGTTTTGCAATAAAACTTCGCAAGAAAGCCGGTAGCGCTGCACCCGACCGCAACGCGACCCAAGTCGATCGCATGCGACGGTCGGGCTTGCGAGGGTGCCTCCGTCCCCGGCACCGTGGTCACACCGTCCCGCCCCTCAGTTCGGATCCACCCGCAGCCGGTTCTTCGTCTCGCGGGCCCGTCAACGCCGGGTTTGCCGGTCAACGCCTTTCCCCCTCATGCCACCCTGCCGCCCGTGCGTCCCCAGAGCGAGTCAGTCCCTTCCAGCCCCGCTGCGCAATGCCCCCTGGCTCAGGCGACTCGGGCTCTCGGTCTTGTTCACCGCCGCCCTTTCCGTGCTGGCCGCTTCCACCGATGGAGTCGTGACGCATCCCGTGCCAAACCCACTTCTTCGCGCCGACGGCAGCCCTATCGCAACCGCGGCGGAATGGTCCGGGCAACAACGCGATGCCCTGCTCTCCCGATTTGAACGGGAAATCTACGGCCGCACCCCAACCACGGCGGTGCCCATGACGGCGGATGTGCGTGAGGACGTCGTGCTGGAAGGCGGTGCGCTGCGCCGGAAACAAGTGCGGCTGACGTTCCGAAGCGAAGAGGGGATCGCGACGGCCGAGCTGCTCATCCTAGCGCCGGGACGCTCCACGGGGCCCGTGCCGATCTTTCTCGGACTCAACAGCGGGGGAAACTGGACCATCTCTCAGGACCCCGGGATAGCTGCCCCGGCCGGTCACAAGCGCGGCCGCCACGAGCGTCGCTGGCCGGTGGACTTCATCGTCCAGCAAGGGTACGCCGTCGCCACGCTTTGCTGCGACGATTTCTTCCCGGACAAAAACATCGAAAGCTACCCCCAAAGCATGCAGCGCCTGTTCCCGGCGGATCAACGCGGGCCCGGAGCCGATCAGTGGGGTGCCATTGCCACGTGGGCTTGGGGCCTGAGCCGGGCGCTGGACTACCTCGCGAGCGATCCTCTGCTTGACTCCGCCCGCGTCGCCGTGATCGGACACTCTCGCCTGGGGAAAGCGGCGCTCTGGGCCGGAGCTCGCGATGCACGTTTTGCGCTGGTCATCGCCAACAACTCGGGTTGCGGCGGAGCCGCCCTGTCCAAACGCATCGCGGGCGAGACCGTCCGGGATATCAACTCGCGGTTTCCCCATTGGTTTTGCGGAAACTTCCGCGCGTACAATGATCGAGAGGCGAAACTGCCGGTGGATCAGCATCAACTGATCGCGCTCATCGCGCCTCGAGCGATCGCGGTGGGCAGTGCCTCGGATGACGCCTGGGCGGATCCTCTCGGTGAGCGGATGGCACTGGAGCTCGCCCAGCCGGTTTTCGCACTTTTCGGAATTCCGTCACTCGATGCCCCCCACCCAGGCGACCGTCAACGGCTCCACTACCACCTGCGCCCGGGGGAACACGACATCCTGCTGCCGGACTGGCAGGCCTACGTGCGTTTCGCCGATCGCGTGTACGGCCGAATCCGCGACTGAACGCCCGGCTCACCGCGGCTCTTCGAGCCGTTTCGATCGGGGAAGGATCGAGCAGCCGAAGCAGGACGCGCGTCCGGTTGCCAATCCTGAACCCAATCGGGTCCGATCGTGCCAGTCCCGCGAATTGATCCCGGCGCCCCCTCTGGCGCACTACGCTTTGGCGAGGGTACGAATCGCCTCCACGAACAGATCGATCTCATCGAGTCTCGTGAAGACATTCGGGGTGATCCGAATGCACTCAAACTCATCCTTGACCTGCCGGCGCCGCACATGAATGCCCCAACGCTGCTGCAACTCGGTCGTGAGTTCGCGCGCATCCTTTCCCTCGAGAACCATGGAACCCAGAGCGCAGGCCTGCGTCGGATCATAAGGGGTCAGCAGCTTGACGCGTGGGACCTTTTCCAGGGCCCGCATCCAGCGATCGCGGAGAAACCGGAGTCGGGCCGCTTTTCGTTCTCCCCCGATCTCCTCGTGAAACGTAATCGCGTCGGCGACCGCCGCCCGCAGTGCGATCGGGTGGGTTCCAATTTCCTCGAATTTGCGGATGTCACCGCGCTTGCCGTCACCCGCGGCCATCAGAGGCCAGATGCTCGGTATGACCTCGCGGCGGACATAGAGTATTCCAGTCCCGACCGGAGCGCACAGCCACTTGTGCAGGCTCGAACCGAAGACATCACAGCCCAAATCCGCCACGGTGAATGGAAAGTGCGCGAACGTGTGTCCACCATCCACAATCGTGGTGATTCCGCGGCGACGCGCCTCGTCGCAAATCCGCTTTACCGGGAAGATCTGCCCGGTGGTGTAGGTCATATGGCAGATCAGGATGACCTTGGTGCGTTCCGTGACTGCGGAAAACACCCGCTCGTACAGCGTGTCCATCGATGGAGGCGGCGTGGGAAAACGGACCAGCTTGAGCACCACTCCGTCGCGGCGCTCGCGTTGACGCCACGCCGAAAGCATGCGCGGGTAGTCCTGCGTCGTGCTCACGATCTCGTCACCCGCCCTCAGCGACAAACCCATTTGGGCGATTTGCAGCGACTCACTGGTGTTGCGGGTCAACGCCAGTTCGTCGGTGCCGCAGCCCAGCATGGCCGCGAGCCGCTGCCGTACCCGCTCCACGCCCGGCTGCATAAACTCGTCGACGAAGTGGGACGGGCTCATGTTGGTCACCGTCCAGTAGCGGGTCATCGCATCGAAGACCGCGCGTGGGGCGGGGCTGACACTGCCCGAATTGAGATTGACGTGATTGTCGTCGAGGGCGAAGGCGCGGCGGATGCTAAGCCAGTAGGACTCCTGCGAAGCCACCACGTCCGGGGCGAGCCCGGCGACCCCCACGGCCGCCTCCCGGGCCTGCGCGCTGGCACGCGCATCGAGAACGAATGGAACACTGCTGAGAGTGGCGAGGAAGGCGCGACGATCCATAACGAAGAGAGTTCAATCCAATTCCACCCAAACAGTGGCGGGTGTCTCCTTCGCGTTTTCAAACCTCAAAGTGAAGCCGATCGAGAATTGTTGCCAAAGTCACAAACCCGGGAAGGGTCCCGGTGCGCTCGGGGTAGCAAGTTACGACGCGCCCGAAACGTGTGTTGCCGGCAAACCCGTACTCAACGCCATGGCCGACTATGGACGAGGATCGACCCTTTTTGGGGAACGTCGCTTATGCTGCAGCAGCCACGCATAGAGCTCCGGACGACTGAACACATGGTCCGGCGTCGGCGGGTGCGAAAGTCCCGGCACAACGGTCAGCCGGATCTTTTCCGAGTCGCCGGCTATGCTCTTTAGGGCGTCAATCATGCGCTGAACCTGCTCAACGCGGGTTGTAGGGTCTTGTTCACCGTTCCACGCCCAGACCGGCAAATGAGCCAAACGTTTCGCGAGCGCCGGTTCTCCACCCCGCGCCGCAACTGGCACGATGGCTGCAAAACGATCGGGCATCGCAAGTGCTGTCGCCCAAGTGCCAATCCCACCAAGGCTGAAGCCGGCAAGGTACACCCGGTCGAGATCAACGCGATAGTCGCGACCTACCTCATCGAGGAGATCCGCCAGCGCCGGCGGTTCCCACGCCGCGCCACTCATCGGCTGCACGAGAATAAACGGATAGTCTGGGCTACTTTGGGCAAAGCGCAGAGGAGCCTCGGCACGCAAGAGGGTCTCCTTGCCGAATCCGGATCCATGCAAGAATAATAGAACGGGCCAGCGACGTTCAGGTTGGTGTGCATAGCCGCGTGGAATCTCGATCAGTTTCTCGTAACGCGTG
Source organism: Opitutaceae bacterium (assembly GCA_016794725.1). Taxonomy (GTDB): domain Bacteria; phylum Verrucomicrobiota; class Verrucomicrobiia; order Opitutales; family Opitutaceae; genus UBA6669. Next base: position 2,917 of record JAEUGZ010000341.1, on the reverse strand, counting down.
GCAACCCCGAGTTGCTTCTTGATTCGGTGCCACCAAGCGGCACTTCGCATGGTGGCAACCAGTGGTTCCTCGGCATTTTCAGCCAATTCAATTGCATGGGCCTCGTCTGTTCGTTCGCCAGACGACGAGCCATTCCATGGAAGCCGATACAGCGTGCGATAGACACTGAAAGGAGCCGCCACATCCGATTCGACCCGGAAGACCGCTCCGTAGCGCCCTGGACGCACAGCTGCGTGCTGCTCCTCACCGGTTTCATCGAAGTAGCGAACACTCACCTTTACCGCCCCCAGTCGCTCACGAGTCCGAATTGGATCAAGGAAATCCCACTCCGGGAACCTGTCATGGGCAAAGACATAGCTGTCACACTCGATTCGTGCGAAGTCTCGTTCTGCCTTGAACGGGGGCACGGAATTCTGGGGAGCACGCAAGAATCGCAATCGCTCGTCAACCGGCGGGCGCTCGACTGCCCTCACCGGCTCGGCAGTAGCACTCGAGGCGCGTTCAAGCCAGTGATAGTCCCGCTCGGCTGATGTCCAAGTCCGCCGCCACCGGGATGCACCGCCGTCGGCGTCGTCCACGAAGATCCGGAAAGCGAACGACTCTTCGGTCCGAAAATCCAAGCCAGCCGTTCCCCACGGTAGGAGCGCCTCGATCACGGCGGAACGACCTTGCCGCTGTCGTGCAACTTGAAGCCCAGAAGCTGCTTTCAGCCAGGCTTCGTCACGTGTGAAGTGATACACAAAATGACGCAACTCCGGTTGGGCGGAGCTTAGCCCCGGACTAATCACTACCTGAAAGTACGTCGGACTGCCAGGAGACGGGGACAGGTACAGTTCCACGGCATCGCGCTCATAGATGCCACCCGGCAGAGTTGCCTCGTCGGCCACGTCATCCCGCCAGTGTACCAGCACAGCCAGGCCCGTTTCTGTCCACGCCAAACGGACTTCTGCTGCGAAGTCCTCCGCGCTACGAGGTGCCGGAGAATCATCGGTGACAAGATCAACGCGAAACGCTGTCTCCCCCCATTCGGCGCCTGAACCGTCTACCACCAGATTCTCTAAGCGCGGAATCCCGACTGGTTCAGAACGAGAATCGACTTTGGACGGGTCTGCGCCGGCGAAAGGACTGGCCAGCACGAGGGCCGTAAAGACAGACGTACAATGGTTGGATCCGCACACAAACGGAACCCTGGCGAATCGCCTCAAAGGCAGATTCATCGGCGACTAGTTGGATGAGACCTGAACGTGAACAAATCGAGCAGCCGCCAATGCGTCATTTTGGTGTGCGCACACGGCAAGGCCGATGTTGACCACCGTCCCAAAGGTAACGCTCGCTGCACCAGCATTGCTCCACGTGGTGCCATCGATCGAGCGGTACGCGGTGACTGTCGTGCCGCTACGAACCAGCTTTAGCCATTGTGGAGCTGTCGGGCCGTACGTTGTCGTATCGGCACTGCTCCCTCCGCTTGCGACACGCCTGATAAAGGTCGCCCGCTGACCTGCTGTAATACCCAAAAAAGCATGCGCTGCGTCACTGCCTCCGCTACCGCGAATCATCACTCCGGCCATTGTCCAGGGGTCGGTATTCTGGATACTATCCAGTTTGGCGACGATCTGGCCGTCGCCGGACAACGCGCGGTAAGTGAAATGAAAGCTGTCGGCAGTGTCCCAGATATCGGCACCTGAGCCTGCAAGCACGTAGCTGGAGTCGACGGGGTCGTAGATTGTGGCGCCCGTTTGGCCGACATTTCCGACGTCGCCTTCCGCCCACGCGGTCGGAAGGGCAGCTGGAGGAGCGATGTAGAGGTTGCTGAACTCCGCCGCCGACAATTGCGAATTGTTGTGTGCCGAGACCGCTAACCCAATGGTTGCAGCTGTCGGCAGACTGACGGCCGCACCACCCACCGCCGACCAACCTAGCCCGTCAGTCGAATAGAAGGCTGTTACGGTGCCGTCACGACGGAGCAGCCGCACCCATTTCGGCGCAGACAATCCGCTCAAAGTGGTTTCAACGCTGGTTCCAGATACCTGCGGCCTTCGAATGAAGGTGATACCGCGCTCGGGAGTGACCGCCACGAGTGCATGCGCGGACGTGGCACTTGTGTCAGCTCGAATCATCACGCCGGCAAGCGACCACGGATCGCTGTTCTCTACGTTCACTACTTGCGCTTTGATGTCCATCTGACCGGCTGCGGGGAAGTAAGCATAGTGAAACGCGTCGGCCGTTCCCCAAATGTCCGCGCCCGAACCATCCAGCAGGTAGTGATCGGCACTAACCTTAACCGTTTCTCCCACCAAACCCACATTTCCAACGTCCAGCGATGAGAGTTGTCCGAGATTGACCTGCAGAGCGAGTGTTTCCGAACCCGTGCGCGCGCCTTGAGCAACATCCAGTGCCACGGAATAACTGCCAGGGGTGGTTGGGGTACCTGAGATGATTCCAGTCACCGCGTTGAAGGATAGGCCAGGCGGCAGATTTGCAGCATCGACTGTGGCATCCGGTGAGGGAGTTGCGGCTAGGCGGTCCAGCGCAAGGCCCGGAAATGCCTGGCTGGCGCTCACCGTCGCGCCAAAGTACAGCTGCCCACTTGCCGATGTTGCAGCGGACCGCCAGGTAACCGGCGCAGACGTGAACGTTGCCGCACCAAGGTCACCCGGCTGAAACTCGAGATTGATGACGGTGGCGATGAATTGCCGGGTGGCTGGGTTGAGCTGCAGCACGAATCGGTAAGTACGATTGGCTAGAATACGCACCCCCGTGGCGACGTCTGCTCCATTGTAGATTCGCCACTCAGGACTCGTTCCGCCTGACCGCACGCACCAGGTAATCGAAGGGTCGTTTTGTGGATTCGGCACATTAGCGTCCACCGGACGATCCATAAACCAGAGTCTCACGTTGGACGGGTCAGTGAGAAGCG
>JAEUGZ010000335.1 GCA_016794725.1 Opitutaceae bacterium | reverse complement strand
GCTCCTTGCGCGTGCCGGGGGGGGGGCGCCCCCAAATGACGAATGACTAATGACTAATGACTACTGACGAATGGCGGAGGGCGGATTGACGGGTGCGGAGGTAGGGGAAGGGATCGTTTGGGTCGTCAGGTGTCCCAGGGCGGTAAGGCCGGGTGGTAACGGCTATGTCTACCGAGCGGGAGAAACCAGCTGGATTCGTTGAACGGTTTTAAGCGATACGGGTGGTGGGAGACGGCGTTGGAGGTTGAGCGGGTGTCGCGGGAATCGCTCCGACGGGACCGACCGGCCCCGCCTCCGTCGTCTGGGTTCCTCACGCGACGCCAATCCCCGCGGGGTCGGCGACCCCACCTCCAACGGACATCGCCCATGATCGTGCTCGAGTGGAGGCACGTGCGCCGTCGCGGGATCGATTCGAATTGGGAGCAGTGGTTCACTTGCTCGGTAAATGCCCAGTTGGGCGGAATTCTTCTGTATCCGTGTTGATCCGAATCCATCCGCGGTTCAATCGCGGCTTTTGGCGTGGATGGTTGGATTTTCGCGTCGAAGGGACCTCACTGCGGTAGGGGACGTTGCCTGGTCCGAACCCAGCCACCCGGCTTGTGGCTTGTCCAACGGTCGTGTGGATGCCTCCCCTTGCCGCTTCGATGGGCGACGTGCACGAGGGCGGGGTGCGGGGCGAAACGCTGAAAAGAGCGATATCGAAGGAAAAGACAGCCGTGCCGGCCCCGGGGGCTGAGGGAAGGGCTCGAAGGACGTTGAACGAATCGAAGGCGTTTTTTGGGTCGGGCCGAGGGAACGGGGGAGAAGCGCAAAGGCGCGATGATGCAAAGGTCGATCCGGAAGGAGCGAAGTTCAGATGCGCAAGTCCCGGTAGTCGAACGGGGAACCCGGTTCGAACTGTAAGGCCTCCACTCACCCTATGGGGCTGGGAAAGGTGCGGCACCGTGTCGAAAACCGGCAGGTTCATTCGTTTAGGGAGTGTTCGAGAATCCCTTTCTTTCCATGATTAAGCAAATATTCCTCAACCTCCCGGTCGCCGACCTGTCCAAGTCGAGGGCCTTTTTCAAGGCCCTTGGCTATCCTGAAAATCCGTTGTTCTGCGATGGCACGGCTGCCTGCGTCGTGATCAGCGAGACGATCTCCGTCATGCTGGCGACACCGGACAAGTTTCGACAATTCACCCCCAAGGCCATTTGCGATACGACCCAGGCGGTGGAGGTCCTCATTAACCTCAGCTGCGAGAGTCGCCAGGAGGTCGACGATCTCGTGGCCAAGGCCCTCGCGGCGGGTGGCACGACCTATGACAAGGCGGAGGACCTCGGTTTCATGTATTCACACAGCTTTGTCGACCCCGACGGCCATGGGTGGGGGCTCTTTCACATGAGCACGCCGGCGCCGAACTAGCCTTCAACCCGAAAATCGCGATTGTCCTTCGGCAAAGACCTACCCGCGTGACGAAAGGTTGAGGACCTTGGGGCTCGCATCGCGAGCTGCAGTCGAATCGTGAATTGCACGGAGGCGTGGGGTGCGTTGAAACTGGCGGGGTGGGAGATTCACCTTCAACCCAGAAAACCGACTCCGCCTATGGCCGTGCCCGCCGGAGCATTGACGCGGCGCATGCGGCGGATCCGGCGTTGGGCAGCGACGGGCGGCCGGCGGAGCTGGTGTATGCGGATCGGATGGAGGCGTGGATCGTGAGGCTCGACGCCGGTGCCTCGGAGCTGCTCCGGCTGGCTGCGCGGTGCCAGCATCTCGAGCGCTGGAGCCTGCCGCGCGGATCGTTCCCGATGGACAAGGTGGGCTACCTGACCTGGCGCAAGACCTTGTACACCCGGCAGGCCGAGCGGGCGCGTGGCCTCCTGCTGGCGGCGGGGGTTGCGGAGAACGAAGCGGCGGAGGTGGCGACGTGGGTTTCCAAGACAGGGCTGAAGTCCAATCCGGGCACGCAGGCGCTGGAGGATGCGGCCTGTCTTGTATTCCTGGAAAACGAGATCAGTGGCTTTGCCGCGCAGCACGCAGACTATCCTCGGGAAAAGTTTGTCGAAATCCTGCGTAAGACCTGGCGGAAAATGAGCCCGGCGGCGACGTCCGCGGCCTTGGCGCTCGACCTGCCACCGGCGATTGCACAACTGGTGCGGGATGCGGTGGGCCCGGAGTGACGGGAGGACCGGGGTTGAACCACGGATGGACGCGGAAAGGTCGGCGTCCGTTGGAGGTGGGGTCGCCGACCCCGCGGGGATTGGCGTCGCGTGCAGGAGGCGGACTGCGGAGGCGGGACCGGACGGTCCCGTCGCGGCCTCACCGAGGCCACCTCCAACAGAAAGGCGGCTATTTGCCGCGCCTGCGCGCCTGCGCGGCTCGCGGTTGCGCCACTGTATCGATCTACCGTGGTAGCTTTCGGGTGCGAATTGACAAGGGGTGCGGAGACATTGCGGGCCACGGGTGGTAGACTCGGGCATCGTGAACGCTCACCCCCTTGCGGAATTTCGCCGCTGGCTTGATGACGCGGTGGCGGCGGGGCTGCCGGAGCCGACGGCAGCGTCGCTGGCGACAGCCGATCGCTCCGGGCGCCCGAATGTGCGGATGGTGCTCGTGAAGGCCGTGGACGAGCGCGGGTTCGTTTTTTACACGAACCTGGAAAGTCCCAAAGCGTTGGAGTTGAAGGAAAATCCATACGCGGCGCTCTGTTTCTACTGGAAGCCGCCGGGGCGGCAGGTGCGGGTGGTGGGCAGGGTGGAGCCGGTCAGCGACGGCGAGGCCGATGTCTATTTTGCCTCGCGACCCCTGCAAAGCCGCATCGGGGCCTGGGCCTCGAAGCAATCGCGTCCCCTCACGGAATTTGCCGAGCTGGAGCGAGCGGTGGCGGCGGCGACGTTCCGCTTTGCGGCGTCGGGTTCGGTGCCGCGCCCCCCGCACTGGTCGGGGTTTTTGGTGGTGCCCTCCGAAATTGAATTCTGGCAGGAGCGACCCTATCGCCTGCATGAGCGCGTGCGGTTCACGCGCGAAGGCGAGACGTGGACACAGGAAAGACTGTTTCCTTAGGGGGCAAGGGGCGGAGAGGAAGTTAAGCGCGAAGACGCTAAGGCGCGAAGGACGGGCGCGAAGGACGGAATTGGGGAGGGGAGGGGTGGCGGAATTCGAGACGAATTTCGGGTTTGGGGATTGGGGCAGGGCGCGGAGGCGGAGGTTATGCATTAAGCGCGGAGGCGCCAAGGCGCGAAGGGCGGACGCGAAGGACGGAATTGGGGAGGGGTGGCGTGCCACTCGTCGCAAGCGAAAGTGAGGATTCGGTAGACAAAACGTGCGCGGGGTGGCGCTTCATGGGTAACTTCGCCCACGCCTGCCCGCTGCATGGACGCCTTCGCTTCCGATCATGATTCCTGGAAACACTGGTTTCAACGCCACGGTCCCCGCCTGCTCGTCTGCGCGCGGCTTTGGACCCGGTCGCTCGCGGATGCGGAAGATGTCGTACAGGAGGCTTTTGTGCGTTTTTGGCGCAACCAACGCTCGCTTGGCGGGGAGCCTCTGGCCTTGCTCCTCACGTCGATTCGACGGTCCGCAATTGACCTGGCCCGGCGCGAGGGACGACGCCAGGTGCGTGAGCAGCGGGCGGAGGACCTGCGCGAGGGCGAGCCGATGCTGTTCGAGCCGCTGGCCGAAGGTGATGACCGGCGGACCGCGATCGAAGGAGCGCTCCAGCGCCTCCCGGCCGAACAGCGTGAGGTCCTCATGCTCAAAATCTGGGGCGAACAGACCTTTGAACAAATTGCGACGACCCTGGAGTTGTCGCCCCACACCGCCGCCTCGCGCTACCGGTACGCGCTGAAGGGGCTGCGTCGCGAACTTTCCTCTGTGCAGTGCCATGACTGATAACGAATTCACTGACCTCGAAAACGAGTTGCGCCGGCTCCGTCCGCGGGCGGTGGCGCCGCGCCTGATGGCTTCGCTGGCGGCGGATCTGGAGACCTCAATGCCTGCGACCCCGGAGCGGGTCGTCGCCGTTGACCACGTGGAGCAGGGCGCGATGCCGATTGGAGACTGGATACGCTGGGTGCTGCCAATTGCGGCTGCGTTTGTCTTTGGCGTGCTGGCGGCACGCTTCCCGCACGGGGCGAACGAGGCGACGGCTCCCGGTCCGCGGGTGACGGTGACGGATTCCTCCCTCGAACCCGCCACCTACAAACCCGTTCTGGCCGAAAAATTCGACTATGGCCCGCGTGATGATGGTCTGGTGACGCTCAATGACGGCACCACCGCCCGGCGTCTGAGTAATCAATATCTCGATACCATCACCTGGCGAAATCCGAGGACCAACGCATCCCTGCGCTGGAGCGTGCCTCGCGAGGAGATCCGGGTGATCCCGATCAGCGCCTACTAGGCAGCCTCACTGCAGAGGAAGGACCACGAATGGACACGAATGGACACGAATCCCGCGGACGCGGGACGAATTCGGAGAGAGTCGGGGGAGGAGCATCACCCGATTTCGATCCACCCTGCAGTGACCCCGTACCCTGTCGGGTTTCGTTCCTGCCCTCTTTCGTGTCAATTCGTGTCCATTCGTGGTTCTTCCCCGGATTGTTCTGACTCGTTGCTCCGGTTGTCGGGGCTTTCTCCGATCCCTTTTTCCGAACTCAAATTCACAGAAACCCATGAAATCAAACCTAGTCTTGTTCAGCACCCTGATTGCCGCCGCGGCGTTGCCGCTGGCGTCGTTGGCCCAAACTCCCCCGGCGGAGAAGCCCGTCACAAAAACCGAAAAGAAAACCCTGCGCATCGTCACCGGTTCCGACGACAAAGGGCCGAAGGAGAATGTGACCTTCCTCGGCGTGGAGACCTCGCCGGTGGATGACACCTTGAGCGCCCAGCTGGGCATCGCCGACGACACCGGTCTGGTGGTGCGCACCGTGGTGGGCGACAGCCCCGCCAATGGGGTGCTGCAGGCCCACGACATCCTGCTCAAGCTGGACGATCAGGTGCTGATCGAGGTGCGCCAGCTGGCGGTGCTGATTCGCGGAAAGAAGGCGGGCGACGAAGTCACCTTGCAGCTCTTGCGCGGCGGGCAGCCCAAGACGGTGAAGGTCAAACTTGTCCAGCGTGAGATGCCCAAGCGTAACCTGAATCTGCGGGTGCCGGGTCCTGACTTCCAGTGGTTCCAGCATTCCGGTGACGGACATGGCGCAGTGGGAGGCCAGCTGAATGGCAACCTCGGTGCCCTCCACGGGCTGGGGCAGGAGCGCCTGCATGAGCTGATGGGAGCGATTGATGAAGCCCGCGGAGGCAGTCCGCGAGTTCACGTCTTCGAGCGCCAGAGCAGTGGTGGCGGGGAAGGCCGGGCGATGACGATTGTCAACGCGGCGAACAGCAATGTCGTGTTCACCGACGACGAAGGCACGCTCGAGCTCACCATCAAGGAAGGGAAAAAGTCACTCGTGGCCAAGAGCGACAAGGGCGACGTACTCTTCGACGGTCCGGTCGACACCCCCGAGCAGCGCGAGAAGATGCCGGAGGTGGTGCGCAACCGGTTCGGTCAAATTGAGAAGATGGAAGGGTTCAGCTTCACCACCGATGGTGATTTCAAGGGCCCGCGCGTCCGGGTGATCGAGTCGCCGAAACGAATCTCGATGCCGATGCTGCAGCGCATCCCCGGCCTGCCGGCGATGCGGGAACGCCCACTCGTGCTGCCCAAGGTTGAACCGGCGATTTGATGGGCGGGGTCGGGGTTTTTAACCCATATGCGTTAACGTTGAGAAATGACGAGGTGGATTGATGGAGGGCGCCGCTCCGGCGGCGCCGGGTGCGCGTTGCGATCCCTTCCCGGTCCAAGGTGTTTTAAGCGTAGAGGACAAGCGACATGGCGCGGTCACACAGTGCACGCCCCCGCGGCGCCGACGGAGCGGCGCCCTCCACCAAAACAGAATCGTGGCCTTCACCGCTGCATGAGTTGCCGCTCTGGTCCATTTCCCTAAGTCGACACTCCTGCGCAACGGTGGGGCCAGCTCCGACTGCGGCCCCACTTTTTTCCCGCGCTAGACGGCCGCTTCCCCCACGGCAGGGACCTGCGGGGCGCGTTTGACGAAGATGGCGATGATGAGCGAGAGAACCGTGCCGAAGATCGGAGAGACGAACAGCACCATGATCGAAGTCCAGATCGGCCCGGTGAAGAACTTCATCATGCCGGCGGCGGCGTCCGCCTGTTCCGCGGGCATCTTCGCCAGCGTCATTTCGAGGATGAGCTCGTGGAACTCCGGATTGATGACCAGCCCGTAGATCAACATGTACACGGCGGATATCGCGCCGGAAACCAACGTCGTCAGCGCACCGACACCCACCGCCCGACCGTAGCTGAGGGACTGGTCCTTGGACGCGGTCCGGGTCGCGAGCATGGCGTAGACCAGTCCGACGATGGTGATGATGAAGCCCACCGCCTGGGCGATCCGACTCCCGGTTTCAAACTTGGCCGCGTCGTTATGATAGCCCAGCAGGTAGCAGACGAGATTGACGATAATTCCGGCGACGGCGAGGTAGGCGCCGTAGGTGAGAGGGATCTTCATGGTGAGCCAAGCGAAGCAATCCGTGGCCCAAAGGCGATTCTCGACTTACGCGATCCGCGGTGGTCGCCGGCACCCCCTGCTCGCGCCCTCGTTTCGGATCCGCGCGACGGGGGCGGTCTGGCTCGGGCTTACCGATTGTCGCCGTCGAGCAGGCGTCCGAGCCCGCCGAGCACGGAGCCTTCCTCGCGTCCTCCGCGACCCGTCTGCGGGGCGGCGGCGATGATACGACCGGCCAGGCGGGAAAAGGGCAGGGACTGGAGCCAGACCTTGCCCGGGCCCCGCAGGGTGGCGAAGAAAAGACCCTCGCCACCGAATAGGGCGGTTTTTACTCCACCCACCATCTGGATGTCGTAGTCGACACTCGGCTGGAAGGCGGCCAGGCAGCCCGTGTCAACGCGGAGCGTCTCACCGGCGCTGAGCTGGCGCTCGTAGAGGGTGCCGCCGGCGTGCAGGAAGGCGAGACCGTCACCCTGCAGGCGTTGCATGATGAAGCCTTCGCCGCCGAACAGGCCGACACCGATGCGCTTCTGGAAGGCAATCGACAGACTGACTCCTTTGGCGGCGCAGAGGAACGCGTCCTTCTGGGCGATCAGCTCGCCTCCGATTTCGCGAAGATGAATGGGGATGATCTTTCCTGGATACGGGGCGCCGAACGCGACTTTGCGTTTCAGCCCGCTCTGATTCAGGAACACCGTCATGAACAGCGACTCGCCGGTCAGCAGGCGCTTGCCGGCGCCGAGCAGCGATCCGACGAAGCCCCGGTTCTGGACGGAGCCGTCGCCAAAGATGGTCTCCATCGCGATTCCCTCCTCCATGAACATCAGCGCGCCGGCCTCGGCCACGGTGGCCTCCTGCGGGTCGAGTTCGATTTCGACGAACTGGAGATCATCACCGTGGATACGGTAGTCGATTTCGTGCATGCTGGTCATGGTCGGAAGAGAAGAGCTCAAATCAAAGGGAACGACAACAACACCTCAGGCCGCCAGCGGCAAACGAGCCGAGGCGCTGCGAGCGCGAACCAGGGAGGGTTCGAAGCGATGGCTGCGCGGGGCATAGTCACCGGCCGCGGCCAGGAGGAAGAGTGAAACCACGGCGAGGGAGAAGCCCCCGAGGGCGAAGGCGTCGAGCGCGAGCCCGAGAACCAGCAGTGCGAAACCCGAAAGGGCGGCGGTGGCGAAGATCGAAACAGAGAGAATGCGTGACATGGTCGTGAAGGTTTGTACCTCCAATACCCCGCGGAGTGCGAAAAGTTGCAGGACCCAGGAACCCTATCGATGGGTGCGCGTTACTTGTTGATAACCTGATGGAAACGCGGAGATGCAAAGGCGCGGAGGTCGTCCACTCTGGGCGATGTTGATTCGGTGATCACGGTCTCCTTAGGAACGCGATCGTGGCTCCCCAGCTTCCAGATGCCGTGTCGCCGATCCTGAAGCGCACGACGTAGGGAGAGTGCCTAAGGTGGTGGTGCACGGTCTCTCGCAGCGTGCCCGTGCCTTTGCCGTGGACGATGCGGACCTCGGTCAGGCCGCGGGCGAGGCAGGCCTGGAAATAGGCGGGCAACAATTCGCCGAGGTCCTGTGGACGGAAGGTGTGCAGGTCGAGTTCCCCGGTGATGGGGATTTCGATTGGTGGGAAATCGCCTTCGGGGTCGGCGGGCATGGGAGCACGCTGGTCCGGCGGGCGGGAAAGGGCAAACCGATGAGTCTGGTGCGCTCGCGAAATCACCCTCCCAGGTCCGCGTCCGCCTCCGTTGGAGGTGGGGTCGACGACCCTGCGGGGATTGATATCGCGTGAAGAGTAAATCTGCCGACGGAAGGCGGGACCGGTAGGGTCCCGTCCCGGCCTCCGCGAGGCCAGCTCCAACCGGGGTCGGGCCTGGGTGCGAAGCGAAGTCGAAACCGCGGAAATGAAAACGGCGCCCGTTGCGGGGCGCCGTGGGTGGAGGAGAGCGGACGAACGATCAGGTGCCGGCAGGGTCGGCGGGCGGCGTGCCTTCCGATGCGGCGTCGAGTTCTTCGACGGTTTCGACGATGCGCGCGATGCTGAGCAGCTTGTCGCCTTCGGCGAGGCTGAGGAGCTTTACGCCCTTGGCGCCGCGGTTGGTCTCGCGGATGTCCTTCACCGGGCAGCGCACGCTCTGGCCCTTGGCGGTGAGCAGCATGATCTCGTCGGTGTCCTTCACGCTCAGGGCGCCGACGAGCTTGATCGAGCCGTCCTCCGGCATGTCAATGGCCCAGACGCCGCTGCCGCCGCGGTTGATCAGGCGGTAGTCCTCGAAACGCGTGCGCACGCCGAGGCCGGCCTCGCTGGCGACGAGGAACTTGGCGGCGTGATCCACCACTTCGATACACTGCAGGTAGTCGCTCTCGAGCTTGAAGCGCATGCCGGTGACCCCGGCAGTGGCGCGGCCGGTGGCGCGGAACAGTTCATCGCCCGACTCCGGATCGCGTTCCCGGAAGCGCACGGCGAGGCCCTGGTGGGAGACGAGGATGAGTTCGTCGCTGCCGGACGTCAGCACCGTGCCGATGACGGTGTCGCCCTCGGCCAGGTTGATGCCGATCAGTCCCGATTCGCGGGTGGCGTTGGTGAAGTCGGAGAGTGCGCTCTTCTTGATCGTGCCGCTCTTGGTCGCGGTGACGAGGTAGCGGTCGGCGGCGAAGTCCTGCACGCAGAGCATGGAGGCGATCTTCTCGCCCTCGCTCAGGCGCAGGAAGGACGAGACCGACTTGCCTTTCGAGGTCCGCGTGCCCTCGGGCACGTCGTAGACCTTGTTTGCGAGGCAGCGTCCCTTGTTGGTGAAGAACAGGATGTAATCGTGGGTGCTGGCGGTGAAGAGCCGTTCCACGAAGTCGTCCTCGTAGGTTTCGGTGCCGATCACGCCCTTGCCGCCGCGTTTCTGGGAACGGTACTCGGCGACCGGCGTGCGTTTGATGAAGCCGAGGTGGGAGACGGTGATGACGCAGCCCTCGTTCGGGATGACGTCCTCCATGCGGAATTCACCGAGCGAGCCGATGATCTCGGTGCGACGGGGCGAGGTGTACTTCGCCTTCATCTCGAGGAGCTCGGTCTTGATGATGGCGTTGAGCTTCTCGGGGGACTCCAGGATGGAGCGCAGCTCCTCGATCAGCTTGATCAGTTCCAGGTACTCGGCCTCGATCTTGTCACGTTCCAGGCCGGTGAGCTGGTAGAGCCGCAATTCGAGGATGGCGATGGTCTGCCGCTCGGAGAGCGGGTACTTGGCCATCAGCTTTTCCTTGGCTTCGTCGCGACTGGAGGACGAACGGATGATGCGGACGAAGTCGTCGAGGTTGTCCAGGGCGATCTTGTAGCCCTCGAGGATGTGGGCCCGGTCTTCGGCTTCGCGCAGACGGAACTGGGTGCGTCGGGTGATGACATCGCGGCGGTGCTCGATGTAGCACTCGATCAGTTCCTTGATGTTCATCTGCTTTGGGCGCTTCTTGTCGAGCGCGAGCAGGTTGACGCCGAAGGAGGACTCGAGGGCGGTCTTCTGGAAAAGCTGGTTGATGACGACGCGGGACTGTTCGCCGCGTTTCAGTTCGATGACAATGCGGGTGTTCTCGTCGGACTCGTCACGCAGGTCGCGGATGCCCTCGATCTGTTTTTCGCCCACGAGTTCGGCGATGCGGGTGACGAGGTTGGACCGGTTGACGTTGTAGGGGATCTCGGTGATGACGATCTGCTCCATGCCGCCCTTCAGCTCCTCGGTGTGGGCCTTGCCGCGGATACGGACGATGCCGCGGCCGGTGCGCAGGTAGCTGTCGATGCCGTCGCGGCCGGCGATGACGCCTCCGGTGGGAAAATCGGGTCCCCGCACGATCTTGACGAGTTCGTCGAGCGAAATGGAGGGCCGCTCGATGATGGCGCAGGTGGCGTCGATGATTTCGTCGATGTTGTGCGGCGGGATGTTCGTCGCCATGCCGACGGCGATGCCGGTGGAGCCGTTGAGCAGCAGGTTGGGCAGCGAGGCGGGGAGGACGGTGGGCTCGGTGGTCTCCTCGTTGTAGTTCGGGATGAAGTCGACCGTGTCCTCGTCGATGTCGCGCAGCAGTTCCTCGGCGAAGGCGGCGAGGCGCGACTCCGTGTAGCGGTAGGCGGCGGGCATGTCGCCGTCGACCGAGCCGAAGTTGCCCTGCGGATCGATCAGCGGGTAGCGGACCACCCAGGATTGGGCGAGACGGACCAGCGTGTCGTAGACCGAGGCGTCGCCGTGCGGGTGGTAGTTGCCGAGCACCTCTCCGACCACCTTGGCGCACTTGTTGAAGGCGCGGTTGTGCAGCAGTCCGAGGCGCAGCATCGCGTAGAGGATGCGCCGCTGCACGGGCTTGAGCCCATCGCGGGCATCAGGCAGCGCGCGTGCGATGATGACCGACATCGAATAGTCGATGTAGGCCGTCTGCATGATGTC
>JAEUGZ010000371.1 GCA_016794725.1 Opitutaceae bacterium | reverse complement strand
AGTCCGACGAAGATCAGGACAACACCGAGACCGTACTTGAGCGCCCAGAATTTGTGCATGACGCCGGCCAGGAGAAAGAACAGCGCGCGAAGTCCTAAAATGGCAAATACGTTGGAGGTGAAGACAATCAAGGGCTCCTTGGTGATGGCGAAGATCGCGGGGACCGAATCGACCGCAAATACGATGTCGCTCAATTCGATGAAGACCAATGCCACCAACAACGGCGTGGCATGCAGGAGGCCGTTCTTGCGAAGGAAGAACTTGTCCCCCTCGAGGGTGGGAGTCACCGGCATGAGGCGCCTGAGCAGGCGAATGATGAAGTTCTTGTCGGGCTCGATCGGCTTCTCCGGAGCAAAGAGGATCTTGATGCCGGTGAGCACGAGGAATCCACCAAACAGCCAGATGACCCAGTGCCATTTCATCAAAGCGGCACCGAGCGAGATGAAGATCACCCGAAAGACGAGCGCCCCCAGAATGCCGTAAAAGAGCACGCGGTGCTGATACCGGGCGGGAATCGCAAAGTAGGCGAAGACGACGACGAAAATGAAGATGTTGTCGACGGAGAGTGACTTCTCAATGACGAAGCCGGTGAGAAACTCCAATGCGGTCTGGTCTGCAAGTTGCGCCGCCTGGATGGCGGTGATCCCTTCGGCCAGCAAACGCGGATCCTGGGGCAGCTTCCAGTGTGCGTACTTCCAAAGCCCGAAGCAAAAGAGCAGGGCGAGAGATATCCAGACGATGCTCCACGATAGCGCTTCCTTGAACTTCACCTCGTGGGCGTTGCGATGGAAGACGCCGAGGTCGAGGGCAAGCAAGGCCAGGACTCCAACCGTAAAGAGAGCGTAGAGCCACCAATAGTCGGAAAACGGAAAGAGAGAGAACGAGGTCATGGGAGGAGATTCGAGCAACGGCGGTCTCGTTCACCCGGTGGCGCCGGGCCTTTGAACGTGCCGACAGAGAGGGGAGATCTTCCGATCCGCGTTGGTGGATTCGTGAAGTGTGACGAGGGTGGCTGAAGAGAGTTTCAAGTGGATCGTGAACGGCGGGAGGCGATGCGTGTGCTGGATGTCGAGGGAGGACTTTAGGCAGTTTTTGATTGTTCGACTAATACGATCTTTTAAACTATCAGTTAGTTTAAATCGAAGTAACAAACATGGAGTGGCTCAATTATCATCACCTCCGCTACTTTTGGACCGTGGCGAAAGAAGGCGGTTTGCGGCAGGCTTCCGAGCGGCTCAAGGTGTCGCAGCCGTCGATTTCAGCGCAAATTGGAGAACTGGAGGAGGCGCTGGGCGAAAAACTCTTTCGCCGGCAGGGCAGGGTGAACGTGCTGACGGATGCGGGGCAGATCGCGCTGCGTTATGCCGATGAGATTTTCAACCTGGGTCGCGAGCTCATGAATGCGATCCAGCAGAATCCTTCGAGTCAGGCGCTTCGCCTGCATGTCGGCGTTGCTGATGCGGTGCCCAAACTCCTGACGCACCAGATTCTCAAGCCGGTATTTGAGATGAGTCAGACTGTGCATGTGATCTGCCGGGAAGGAAAGGCGTCGGATCTCATTGCCCACCTGGCCGCGCACCGACTCGATATCGTGCTCGCGGATGAGCCCGCAGCGAGTTCACAGCAAGGGCGCGTCTACAATCACCTCCTGGGTGAGTCGGGAATGACGATTTGCGCAGAACCCCGGCTCGCCAAAGTGCTGCGCCGGGGATTCCCGAAATCGCTGCACCGCGCACCCGCGTTGCTGCCGGCGGAGACCACGGCTTTCCGTCGTTCTCTGGAAAAGTGGTTTCGGTCGATCGGTGTTCAACCGAAGAGCGTGGCGGACTTTGAGGATGCCGCCCTGACCAAGGTGGTGGCCGCTGAGGGGAAGGGATTTGTGGCGATCCCCACGGTGGTGGTGGCGGAAGCGACGGAGCGATACGGATTGGAAGTGGTTGGGTCGACCGATCGTTGCCGGGATCAGGTGTATGCCATCACTGCCGAACGCCGCATTTCGCATCCCGCCGTCACCCTAATCACCGAGGGGGCCCGGCAGCTCTTTGGGGGGTAGAATCGGGTTGTCTGGATTTGAACCCGACATCCCTCAGTCGTGCAGGCCGATGGAGAACGGTCGGCATAAGTTGCAAAACGGATGCAGAATTTTGTGTCTACCTTGGGAACAACAAAAAACCCTCCGGGAGAGGGGAGGGTTTCTTGAAATTGGGTGCAGGGGCTGGATTTGAACCAGCGACCTTCAGGTTATGAGCCTGACGAGCTACCAGGCTGCTCCACCCTGCAACAATTGGGAGGGCGAGAACGTGCTCTCGAAGGGGCGTCTGTCAATGGTCTTTTTTTGGAATATTGGAATTCTCGCTTGCCAGCGGGCAGCCGGACCTCTGTTTTCGGCCGCTCTGCCCCTACCGGGCAGATTCACTCGTACCACAACAACATCATCAACCATCGATCGCAAGGCGGCCCCACGGCCGACCTGTGTGTCGCAGATACATAGATCATCATGAGCATTACCATCACGGTCAAAGACCTCCTGGACGCCGGTGTGCACTTTGGCCACCAGACCAAGCGTTGGAACCCCCGTTCCAAGCCCTATATTTTCGATCATCGCCAGGGCATCACGATCATTGATTTGGGCAAGACCTTCACCGCGTTGGAGAAGGCGTGCGCCTATCTGGAAGACACCGTGGCGAACGGTGGCAACGTCCTCTTGGTGGGAACGAAGCGTCAAGCCCAGGAAATCGTGCGTGAAGCGGCCAGCGCCACGAACATGCCATTCTGCGTCGACCGCTGGCTGGGCGGAACGCTGACGAATTACGAGACCGTCAAGAAGTCCATCGCGAAGTACAAGAAGTACCAGCAGATGGACACCGCAGGCGAGCTGGGGAAGTTTTCGCGCAAGGAAGAATCCGCCATCCGTCGCGAGATGGCCCGCATGCAGCGCAATTTTGCCGGCATCGTTGAAATGGGTGATCTGCCCACGGCGATGTTCGTGGTGGACGTGAATCACGAGGCAATTGCGGTGGCCGAGGCCGAGCGTTGCGGGATTCCAGCCGTGGCCTTGGTCGATACCAATTCTGACCCCACCACCGTCAAGTTCCCGGTTCCCGGCAACGACGATGCAGTGAAGTCGATTCGCATCATTGTGGATGCGGTGGTGGCGGCAATCCAGTCGGGTCTCTCCCAGCGTGACACCCGTCGCCAAGCTCGCGGTGTCTCCGATCTGAAGTCCGCTACGGCGGCGGTGGCGGCGGCGACCGGCGTT
The DNA here is from genome assembly GCA_016794725.1 of Opitutaceae bacterium. Taxonomy (GTDB): domain Bacteria; phylum Verrucomicrobiota; class Verrucomicrobiia; order Opitutales; family Opitutaceae; genus UBA6669. The sequence continues at coordinate 2,968 of JAEUGZ010000371.1, read as the reverse complement.
TCTGCCGAGCCAGCGGCCGAGATTGACCTGTCCGCCTTGCCCTTGCCCCCGTCGGTCGCGGCGGAAGTTGAAGGAGATGTCGATGGTGCGGCGGCCGCAGCTGCGAAGAAGAAGGCTCCCATCCGCAAGAAGATCGCTGCTCCGAAGAGCGAATAAACCGCGGATCGGCCAAGGCGCGTCCCGCTTCGGCGGGACGTGGATCGCTGCACTCCCTAACTATTTCCGAAATGAGCACTCCTATTACCGCCCAAATGGTCAATGAGCTGCGCACCCAGACGGGTGCCGGTCTCATGGACTGCAAACGCGCCCTCGTCGATTCCAATGGAAACGTCGAAGAAGCGATCACGATCCTTCGCAAGAAGGGTGCGGCCTCCGCTGCCAAGAAGGCGGACCGGGCCGCCAAGGAAGGCCTGATTGAGAGTTATATTCACCTGGGCGGCAAAGTCGGGGTGATGATTGAGGTGAACTGCGAGACCGACTTCGTGGCCCGCAATGATGAGTTTCGCCTGTTCGTCAAGGATCTCTGCCTGCACATCGCAGCGGCCAGTCCGCTCTACGTTTCCCGCGATCAGGTTCCGGAGGCGGACCTGGCCTCCGAGCGTGAAATCGCGGCCGCACAGGTCGTCGGCAAGCCGCCTGCGGCGATTCAGAAGATCGTCGAGGGTAAGCTGGAAAAATTCTACTCCAGTGTGGTTTTGCTCGACCAACCGTTCGTGAAGATTCCGGAAAAGACCGTTAAGGAACTGATCACGGAGAAGATCGCCAAGACCGGCGAGAATATCCAGATCCGTCGTTTCGTTCGGTACCAGCTGGGATCCTGATCAGAAGAGACCGATTGAATCAGGCTTTGCCTTGAAAGACGCTTTCCTCCCGGGGAAAGCGTCTTTTTAATGGGCGCGTCATGCAGGTTACCCGAGGCCAGATTGTTGCGCGAGGATTGAGTCATCGCTGTCCGAATTGCGGAGAACACACGCTGTTCAAAGCGGGCACGTGGTTTGAGTTGAACCGGACATGTCCGAGCTGCCGGCTGAAATTGGAACGCGATGAAGGCAGTTTCTTGGGCGCCATGTCGCTCAATTATGGGGTCACCTTGGTAGGGTTTTTGGTGCCGGTTTTACTCCTGTACCTGTTCGGCGTGATTTCGGGTATGACCGCGTCGGTGGTCGCAGGCATGGGTGCAGTGCTCGTGCCCGCACTCTTCTATCGTTCCTCGCGCAGCTGGTGGCTCATGAACTATTATCTTGTTCTGCCACATCACCTTCCGGCGAATCGGGAGGGACCTGCGGCACAGAATGAGGACGAGAACACCTGAAGGCCGGGGCCTTTGAGCCATCTCGTAAATCATCCGGAGGAGAGGATCATTTTCGGCTTCCGTTTTGTAGGCTGAAACCTACCGTTGCGCCTCTTGATCCGGAGAGGTGGCAGAGTGGTCGATTGTACCTGACTCGAAATCAGGCGTGCCCGTGAGGGTACCGAGGGTTCGAATCCCTCCCTCTCCGCCAGTCTCAACGAGGCGCCGGGGTGCGGCAAGAATGTCGTGCGGAACGGTTGCCTCGACTGGGGCGCTCTCAGCGTTTGGATGCCAGATTACCAGCGGGCGGGCTCGTTGTTCGCTCGTGGTGGGACTGACTTTTCAATCTCATCGAGAAGTTCGCGGAGCGGTGTGAGAACCTGATCGACGGTGAACGGTTTTTGAATGAATCGCAGATGGGGTCCAAAGGACCGCTCCACCTCCTGGCGCTGGGTGGGCACCCCGCTCATCGCCACGACAGGTAGGTTGGGATTCAGCCCCCGCAGGGTGCGGATCGCGAGTTGCCCGTCCATCACCGGCATCATGAGGTCAGAAATGACAATATGGACATTCGGGGCGTGCTGTTCATAGACAGCGACGCCATCGGCTCCATCGCTGGCGCAGACGACTCGATAGCCGTGGTGTTGGAGGGCGTTGAGCAGGGTGGCGCGAATGCTCGCCTCATCGTCGATCACAAGCACGAGTTCGTTCTTACCGCCGCGGGCTGGTGATTTGGCTTCTGTTGCGGATGGGAGTGCCACCGAGTCGCAGGCCGGAAAGTAAATCGAGAATCTGGATCCGGCGCCCACCTTGCTGGCAACGGCGATGAAGCCTCCGTGACTGCGCACGATACCGAGAACCGAAGCGAGTCCGAGACCGGTGCCCTGGCCGACCGGCTTCGTGGTGAAAAATGGATCGAAGATACGGTCGAGGTGTTCCGGAGATATGCCCTCGCCTGTGTCCTGAACGTGAACGACAACATAGGGACCGGGCTTGGCGTCAGCGTGCAGCCCGGACGCGGCTGTATCCAGTTGTTGATTTTCGGCGTGAAGCGAGAGAGAGCCTCCCCTTGGCATGGCGTCCCTCGCGTTGACGCAGAGATTGAGGAGGACCTGGTGCAATTGCGTACGATCGCTGTTCACCATCCACAGGTCATCCGGCAAATGGAACGATACGGCCAGGTCCTTGGGGAAAGTCTCCCGCACGATCTGTATCATATCCTTGATGACACGACCCAGGTCCAAGGGGGAGCGGGGTACAGTGCTTCCGCGGCCGTAGAGCAGGAGTTGCTGCACAATGTCCGCTCCACGGCGGGCGCTTGCGCCCAGCACCTGAATCAACTCCCGATCCTGGGGTGACGCCGCCGTGTCCGCGAGGTAGTCGCATGACATGATAATCGGGGTGAGCACATTGTTGAGGTCGTGGGCGACACCGATATGCGCCTCCGACCCGACCCCCTGGGCCGGGGGGCCGAAACGTCAGCCAGGGTTTTGCCAACAAGTTCCTCTTTGGCGCAGCCGTACATGATGGTGGCGCCTCCATTGACGTCCAAATAGATTCCCCTGCTGTCGTAGACTTGGATGGCTTCGCTGACCGTGTTGAAGAGTCCCAGGGAGTTCTCCCGGCTTTCCCGCAACTCGGCATGGGAGTGTTTGCGTGCCGTGATGTCCTGGAGGG
>JAEUGZ010000290.1 GCA_016794725.1 Opitutaceae bacterium | reverse complement strand
TACGTTTCGCGTATTGGAGTCGCAGAACGCCTGGGACTACCTGATCGACCCGGTCACGTGGATGGTCTGCGTCGTCTTGCAGGCTTCCTGGTTGCTGCGCGCCACCGGGCGGGCGCTGGTGGCCCTGCGCCGAAACTGGCGCGGCTCCACCGCACGGGCGGAATCGACCTTCGACAACGTCGCTCCGCCTCTGGTCGAAAGCGCAACGCCGGGCACGGTCGTCCGGCCGCGCTGATCCCGCGCCGAATCGGCCGCGAGATGGTGACCGACCTCAAGCGGGTCGGTCACGGTTCAAAGCCAGGCACGGACCTGACCGCGATTATCTGGAGGAGGCCGCAGCCTTCACGAGGTCGACAAAGCTGCGCGACTCAAGGCTGGCGCCACCGATCAGGCCGCCATCGATGTCCTTCTGGCCGAGCAATTCGGGGGCGTTGGCCGGCTTCATCGAGCCGCCGTAAAGAATGCGGACCTTCTCCGCCATGGCATCACCGAAGGTCTTGGCCAGCAGGCTGCGGATGAAGGCGTGCACTTCCTGGGCCTGCTCCGTTGTCGCCACTTTTCCAGTACCAATCGCCCAGACCGGTTCATAGGCGACGACCACGCTGGTCAGCTGGTCCTTCGACACGCCCTCCAATCCCCCTTCAAGCTGGGTCTGCACGACACGCAAGGTCTGGCCGCTCTCGCGCTGACCCAGCGTTTCGCCGACGCAGAGGATGGGCTTGAGTTGCCCCTTGAGCGCCGCAAGCACCTTTTGATTGATGAACCCGTCCGACTCCTGGAAGTAGGTGCGGCGCTCGCTGTGACCGATGATGACGTAGCTGGAGAACAAGGCGCGCAGCATGCCGACGGAGGTTTCCCCCGTGTAGGCACCGCTCGGTTCGGGGTGGACGTTCTGGGCGCCGAGCTTGACGACAGAGCCGTCGAGCGCCTTGCCGACCGATTCCAGGGAGGTGAAGGGCGGACACACCACCACGTCGACATCGGTTTGTTTGCCGATGGCGGCGACGATTTCCTGCACGAGCGCGACGGCGTCGGAGGAGGTCTTGTTCATCTTCCAGTTGCCGGCGATGAGTTTCTTGCGGGAGGACATAGGGAATCGGGAGTCTGAAGCAGGAGGCGCGCCGACCTCGGCGCGCCGAAGGGTGAACTCGAGAGGACGCGCGCCGAGGCCGGCGCGGTGGCGGTTGCGGGTCAGGTTTCGAGGAATTGCACGCCGGGCAGGATCTTGCCTTCAAGGAACTCCAGGCTGGCGCCGCCGCCGGTGGAGCAGTGGCTCACTTTGTCGGCGACCTTGAACTTCTTCGCGGCGGTGGCGGTGTCGCCGCCGCCGACCACGGTCGTGGCTCCGAGGGCCGTCGCCTCGGCGATGGCCTGGGCCATGGCCTTGGTGGCGCCCGCGAAGGCATCGAATTCAAACACCCCGGCCGGACCGTTCCAGACGATGGTCTTCGACCGAAGGATCGACGCGCGGTAGAGGGCAATCGACTTGGGACCGGCATCGAGGCCCATCCAGCCGACAGGAATGCCGGATTCGTCGGTCGCCGGCTGCGTGGCGGCATCGGGCGCGAACTTGTCCGCCGCAACGTAGTCGACCGGGAACGTCAGGGTGACGCCCCGCTCCTTGGCCTTGGCCACGAGTTCCGGCACGAGTTTGGCGCCTTCGACGTCGTACAGGCTGTTGCCGATTTCCATGCCGTTCTGCACCTTCTTGAAGGTGTAGGACATGCCTCCGCCAATGATGATCTCGTCGGCCTTTTCGAGCAGATTCTTGATCAGCGGAATCTTGTCCGCGATTTTTGCGCCGCCGAGGATGGCGAGCAGCGGGCGCTGGGGATGGTCAAGCACGGCGGCGAACGCCTTGAGCTCGGCCTCCATCAGGAACCCCGCGGCTTTCTGGGGCAGATTGACTCCGACAATCGACGAGTGCGCCCGGTGCGCGGTGCCGAACGCGTCATTGACGTAGACATTGCCCAGTTTGGAGAGGCTGGCCCGAAACGCTTCGATCGCGGGTTTTTCGGCTTTGACCGTAGAACCGTCCTCCAGCTTGACCTTGCCTTCTTCCTCAATGTGGAAACGCAGGTTTTCCAGCAGCAGCACCTCGCCCGGTTTGAGGGCGGCGGCGGCCGTTTCCGCCACGGGGCCGACGCAATCGGCGGCAAACGCCACCGGCTGGCCCAGGAGTTTCTGCAGCTCGGCCGCCACGGGCTTGAGCGAAAACGTCTCAATCACCTTGCCATCCGGGCGGCCCAGGTGACTGGCCAGCACGACGGACGCGCCTTTTTCGAGCGCGTAGCGGATCGTGGGCAGAGCCGCGACGATGCGCTGGTTGTTGGTGATCGCACCGGTCTTTTTGTCCTGGGGAACATTGAAGTCGACGCGCATGAACACGCGTTTCCCCGCAAGATCGAGATCTCGGATTGTCTTGAATTTAGGCATGATGAACCTCCGGAAATGAAGTGCCCACGGATCCCACGGACGACACGGAAATGAGAATCAATTCCGTGGGTTCCGTGTGTTCCGTGGGCAACACCGAGCGGCTGGACTTAGAGCGCGACCGAGATCTTCTTGGTGAGATCGACGACGCGGTTGCTGTAGCCCCACTCGTTGTCGTACCAGCTGACGAGCTTGAAGAAGTTCTTGTTCAGCTCGATCGAACTGCCGGCGTCAAAGATCGACGACCGCTTGTCATGGATGAAGTCCGTGGAGACCACTTCTTCATCGGTGTAGCCGAGGATACCATTGAGGTAGGTCTCGGAGGCCTTCTTCAAGGCGGCCTTGATCTCGTCCAACGACGTGTCCTTGGTCGTCTTGAAGGTCAGATCGACGACGGAAACCGTCGGGACCGGAACGCGGAACGCCATGCCCGTGAGTTTGCCCTTCACTTCGGGCAGCACGAGCGCGACCGCCTTGGCGGCGCCGGTCGTCGACGGGATGATGTTCTGTGCGGCGGTACGGCCACCCTTCCAGTCCTTCTTCGAGGGACCGTCGACCGTCTTCTGGGTCGCGGTGTAGGCGTGAATCGTCGTCATCAGGCCTTCAGCGATGCCGAAGCCTTCCTTGAGCAGCACGTAGGCGACCGGCGCAAGGCAGTTCGTCGTGCAGGAGGCGTTGGAGATGATGTGGTGCTTGGCGAGGTCGATCTTGTCGTCGTTCACGCCCATGACCACGGTGATGTCCTCACCCTTGGCCGGAGCGGAAATGATGACCTTCTTCGCGCCGGCGGTGATGTGGCCCTTCGCCTTTTCCGCTTCGGTGAAGAGACCGGTCGATTCGATCACCAATTGAACGCCCAGCTTGGCCCAGGGCAGTTCGGCCGGCGAGCGGGCCGAGACCACGAGGATGTCGTGACCGTTGACCACCAGCACATCGTCCTCGAGCTTGTCGGCTGAGGATTTCTTGGAAGAAACCGTGCCATTGAACTTGCCCTGCGTGGAGTCGTACTTGAGCAGGTAAGCGAGGTTGTCGGCGGGGACAATATCGCCCACCGCCACGACATCGAACGTCGAGCCGAGCAGGCCTTGCTCGACGAGGGCACGGAAGACGAGGCGGCCGATGCGGCCGAAGCCATTGATTGCAACTTTAACTGCCATGGGACTCTCCGATTTCTAGGTGGTTATGAGCTGTTCTAGGTAATGCCGCACCTTGCGGGCGCGGGGAAGTCCAACGAAAGGGTCCAACCCGCCAAAGGCAAGGGTTTTGGCTGCGCAGACGCTGGCAATCCCCCGGCATTTCTTGGTTCACAGGTTGGAATACCAGAATTTGCGCGTAACTGAGGAGACGATCGAAGCGGGTTGGAGGTGGCCTCGGTGAGCAGCGCGACGGGACCAACCGGTCCCGCCACCGTTGTCCGATTGCTTCACGCAACACCCATCCCCGCGGGGTCGGCGACCCCACCTCCAACAGACGCCGAACTCGGATTGCGCTTATATTGAAGCGCATGCGCTACGGTGGACTTGTGTCCATCCGAGGTTTTTGAACGGATCGGCTGGCTTCAATTGGGGAAAATGAGTGGATCCCTCCCGGCCGAAACCGACTCAACCCGGGCTGAGCCAGAGCATGCAGCCGAGTGCCGGAAGCGTGATCGATTCCGTCACCTGCTGCGGAACCCCGCGGGTCTCAGGATGATAAAACCGCTCGGCATCTGCCACGGCCCGCCAGGGAGCACCGGTCAACACGATTTCTCCCACCTGGATGGTGACGTCGGCCAACGTCGGATTGAGGGCAAAGAGCAGCCGGTTCGGGCCTTGCGAAAGATCGGCGTTGTAGAGGGTGGCCGCGGCATTCGAGTCCGGGGCAAACCAGAATTGGAAGAAACCCTCACTGGCCCGGGAAAAGTGACGCAGGAGGACGCCTTCCGGACTGCGGCGGAAGGCGACCCAGTCAGCAAAATAACCGTGCGTCGCCGGGTAGCGGAAGAGACGGAAGTACTCCAATGCATTGAGGTCGCCGCGCTGGTAGGTGTTGTTCACGCCCCGCTTGGATCGGAGAAAATCCTGTCCCGCCGCCAGCATCGGAATGCCAATCGACATCATCAGCATCGCCACCATCAGGTGGGTGCGCCGACGGTCGTTGGCGGTGGGTTGGAAGCCATCAAAGTTGTGATTCTCGGTGATCACATCGATCCAGACCCGGTCATCGTGCGATTCGGTGTAATTGACCGTTTGCGCCGGCCACTTGGCAAAGTGCCAGGGTGAACCCTTGAGAAAGTATTCGTAGCTGCCGCGGGAGCCCCCGCCTCGCACAAAACCGCGCACGAAATCCCGATAGCCATCATTCCACGAGGCCCATCCGGTTTCGCGCAAGCCGGCCGCGATGTGACCGCGGAAACTCCACGGTTCGGCGATGAGAATCAGGTCCGGCTTTACCGCCTTCAGTGCGACTTCGATCTCCTTGAGCACGTCGACTCCCAGCAATTCCGCCAGGTCGAAACGAAATCCATCCACCCCGTAGGCGCGGATCAGGTGCGTGCAGCTGTCGATGATCAGGCGCTTGCACATGGCGGCGCCGGCCCGGAGGTCGTTGCCACAGCCGCTCCAGTTGGCAAGTTCGCCGGCCGCGTTTTGCTCAAAGTAGTAGAGCTTGTCGATGAACATGAGGTGCGCCGGCTCACCCACGTGGTTGAAGACCACATCGAGCAGCACCGCGATGCCGCGCTCGTGGAACGCGGCCACCAGATCCTGCAACTCGTGCACCCCTGACGCCGCTTCGGGGGCGGTGGAGTACCCAAACGCCGGAGCGAAAAAATTCGTCGTCATGTACCCCCAGTGGTATTCGTCCGGCTCGCGGCTGTCGAAGTCCTGCACCGGCTGCAGCTCGACACAATTTACCCCGAGGGCGTGCAGGTAAAACTCCGGACTGCGCACCCAGGTGGTCAGCCCGGCGAAACCCCGACGCTCCTTCGCATCGGCCCGCACCGGAGCCCGCTCCGCCAGATCGCGTACGTGGGCCTCCACAATCACGAGGTCGTGCCAGGCGGGCGTGCGAAATCCGTCCGCCGCCTGTCCAATCCACGCCTCGGACAACACGATCCCAGGACCTTCGCGGCTGACCGTGGCCAGGGCATAGGGATCCAGGATCGCCTGCTTTGGAACGAACAAACCGAAGGCGTCGCTCGGGCCGTCGACGTGATACCAATAGTACCAGCCGTGAAGATCCTGATCGAGGGTGATGTCCCAGGTGCCATCCTGACGAAACGTGAGGGGATACCGTGACATCCGCTCCGGATCCTTGAGGTTGTCGCTCACGCACAATTCCACGGTGCGCGCCCGCGGTGCAAAGAGCCGGAATGACGTCAGATGGTCGACGACCCTCGCACCCAGCGGCCCCAACGCCTCGCGATGGAAGAAAAATTCGCCCGGCATGAGCGGCACCAACTGCCCCTCGGCCGATCCGTCGGCCCAGCTGACCTTCCACGACTCCGACAGCGCCAGGGGTGAAGCGAGCGTGAACGCGAACAGGTGCTGCCCGGTGCGTTCGGGATCGATCACCCGATTGCGGTTGCCCGCCTCGTCCATCAGCCCGTTGGGCGCGTCGCCCGGCACCTCGAGCCACCGGTGATTTCCGGTGACAAACTTGAAGCGCAGCCAGGGATTGGCGAAAAAAGGTGCGGCGCGACCGGTCCACAGCCACACTGCGTCGCCATCCAACGAGGCCGGACGCAGCTGCCAGTCGACCTTGCCCACGGCATCCCAACCATTGAAGTCTCCCGCCAGAAAGACCGTCGTTTCCGGATCGGTCTCCAGATCGGGATGGTCCTGCAACCGGATGAAAAAGTAGATCTCCTCCTTCCGGTTGACGAAATAGCCGCTCGCACAGCCAAATACATAGTCCGGCACCCGCGTCAGCGACGACCATTTCGGCGCATTGGGTCCGACCAGTGTCAACGGCGGTGCATAACGCGCCCGCCAGTCATGCGACAATTCAATCAGGCCTCGGGTTGGCGATTCCAGGCAGGCCCGTACAAGTTTTTTTCCGCGAGGCGACATGGTGCGTCTGGTTCCCAGCATTCGGGGTGCCGCACCGTGCACAAGCGCGCATTTTTCCCAAGTGCTGCCCGCAGCCGCGGCTCAGAATGTCGCTCCGTAACTCGCCGTCAGCGCCCGCGACTGTCCCGGACGGGCCAGCCGCTCCAGCAAATCGACGTCAAACAGATTGCGCACCCCGAGGCCAAGGTTGTGGCGGAGAGTCTTCTTGCGCGCCCACCCGTAGGAGACATTGGCGCCCACCAGCGTGTAGGACGGGTAGTCGAGGTACGCGCGGTTGCGGTCCGCATAGTAGGCGACGAAGTCTCCGACATAAGTCAGGTTCCCCGACAGACTGAGCCCCTTCCACCGGCCGTCGGGCACCACGTACCGCGCGCCCAGGGCCAGCGTTTCCGCCGGCAGTCGCGTCAATGGACGGCCGACTTCCTCGGGAATGTCGGGCGACGCGGTCGTGATCGCATTCGTATAGGTGGCCCGGCCCGTGAACATCCACTGCGCGTTGAGATTGAAGCGCACGTCGAGGGAACCCCCGGTGAAACGCTCTCCGCCCGCCGCCACCAGCTGGGGCTGGGTCTGGTTCGCGTCGGCGATCGGGTCGTCGTAGAGCGGATTCCGTCGCGAAATGTTGTCATTGATGTACCAGAACCCGAGCAGGGTCGTGCTCAGCCTGCGTTCGAGCCCGAGCGTCTTCAGCCCCGCCTCGAAGCCGTGCGTGGTCTCATTCCCCTGGATACGACTCGTGCGCGCGTCGACCCGGGTCGATGGCTCGAAGGCGGTGCTGGTGTTGGCAAACAGGAGCACCTTGCCGGGATAGAGCTGGTGATTGGCACCGGCGAGCCAGGTGATCTGCGAGGTGGTGTCCGCCAGGGTCGGCTTGGCCACGCCCGGACGGCGGTCGGCGATGTCGAGTTCGACCAGGTCGTGCCTCACCCCGGCCGTCAGCACCGTCTTGCCCCGGTCGAGCGCCACGCGTTCGGTCACGGAAATCGCGGTGTACGTGGTCTCCTCGGTCCGGTCCGCGATGATGCGACGGTAGGTATCGACGCCAAAGGGCGTGCGGAAATAGTCGGGCGAGTAGGGATCAAACCTCCGCACGCTCAGCGGCTGGGCATTGCGTTCGGCCGTGTCGAGCCCGCGCTGCTCGCGGGTGTAGTCCACGGTGGAGCGCTCGAGCGAGACGAGGACCTTGTGGTCCGCACCGAAGGCGGCGAACCGGGTGGTGACCTCCACCCCGCCGTTGATCGCCTCCAGGGGCTGCTCCTGGTGCTGGGGTTCGCGGGTGCCGGCGAACACCCGTTCGTCGAGCAGGTACTCACCCTTGGTGAAGCGGTCTTCCACCAGGGAGCGCCAGAACCACTGCACCCCGGCGCGCAGGCTGACCGCCTTGTTGAGCTGAGCCTCGAACTGCGCGCTCGCGCTCGCCACCTTTTTCCGGATGCGGCCGTCCGGGCCGTTGATGTGCAGGTAGGCCAGCGGCAGAAAGGGGCCGATCACCGGGCTGGTCCGGGAGAGCCGGTATTCAGGGATGCCTGAGCCGGGGTTCGCGTCGGTGTCGCTGTAGTCGACCTGGAAGAGCGTGCTGGCGGCGCGCGAGTGCTTGATCGTGACCGCCCCGCTGAGAGTCTGGTAACGGTTGACCGAATACGCCTCCGGTCCCTTCTTGTTGCGCCAGGTCATCGCCCAGCGCTGCCAGGCTTTCTTTGGCACGATCGGCGAGTTGAGTTCGAACGAGCCGGAATTCTCGCGCGCGCTCACGGTGCTGACCGAGAACCGGCGCTGCGTCGCCGCCCGCGGACGCGCGGTGGAGACATTGTCGATGCCGCCAGGCGCCGCCTTGCCCGTCACCGGTGTGAGCGGACCCTGTATGCGCTCCCCGCCGCCGGCGTTGAGAATCTCGGGCACGCCAAGCTGGATGAACCCATTGCGCAGGCGCGGGGTCGGAAAGCCCCGGAGGTTGAGCCGGTTCAGTCCGGCCACAAGATCGGCCGGGGACGCCGTGGCGATCATGCCAAGTTCGATATTGAGCTCACCCACCGCCTCTGACTCCTCGCCCGCCCCGGTGAGCAAGTCGTTGGAGAACGGGGGCTCCCGCAACTCCGCCTCCTGGGCCCCCATGCCGGTCGGATCATAGCCGTCATCATCCGACTGGGTCGTGATGTGGATCGGATCGAGGTTGATCGGCTCGTCCGGAGGGTTGACTTGCGCCCACGCCGGCACACCGAGTCCGGCACCCAAGCCAGCCCAAATCAGTGCGATGAATCCAATTCTCAACCCAGGCATTTCCCCGCATTGAAAGTTTCCTACCCGCGCCTGCCGAGCCCGTTTTTGCAGAAAACCATCAAGAGGCGGTGAAAATCCAAGGACAAGGTGCCATCCATGGACTCACCCGGCAGGTTAAAGTCCCGCCCTGCCTTGGCCGGCATCTGCACCCCGAAACCCGGACATTCCGCACGGGCAATTGTCCGATTTCAGGAAAATTCCGATCCGGTTCTGCGGTCGCACCTGAGAACCGCCCCAAAAATCCCTGTTGACGGCGCCCACCAGCCCCCTTTGCTCTCACCCCTCACAGGTTTGGCAAGATAGCTCAGTTGGTAGAGCAGAGGACTGAAAATCCTTGTGTCCCCGGTTCGATTCCGGGTCTTGCCACCACTTTTAAACCCTCAAGCCCAGGTGGTTTGTGGGTTTTTTTGCGAACTGACGGTGCTGTCTCGTTCATCGAATCTGAGCGTGAGCGACCCGGTCAACCAGGCGCTCTCAGCCCGGCGCCCCTGGCTCCTTTCTCATCCTGTCTTCATTTCCGCGTCGACTGAACTACTCCCGGCGGCAGATCCAGGTCGAGGGCCACCATCGCCGCGCCGAGCAGGAGTCGGCGCTGCGACGGGGACAGGCCCGGCTCCAGGGTTGCATCATAGTACAGTTGCTGGGCCTCGCATCGCTCCCGCTGGAGGGCGACCGCCGTGGCGTTCTGCAGCACGTCGTCGACCCGGTCGGGTTCACCGTTCATCGTGCCGAGCAAGGCATTGCGCAGGGCCTGGTAGCGCACCTCAATCACCTCCCGCGCCCGCCGGTGCTCCCGGGCCTTTTCGGCCAGTTCGTTCTCCACTTGCACCACCCGGGTCATGGACACCGGCAATACCTGGGTCTGGGGCGTCGCGCGCGGAGTGACCTCGAACTCGAGTTTGCTGGACGTCACTTGGTAGGTGATCAACAGCCTCGTCTCACGTCGGCGCACCGCGTCCACCGCATCCGCCGTAGCCCGACGCAGTGTCCGCGAATCGGCAACGATCGCCTGTAACTGTTCGGCCATGACCGGCGACAACGGGCTGACCGTGGGCAGCACCTGTTGCTTCACCTCCGGCCGCCGGCCCAGCTCCCGCCGCAACCGGTCGGCCCGCACCGCCAGTTCGCGGAGCGCGTCGGCCCGCGATTCCAGGTAGGTCCGCAGCTTCCGGGCACGCAGGACCGCGAGCAACGAGCGATCCGTCTGCACAAGGGTGTCATAGAGCCCGCGTTTCACGTCGGCCTTGAGCGATTCATACCCGGCGATCTCGTTCGCCAGGGCCTCTGGCAGTTCCTTGGGCAGCAGGATCCGGGAGGGCTCAGGCGTAAACGCGAGCCAGCCTGGGTTCGCGGGAATCGCGCTGGGCACTCCATCGGCCGCCACATCGCGGGCAACTTCCAGCAGCAATTCCCGCTGCCAAAGCTCCAGCCCGTCTTGAAAGTACGCCACATCCCGGACCAGCAACGACAGGTCGGCCGGCGAAAAGGCCGCCGGGTCATCGATGTGCACCCGACCCGTACGCGGAGCCCCCCAGGCCTGTCCGCCGTGGGACCAGCCGGCGCGCTCCTTCTCCGCCAGGGCCTCGAGGGACGCCAGGGCCGGCTGCTGATCCTCGGCAAACAGCCGCAACCGCGCCTCCCGGTCCGGATCAGGCCACGCCCGGACCTGCTCCAGAACCGTCCGCAGGTCGCGGACCAGATTGTCACGGATCACCCGATACTGCTCGATTCCCTTCGGCACCGGGTGGTAACCCCCGCTCTCGCTGACCCGCAGCGCGAGCGCGGGGTAAAGGAACTCCGCGACAAAATCGCCCGCCACCGCCTCCGCCGCGGAGGTGCCGATCTCTACGCCGCGTTCCGGAGGCAGGTTGTCCGCGCCATAGTGACGCTGCGGAATCACGCCCAACGGCGGCAGTTCGGGCGGAAAGTACACCGGAAGGCGCTCAAACGGCGTGGCCGATCCAGGCATCGTCGGTTCGAGCCGGACATCCGGCGGCGCCGGCGGACCCAGCGCTTCCTGCGCCTGAATCCAAACCGTCGACCCCGCCCATAGGGCGCACGTCACAGCCACGGTACATACCGCGTTCACCGGGCAGGCGAAGGTGCGAGAAAATTGGTTCATGATCGTGGCGCCTGGTTCGCAGCGAGGTTCCCGGTACAGGTGTCCGGCGCCGAAAGGCACGAAGGCGGCAGCAGCATCTCGCCGGCCTCCCGCAGCCAGCCCGCGTCGACTCGTTTCGCCAAGCGTGATGAACGTATCCTCATGGCCACACGGCCCGCAAGACCGTCCGCAAGCCACTGGCAATCAATCCCGTCTCCTCTCGTAAACGCAAGGTTGAAACAGGCCGGACCGGCTTGAGCGGACCCAGCGGACGGTCGCCGGCGCGAGCCCCATCCGAGGTTCGTGCGCATCGCCAAGTCGCATGCCTCCGGCTCTGAACGGGCTGGTCTTGCTCCATGGGTT
>JAEUGZ010000370.1 GCA_016794725.1 Opitutaceae bacterium | reverse complement strand
CGGAAACCTGCACGGTCCATGCGCCGGGTGAAAGTGTCGTCAGCCAGGCGGCGTCGGCGCTGCCCTCCTGCAACGGAAATGCGCCGGCAATCACGGCGGCGCTGCGAATCTCACCGGCGCTCAATTGAGTCGACCACGCTCCGGCCGTTTGCTGCAAGACGCCGCGACTATTGAAGAGCTGCAACTGAGGTCGCTCCAGAGTGTTGGCGACGCCGAACGGAGCGAGCGAGGGGCCGACAGCCCGGATCAGGACACGGCGGGCCGCCGTGCCATTGAGCACGAATCCTGCGATGAGTTTGTCCGAACCGGTGCCGGCAAATCCACGCGTGGAGATATTGACGGCGCGAGAACCCTCGTTGCTCAACGCGTCCGCATCGTACGCCTCGATCAGGCTCACTCCATCGGCTGCATGGGTCGTAACCTGCGCGGTGTAGGCGCCGGGGCTGAGCGTGACCAACATCGCCGAGTCACCACTATTGGATACAAACGGGAATGCGCCCACCCGCGTCGCCGCGTCGGCGATGGCCGGGACGTCAACCTGCGTGCCCCAGCCGGAATTGGTCGCGATGGGACGCTGTGCACCGTCGAAAAGGGTCAGCGTCGGCGCCGGCAGAACACCCGACACCCCGAAGGCCGCGAGCGCCGGCCCCGCCGCACGCAACAGGATTTTCTTTGGCACCGGGCCGGTGACCACAAACCCGCTGATCATGGGATTGCCTGCGGCCACCTGGCCACGGGTGGAAATGTTGACCAGGCGACTGCTGTAGAGTGCATCGGACTGCACGATGGTTTCGTTCTCACCCACGATGTAGAGGGTGTTGCCGGCGAAAACCCCGCTTACGAGATTAGCCGTGGTGCCAGAGGAGAGCCGGGCCCAGGGTCCACCGAGCGCCGGGGCAGTGAGGATGACGCCGTTCTCGCCGGTGACAAAGATGGCGTTCGCCCCCGCGGCGACGCCGCGCAGGCGAACGTTGGTCGCCGCTCTGTCTTGCGACCACGTCCACGTATAGTAGCCCAGTGTCGGCTGAGTCCACCGAGTGAAGTAGTACCGGAGGGCCGAAATCACGCGTCCCTCTTGCCCAACGCTCATAAACGTGGCGTAACTCTCCATGGCCACCGTTGCCTCAAGATCGCCGTCGAGGGTGACCAGCGGTTCGGTTTTCCAGGTGATCGCGTCGGCGGAGGTGCGAAAGACACCGTTCTGTCCGCTCAGCGCGAAGTAGTTCTCCTTGGCATGGTAGGCAAGTCCCCGGAGCCACGTGGTGACGCCGGAACTGCGAGGCACCCACGTCATCGCATCGGTCGACGTCACCACCGCTCCGTCCTCCCCCACCGCGACGAAAGTGCCGCCGCCATACACGACGTTGTTCAGGCGCTGCGTCGTGCCGCTGTGGGCGGCAGGGATCCACGTCTGGCCATCCGGCGAAACAAGGATCCGTCCCTGATCGCCGACCGCGACGAATTGGTCTTTGCCATACGTTACGCCGACGAGCCAATCGGTGGTGCCGGAGACTTGCCGCGCCCACGAGCGCCCATCCGTCGAGGTGAGGATGGTGCCGTTGGAGCCGACCGCGACAAGCCGCCCATTGCCCGCGGCAATGCCCCAGAGAAATGCTCCACCGGTTACGCTGCGCCGGACTGCGAACGACGTGAGTGCGGGAGTGTACACCGCGATCGTCGTCGGGTGAAGGGTCGCAAGGGCCGCGGAATTTCGTACCGTCGCAACATAGCTACCCTCAGACGCCGCGCTCACACCGGACAGCGTCAGGGTTGCCGACGTCGCACCTGCCAGGGGTTCATTGTTACGGTACCACTGGTAAAGCAGAGGTTCACTGCCGGAGGCCATCACCTGGAGCGTAACGGTGTCACCGGCAACCAGCTTCATGCTTCCGCCATAGGGGTTGGTGATGATGGGAGGAGCGACGGCGGTCAGGCTGGCCGTGCCTTTGCGCAGGACGGAGTTGCCCCCGTCGGCGAGGTAAAGGCTTCCCGTCGAATCCACCGCGATCCCGGAGAGCCCGTTGAAGCGGGCGAATCCACCGACTCCGTCGATCAGACCGGAGGTGTCAAGGGATCCACCCAATGTAACCACCTGACCCTCACTCGTGATCTTGCGAATCGCATTGAAGTCGGTGAGAAAGAGATTGCCGGTCGCATCCAGCGCGATGCCGGAAATGCCGGTAAACCTGGCGGTAGCGACCGGGCCATCCTCAAAACCGCTGGAGTGACCGTGGCCAGCGTAGGTGCTCACCTCGCCCAACGGAGTGATTCGGCGAATGGAGGAATCGTCCACAACGAAGAGGACCCCACTGCGGTCGACCACGAGGTCGCTTGGTGCGGAAAACTGAGCAGCCGCACCGACTCCATCCGCGCGCCCATACTTGTCTCCGGCCAGCGTCGTCACCATGCCTCCGGGGGCGATCCTCCGAATGCGATTGTTGCCGCGGTCAGCCACCAACACGTTGCCCAGGCCATCCGCGGCCACGGCGGTGGGCGAACGAAAGCGTGCGGCGCTTCCTAGTCCATCGGCATTGCCGGGCGAACCGGGCTGACCGGCGATCGTGGTGACCACTCCGGGGGCGAGATCCTTCGAATGGTGTGATTCTCCCTGTCGGCGACATAGACGTTTCCGGCGGTATCGACCGCCAGCCCCTGCGGCTCGTTGAACCGGGCATCGGCGCCCGTGGCATCCACGCTGCCGATGAATCCCGATTTACCGGCCAGCGTGGTGACCACGCCTGCCGGGCTCACCTTCCGCACGGTATGACTGCCATCGGTCACGTAAAGGGTACCGATGGTGTCGGCCACGACCCGTTGCGGCCGAACGAAACGCGCCACCTCGGTCGAGCCGTCGGACGATGCCATGGTGGCGCGGCCCGCAAGGGTGGTGACGACCCCGGAAGGGGTGACTCGACGAACTGTGTTGTTGAACGTATCTGCAACGTAGAGCACTCCCGCGGCGTCGATCGCGAGGCCCTCGGGGCTGGAGAAACGTGCGACGTTGCCGGTGCCATCGTCGCCACCATAGGTGAGCGCGAGCCCGGCGAGGGTGGTAACGACTCCGCCACTGCTGATCTTTCGTATCGTATGATTGTTCGTGTCAGCGACGTAGAGATTACCCGCCGCGTCAAAAACCAGTGCCTTGGGCGCATTGAACCGGGCCGTGGTGGTGGTTCCGTCCACACTTCCCGGAGTGCGCGGAATGCCAGCGAACGTAGATACCATGCCGTCAGGCGTGATCTTGCGAATGCTGTGGTTACCGGTGTCGGCGATGAAGAGATTTCCCGCGGCATCGAGGGTGGCACCGGTCGGACCGTTGAATCGCGCCCGTTCGCCCGGGCCGTCCGTGATGTCCACCTGGCCCGCACCCACCGACGATCCAGCGATCGTCGTGACGAACCCGGCAGTCGAGACTTTGCGAACGGTGTTCTCTGAGGTGTCGATCACGAAGATCGTGCCTTCGCGGTCGATCGCCAGTCCGCGAGGCCGATCGAAGCCGGCCCAGCTCAACGGACCATCCTGCCAGTTGCTCAGCCCGGGACCGCCGACGACAGTCGCGACCACGCCGTCGGCTGTGATCTTTCGAACCGAACCAGAGTAGCTGCTCTCGACCACCAGAAGATTGCCGTCGTGATCGAGGGTGAGTTGAGCGGGTACCTGGAAGCGCGCGTCCGGGCCGGTGCCATCGTTAATTCCGGATGCGCCCGCTTGCCCGGCAAAGGTGGAAACGACACCCGCGGGTGAAATCTTGCGGATGGTCCCGTTGCCACTGTCGGAGACGAACACATTGCCTGCGGAATCCACCACAATCCCGGTCGGCGCGTAGAAGCGCGCATTCGCACCGGGCCCATCGGTCGCACCGGGCGGCGTGTTCTGCCCCGCGAAGGTGGTGAACTGGTAGGCAGGTTGAGCGCAGATCGACGTGAGCAGCCAGGTGATTACCAGCAGGAGGCAGCAGGAGGTGCGAATGTGACGTGCTCTCATGGTATCGATGGCGGCGTTGGTCCTACGCCAGGCGATCACACACTACTCGACAAAGGAGGTCGGCTGCACAAAATTTCGCAGAATAGTTTCACGGCAGGCACTCTGAATTCCGCCCTGCTCGGAAGTGTCGGAGTCGCAGTCATTTTTGAACTCGTTTGGTTCTGCTTCTGACTCACGAGGGCACCACCCAAGGGCGTGGAATCGAGTGTTTGCGGTCACTCGTCTTCGCCTCCGAGAGGGACGACGGAATAGAGGCTACCCGGCCACACCTGGTACGTTCCTAGCGGCCGTTGCTATCACTTGCGCGCGGCGGCGCGATTGGCGCTCTTTGTCTGTGCGAGCATCCACGAGTAAAGCTCGTCGGTTCCGTAGGCGTTATCCCAGCAGTTATGTCCAATTCCTAGATACTCGGTGTACTGGGCGTTGTTTCCGGCCTGCGTGAGGGCGGCGGGCAGCCGGTACCGAATAAGGAATTGATAAGGTGTCGGAAAGGACTTCGCCGGCAGTCCTCTGCTACGGTCTTGCCCACGCGGCGGACGTCACTTCGACACCGTCGATCCTGCACTTCCCAACTCCTTCCCAGAATTCCTTCCACCATGTCTCCCGGTGATTTCCTTTCCTACGACACCAGCGGCTCATGCCCGCGGGGCCTGCCCCTGCCGTCCTGGGCACCGGCCATCGCCGTCACGCTGCTCGTGTTCGCCTGCAGACTCCCGGACCCGCCGCGCTCCATGCTCTCGCCCTCCCCCGGATTTCATTCCGGGCGCTTCCAGTCGCTGCAGTCCGGCCCGCCACCCTCCGTTTTTCTTCTCCTGTATCCAAACATCAAAACCAACGAAACACCCACATCATGACGACACAAGTCCCTCCCTCATCCCTCGCACGTCGAGTGACGATCCTGGCCTACGGCCTGTTCTGTTACGCCATTTTCTTTGCCACCTTCTGCTACGCGGCTGGCTTCATCGGCAACTTTCTGGTGCCAAAATCCATGGACTCTCCGGCATCGGATCCGTTCTGGATCGCGCTGGCCATCGACACCGTCCTGCTTGGGATCTTCGCCCTGCAGCACAGCATCATGGCGCGACCCGCCTTCAAGCGGGTCTGGACTCGGATCATTCCGGATGCGGCCGAGCGCAGCACGTACACGCTGCTGTCCTCGCTCGCCCTCATCCTCCTGTTCTGGCAATGGCGCCCGCTCGGAGGTACGATCTGGTCCATTGAAAACCCCGTCGGCGTCGCACTCATGCACAGCGGCTTCGCCTTCGGGCTGCTGCTCGTGCTGGTCACCACGTTTCTGATCAACCACTTTGACCTCTTCGGACTGCGTCAAAGCTGGAAGTTCTTTCGCGGGGTGCCCTACGAGGGACTCCGTTTTGTCACTCCCGGGCCCTACAAGCTCGTGCGTCACCCCCTGTATGTCGGCTGGCTGTTCTCATTCTGGTGCACGCCCTCCATGACCGGCGCCCACCTCCTGTTTGCCCTGATGACGACCGCCTACATCCTGGTCGCCGTCCGACTCGAGGAGCGCGATCTGATGAGCTATCATGGTCGCGACTATGCCGAGTATCGTCGCCGGACGCCGATGTTGATCCCGCGCCTCGCTCCTGAAACCTCCACGCCCTCAAAGGCAAACGCCTGACGCGGCGAAAACCCGCTCGCCAGCTTCCCCGGATTGCCGCAGGGTGCACCCATGCTCGTGGAGTCCATGTGTCCCCTGGCGGCGTATGAGTGAGCCCGGTTCCAGAGCGAGCGTCGAATCGTGGATCGAGGACGTGCGGTTTGCGCTGCGCTCGCTGCGGCGGGCGCCAGGGTTCAGTCTGGCGGTGGTCGCCACCCTGGCGGTCGGGATCGGCGTCGCCACCGCGGTGTTCAATCTGACCGCCTGGCTGCTGTTCTACGCCTCACCTTTCCCGCAGGCGTCGGAACTGGTCATGATTGGTTTCAAGGACCCGCGGTCACCGTTCGTGCCGGTGCGAAGCGGTCTGCACTTCGAGGCCTTTCAGGAACAGACCGATGTTTTTGCGGCCTACGCGGCGGTGCGGCACGACATGTCAAATGTGGTCATCGATGGCGAACCCACCGCCGTCGAGGTGCTCGGCGTATCCGCCGCAACCTTCGAGGTGTTTGGGCTCCGACCGATCCAGGGACGCGGCTTTCGACCGGAGGAAATGCACCCGGGCAATGACACGGTGGTCGTGATCAGCGATCTATTCTGGCGCCGCCAATTCAACGCCGCACCGAACGTGCTGGGCCGGACGGTGGAAATCGATCAGCGTCCGTATGTCGTGATTGGCGTGATGGGACCCGACCAACGGTATCCGCTCGGGTTCAAGGGCGATGTCTACCGTCCCCTTGTCTTCAAGACCAACCCTCAGAATCTGTTCGATCCGATGTTGAACATCGTCGGGCGACTCAAGCCGGGTGTCAGTCTGGCCCAGGCGCAGGCTGCTCTCATCCCGGTCAAGCTGCCGCCGATGCCGCAGTGGGCGTCCGCCTACCTCTCCGAACAGGAGACCAAACTCATGCCCCTGACCGAAGTCGGCGGGCGGACGAACTCGTGGGTTCTGTTCACCGCGGGCCTGCTGCTCTTCGGCATGGCCTGCCTCAACGCCATGAACCTCATGCTCGTCCGGCTGCTTGGTCGGAGCCGAGAGTTCAGTATCCGTCTCGCCCTGGGCGGCACCCGCTGGCAGTTGTCGCGCCTCGTCGTGATCGAGAGCCTGGCACTGGCGACGGGTGCGATCCTGCTCGTCGGGGCGATGACGCGCTGGCTGTTTCCCCCGCTGTTCGCGCTGATCCACCACGACGCCGCTGAGCGTTACGCGACGTATTGGAATTGGGGAAACCTGGGTTTCATCGCGGGGCTCGGCGTGCTCGCAACCGCGGTGGTTGTCCTGCTGCCCGTCCTACGGCTCTCGCGGCAAAACCTGAACGACCAGCTCAAGACCGGCGGCGCCGGTTCCGGCGAGAGTCGCAGCATGGGCACCGTGCGCACCACCCTGGTGGCCGCGCAGGCGGCCCTCGCGGTCATGCTGCTGGCGGGCACCGGTCTGATGATGCGGACGTTTCAACGCCTGCACCAGGTGGACCTCGGTTTCGATCCGGTGGGCAAGGTGAAAGTCTACGTGGGGTTTCCCCGCGGGACTGAACCCAAGCCGGCGGAGCGGCTGCAGTACTTCGAGCGCCTCCGTGCGACCGTGGCGACCCTTCCCGGCGTGATCGACGCCTCCGCCACCCAGGACACGCTGGTCGTGGGCGATTTCTACGGAACGGCCCAGCTGAAGATGAAGGACGGCTCGTACCGGCCGGTCATGGGTGGCTTCGTGCCGGCCGACCTCCAGCAGGCGGCGGGCCTGACGATGGTGAAGGGCCGCTGGCTCTCGGGGAAACGCGGTGTCGCAGAGGCCGTGATCAACGAGACGATGGCACGGGAGCGCTTTGGTGACGACGATCCCGTGGGCCAGTCGTTCACCCTCCAGGTGTCGGGAGATCGTCCCTACCTGGTGGTCGGAGTCGTGCGCGACATCCGCCAACGGGTCCGGCTCAAGGCGGGCATGCAGTTCTACACCCCGGACTGGATGTATCCACCCAACGTCTCATCATTGTTGCTGCGCTTTGCCGAGGATCCTCCGCAGGAATTCAGCGCGGTCATCCGGCGCGCGGTCCATAAATTCGACCCCAACCTGATCGTGGTCCACGTCGCTTCGCTCCGCGAACTCGTGGCGGGCACAATGCAAGCGGAGCGCACCACCTACACCCTCCTGCGGGGACTGGCCGCCATTGCGCTCGGCCTGGCGGTGGTGGGCCTGTTCTCGGTCATCGCGTACACGGTGCAGGCCCGCACGCGCGAGTTCGGACTTCGCCTGGCGCTGGGCGCCACCCCCGGAAATCTTCATCGCCTGGTCCTGAAGCGAGGGGTCACCACGACGGCCCTGGGCATCCTGATCGGGATGGCCGGCGCGGTCCTGCTCACGCGCTTCATGCAAAGCCTGCTGTTCGAGACCACACCCTACGACCCCGCCGTGTACCTGACGGTCGCCGGCCTGCTGCTCCTCGCGGCCGTACTCGCCTGCTGGCTGCCCGCCCGCCGCGCCGCCAAAGTCGAGCCCATGGTGGCGCTGCGGGCAGAGTGAGTCGGAGCATCGGCTCCGTTGACGCAAGGTTCGCGTCTCCGCGTTTCTGCGCTACACTCCGACGTCCCGTCGATAGATCGAGATGTCACCCGAGGAAACCCAAGTTCGGTTTCGCGAATCGACCGATATTGGGAAGCACGATCGGGAGATTAGCAGCACTGACGCCAAACCAGGTCGCAAGGGTCGCCGCGTACTCGTCCACGCTCGTGGTGGGTATCCAGCGACCCTGTCCGGTATCGTCCGGGCCGTTGACGGTGAGCACTGGCATCCGGCCATAGAGGTCGGTGCCCTTCACCGCCCCGCCCACGATGAACTGGTGATTGCCCCAACCATGATCGGAGCCGTCACCATTCGAGCGGTAGGTGCGGCCAAAGTCGGACGCGGTGAAGGTGGTCACCTGATTGGCCGCGCCCAGCTCAACCGTGGCGTTGTAGAACGCGCTCACAGCCTGGCTGGTCTGGCTCAAGAGCAACGCATGGGCACCCGAAGTCGGAGATGCATTGGTGAGTTGAGCAGCGTGAGTGTCCCAACCGCCCAGCTGCACAAAAAACACCTGGCGCTTGAGGCCGAGACTTGATGCGGCACCGATGAGACGCGCGATCATCTTGAGCTGGTTGCCAACATTGGTGTTGGGGAAGATCGTGGCGATGGCCGGTGACTTTGCCAGGGTCGCATTCAGGTAGTCGCCGTCGGCGATGGCGCCCGCCGTGATGCCATTGAAGGCGGTTTCGAAGAGATTACCCTGTGTCCGGGCGAAAAGATCCTTCTGCGCCCGGAAGCGCACACTGTCGATATTGCCGCCCTGACCACTGAACAGGATGGCCCCATTGGAACTCACCGCGTACTGCGTAACCTGGTTGCCCACCTGAAACGTATTCACACCTGCCAGACTGATCGACATGGAGATCTGGTTGTTGGCATTGAACGCGTCTACCAGGTCGGCCACCCGGCCTCCCCACCCGGTGGTGGACGGTTTGTCGGGCACACTGGTTTGCCACTGCACCTGCTGATCGCTGTGCGAGTAGAGCTGGCGGGGAAGCGGAACGGTGTTTCCGGTGTACTGAGCCTTCGTTGTCGGATAGACCAGCGTGCCGACGTTGGCCAGAATCGCGGCCTTGCCCGAAGTGAAGAGGCCTTGCAGTTCAGGGACCGCCGCGTGAAGCGCCCAGGAGCGACCATCCGACGACTTGGGCGAGATGGGCAGCAAACCGGTTTGGGGAAGAGCAAGATTCGAACGAGCGGCTGCGTAGGCGGCGTATCCTGCGGAGTCCGAGGGAACGATCAGATTGTTGGCGTCGTTGCCGCCATTGAGAAACAGGCACACCAGCGCTTTGTAGTCGCCGGCGACGTCGGCTCCGGTGGAAGGCAAACCACTGCCCGGACTGGCGGCGGCGCCCATGAGCCGGAGGCTGCCGAGCGCACTCAATAAACCAGTGGCTCCGACCGCGGCACAACAGGAAGATCCGATGAAGTTCCGGCGCGACAAAGTGGGGACATCCGTTTCTTTGTTCATGGAGGCGGTGGGGCGAAAGTGAGCAGATCCGAACGGTTGATGTGGACTCCCAGCCAATGAAATCACTTCTGGATCGCTCCGTCCGAGGAGGTGGCAATGATCAGAACAGCGCTCTGTGCACGGTCGAGGAGCGTGGCGCTGGCGGGCAGTCCCGCGAGCGCAGAGGTCACCCGGGTGCGCAGGGTTGAGCTCAAATTGCCGCCCGCCAGCAAGAGCCCGAGGTGATCGAGCAGCGCAGTCGGACTGGAGACGAGGGTTTGCTCGTAGGCGAGATCGAGCACCAGGGTGGCGTCAGCGGCGACTGTGGCCGCGGAGTTGTTCGCGAGGACAAAGCTCCGGAGCGTGTTCGGGACGCTGATCGAAAAGGTGGCGTCGGTGATTTGAAATTCCGGAGCGACCAAGCCCGCTGCAGCGAGGGGACCGGGAACGGTGTAGTCGGGGAGGAAGAAGTTGAACACGGTCGGCGAAACCTGCGGAGCCTCGGCCAGATTGGTCTGAAGATTCGTGGTGCTCTGCCCCCCGGCATAAACGACGGCCGACTGTTCGATGGGATTCGGCGTGGCTCCGGTCGTTGGTATACCATTAATACTGTATCGATGCCCGGCAAACCGACCGATGCGCGAGCTGGCCCCGAATGAACGCAGGATACCGGTCAAGCGCAGGAGGGGCTCCTTCAGCTTTCCATAACCCATGTTGCCCAGGATCGCCGGCGACCGCGCTTCGTAGTCGGTGAGAATTGCTCGGATGACCGCACCGAGGTCACCTCGCACCCCGGAGCCGTTGTTCTCGAACTTCTGCGCCACCCGGTAGACGTAGGCCGGGCTCGGATTGCTGGTCACGAGGCGCTGGATGAGCTTCCGTGCGATGAACGGGCCGGTGTTGGGATGATTGAAGAGTCCGTCAAGCGCCAGCTGGAGATCCTTCGCCCCACCCTGTGCAGCGGGGATGGGTGTGGTCAGGACAGGGCTCAAATTCTTCGGACCATCGTCATGAAACGCCGGAAAGAGCTGCATCGGACTGATAAAGTTCTGACCGCCCGACCGGAAGTTGTTGAGGTTGGTCGAGGGATAGGCCCACCCAGTGAACACCTTGGCCATTTCGGTGATGGTCGTCTGGTGGTAGGTCGGGATGGGAAGACCAGCGGCATCCAGCTTCAGCGTCCCATCGGGTTGGAGTTGATTGAGCCCGATGGTGAAGAGCTGCATGACTTCGCGCGCATAGTTCTCGTCGGGCGTGGTGCCGGTGACAGGGTCGGCCTTGCCGTTGCGCAGCGAGCTGAGATACTCGCCCATGATGGGGCTGAGGGAGACGCCCTCAAGCAGAGTGCGGAAATTGCCAAACGCACCCGCGCCAAGCATATCAATGTAGTTGGCGAGCCCCTCCATACGATTGTCGCCATCGATGCCAATCTCGGAGACGACGAAGATCTGGGTGAGAGCGAACGCCACCCGCTGGCGGAGCTGATCGGGCGCGGTGAGCGCGTGCTTGAACCAGGCGGACTGACGGTTGATGTAATGAACAGCGTTCCAATTGGTTACACTGGTGCTGCCTCCGAATGCGACTTGGTCGGCGAGCGTCGCAGCGCGATGGGAAGAGAACGGCATGGCCATCTGGGCATCGATCCAGGCGGTGATCGAGCCGCCGGTGAGGGCCGTGATCTCGGACCTCTTTGGCCCAAAGGTCGCCTGGGTGAGAAAGCGGGCTGCGTCCACCGCGGTCACGTTAACGAGGGAGACCGCAGCGGGCGCCGGCGGCGCGGTGAAGGTTTGCGATCCCGCACTGGCCAGGAACGTCCCGCGCAGCTCACCATCAGGAAAAAGCGCGGAGTTGACGCTGACGAAGATATTGCCGTGGTTCAGCGCAAAGATAAGGTCGTCCGTCGTGGTGTTTCCGACACGCTGGAACGTCCAGGAGTAAGCATTCACCTGTCCAAGACCGAGACCGAGCAGGAGGTCTCCGCTGGGTGCGAGCCTAAGGTAGGCGGAAACCTGGGGGGCGCTGAGATTGGAGAAACTGACATTCACCAGGGCGGTGCCGTCCTCTTTGATGGTGATCGTGGCATACCCTGAGGCCGTTGAGTTCGAGGCTGCAGCGTCGCGGGACAGGGTGCCGAAATAGAGCGGTGCGTTCGGGCTCTTGCCAGTCAGCGTGTTGGTCATATCGATCGCACCCTGTACCAACCGGCCGCTGATGGTCTGCGCCGGAATCAGGGTGCCGTGCGAGGTCGAGCCGTCGGTAAATCGCAACTGACTGAAGCCTCCCACCTGCACGGGCCGGGAGTTGGACTGAAGGAGATCTCCGCCGGTGATGCGCACGTCCGCAGCCGAGCCGAGCACCAACATCGGGCTCGCCGTATCAAACGCGTTGATATCGCCAAGGAACACCGGACCCAGGAACTGCACCGTAGGCGCAACGACGCCGGTGGCACCCACCGCGGCAAAGAAACTGGAATTGGCGGTGCGGATGCCGCCGAACTTTCCATTCGTGCTGTGCACTCCAACAAAGGCGATGTCTGCGACGCCGTCGTAGACGACGTCACTCTTGAAAAGAGCCTGATTGACCGCGTTGGCGCGGCCGACGCTGAACACAGAGACATTCGTGGTCTCGTTGGCATCGGCGATGGTAATGTGCCCGTGGCCTTTCATGTAGGCGACCGTGGGCTGGTTATACAGGATCGGAGTGGCGGGTCCGGTTGGAGAATCGAGCACCAGGGTCAGAGCCCCTGCCCCGGCGAATTCGACCTGCACGATGTCGTTGTTCAGATCCACGTAGGAGATCCGGGTGACCTGTCCAGGGTCCGCGGTGATCGTGGCAGCCGTACCCTCGAGAAGAATCTGATCATAGATGTTGCCAGTCGGATGGCGGATATCCGTGCCAACCTCGCGGCCCGCACCGATGATTTTGGCCCCGGAGGCAAGCGCAAGCACGGCCGAGGCCGAAACGCTGTTCGTACCGCTGGAGACGACCACGGTGTAGATGCCGGTGGTCTCAGGCTGGACATTGAGGATGAGCAGGGCCGGCTCGGTCCCGTTAGGAATGGACACGCCATTGCGCTGCCATTGGTAGGTGAGTGCTGTACCGGCGGCACCGACGCTGAGGATCGTGGACGCCCCAGCCGTCACCGACTGGCTCTGGGGCGGTACATTGACGACCTGAGCGCGCAGCTGAAACGGGGCGGCGGACAGGAGCACGAAAAGTGCGAAGACAACGCGACGCAAAACGACGGACGTCATGACCGGAAGATGGACGGGGAACGCGTGGGGATACGCCCGCAATGGGAATCGAGCGGCGCTGGTGGATGAACTAAGCACGATGTAACTGCCGGAGTCGATACAATTGATGCCAAGGCTCCGACATTGAACGCGACTACCCGTCTATCGCCTCACCCGCCATCCACTCCGCTTCCACCGAGGGAAACGATCTCGCGTCGTCGCCACTCCACCTCACCACACCCAATCGCCATCCCCGTCGGTCACAGCGGGGTCGGCGGGACGCACCCCGCCATCGTCGTCGCCATCGAGGCCCACCGAGTAGAGGGTGAAGGTGCCGTCGGCATTGCGCCGATAGTGGAGGGACTCGCCCGTGATGACGTCCCGCGGCATGGCGCTCAGGAACACGGGCACGAGGGCGGCCAGCGACTCGGGGTACTCCGCGTGCGCCAGGCGGTGTCGCTCGAGCGCACACGCCGTCGCCGCGAGGCGGAGGGCCTGGGTTGTCCGGGCGCAGTTGGGGATGACCTTACCGTACGCTGTGAGCAGTTGGTTCGCGAACAGGTTGTACAGCGAAGGGGGTTCGGAGGCATCATTCAGCGCACCCAGCCGGCTGCGAAACTCGGGTCGGTCGCAACTCTCGATCACGCGCAGGGGCGCATCGCTCATGCGTACACTGCTGACCTGATTCTGGCGCCACCAGCCGAGGGGCATGTGGCAATACCAAAACCAGCCCGGCATCCCTACCTTCCGGTCTTTCGGAGGGCCCAGGGCCGAGCGCGGCAGGAACATGACATTGTTGCGCTCGTTGCGCACCGCCTGCGCAAGTGACCCCATCGGATCAATCGTGGAGAGGACATCGCCATATCGCTGGAGGTGGCGATCACTCCATACCCGCGTTTGCATCCCTTCCCAGAGCGGCTGGAGCGCCGCGCGCAGGAGCACAGTCGCCATCATCGATTCGACCAGGGTCTGGGACGGGTCGCTCAAGCCTCGCCCCAGGTTCAGCCCGGCGAGGATGCTGGGAAAGGCGACGTCGGGTTGGCCCTGAGCCAGCGCGGCAGAAGCATGGATCGAGGTGCAGGTCACGAAGTGACGAAACAGTGGAAAACTCGGCGAACCGCCGGTGAACAACCCTCCGAGCACGGGCGCCTCGGGCCGCACCAACCGCGACTCCGGACGCCTCAGCGCGGCCAGCCGAAACTCCGAAAGCGGGGGTCGCTCTCCATCAAACCACGACCGCAGGCGTGCCGCGCTGGAGTCCGTCGACTCGGGCGGGGTCGATTGCCGCTTCTTGGCGAGGTGCGTCTGCACCTCCTTGGCCAATGCGTCCAGATCGAGTCGTTTGCCGGTGTCCCAGGGGTTGCGCTGCGTCGGAACGAAAAAATACAATGGGTGTTCCTCCCGGAAGGCGGTGAGCTCGGGACTGGAGAAGTGGGCCAATGCCAATCGGGCCAGCAACGGCGTCTGCATGAAGTTCTGGTCCGCCGGGATCGGGGGTGGCGCGGGCAGAACATCGAGCGGATCACCCCGTCCGGCATAGGCCGAAAGCGTGGCGTCCCAGGCACGCTGGCCGCGGACGTTTTCCACCAGCCAGGCCGCCGCGACCACGGTGGCGAAGCCGGCGAGGCCCAGCAGGGCGCGGCGGAGGAAGCGGACAGTCTTAGCGGAGAAGGGCATGGAGTTGGGCCTGATGGTCAAGAAAGCCGTGCGCACCAGCGTCGCCATGGGCAGGAGCATGGGCGGCAAGGGTGGCGCGGGGCTGGTGGGCTTTGCGGGGCGCGGCTAGGTCCGACGTGCGGACCGCGAGGTGGAGGCCGGCGAGGCAGAGCCAGGCGGCGAGCAGTGCGGTCCAGACCCGGCGGTGAGGCCGGAAGAGCGCGGGCAGCAAGGCGGCCCAACTCACCGGCTCCGTTTCCGATCGGGCGGCGGCGAGCACCGCCTGGCGGAGGGAATCCAGCGCGGGCTCCGCCGGGCGGTGACGGTTGAGCAGCCAGCGGCGTGGCGTGTGTTTCATGGCGGGGAAGCGAGGAGGGCGCGCAGGGCGCGTTTGGCGTGGTGGAGGCGGGACTTCACCGTGCCCACGGGCACGGCGGTGATGCGGGCGATTTCGTCCAGGGGAAACTCCTCGAGGAGGTGGAGCAGGAGGACGGAGCGCTGCGGCGAAGGAAGGGTTTCAATCAAGGCAAAGAGGGCCTCGGCCTCTTCCCGGCGGAAGAGTTGCCCGAGGGGATCATCGGCGGGATCCGCCGCGAGGTCCTCTGGCGTGAGCCCGGGCTCGGCGGAATCGGGGCCGGCCACCGGGGCGTTTTCCACAAATCGGGCGTCGGTCAGCCGGGCGCGGCGCGCATGCTGCAGGCATTTTTGATGGGCGATGCCAAAGAGCCAAGCCGTGAACCGGGCGTCGTCCCGCAGGCTGTCCACGTGACGCACTGCGGAGGCGAAGGTCTCCTGCACCAGATCGAGGGCCGTGGTGTCGTCGCGGATGAGTTCGGCAATGTAGGTGTAGAGCGGGAGCTGATGGTCTTTGAGGAGACGATCCCAGGCGGACAGATCATGGGCGCGGGCGGCGCGGAGAAGCTGGGGATCGGGAGGAGACACGCGTGCTGGATCCTCAGTGGAATGCGCGAACCCGCAAAAGGTTCAACGTCGCACGCGGTTTTCCCAAAAACAACGCCCTCGGCCAAACCCTTCAGATGAGAGACCACGAATTGACACGAACCTACACGAATCCAGAGGGAGAGAGGAGGAGTCGAGAACCTGAATCTCGTTCACCTCCTAATGAAACGATCCCTCGCAACTCTCGGTGCCTGTACTCCTACGTGTAGATTCGTGTCAATTCGTGGTTCAACGGATTGCTCTTGGATTGGTCGGAAGCACTCGGACGAGAGGCTTCCGTTGGAGGTGGGGTCGCCGACCCCGCGGGGATTGGCGTAGCGTGAAGAAATTGGACAATAGAGGCGGGACCACCTCCAACAGACGAGCCTCCGCGTTACTGCCTTCGGCAATCCCGCCGGTCAAAACAAAGACTTGCAAGACGGCCTCCAGCCGGGAGCTTCATTTACCCATGAGCCGCTCCAATCGCTGGGTACCCGGTATGCTGGTCGTCATTACGATTCTGGCGGGTGGGTGGGCGTTGAATCGTCACCTGAAGGCAAACGACCTGGAGCGCGCCAACCAGGACCTGCGTCGGCAGCAGGCCGAGCTGCTCGCCGCTTTGGACAAAGTCCGTCAGGCGAACCGCGTGAGCGTCACCTCAAACGCAGCGGGGGCGGCGAACGCCTCCGGTGGTGCCCCGGCTGCGTCAGGGCTCACCGCGCCACCTCCCGGTGCCGTCGCATCCGCCTCGGCCCCGCGGATGGCCACGTCCTCCTCCCTCGAACGCGCGGTCAGCGGAACGCCTCCCGTCAGTCCGGCGATGCACGCCCGCGCCACCCTCGACCTGCGCTACGCCGACCTCTTCCGGCAACTCAACCTCACCCCCGCGCAGTTGGAAAAGCTCAAGGCCCTCCTCGTCGAGCGGGACACGGCCCGGACCAATGTCGCCGCCGTCGCCACCGCCTCCGGACTCGATCCCCAGCAGAACAGTGCGGAATTCCAGAAACTGGTGAATCAGGCCCAACGGGAAATTGAAGCCACCATCGCCCAGACGATCGGCGCCGAGGGTTATGCCACCTTTCAAAACTACCAGCAGACGAGCACTCAGCGGTACACCGTGAAGCAATTGGAACAGAGTCTGAGCTACACCTCCACCCCCCTGAACGCGGCGCAGGGCGATCAGTTGGTCAACCTGCTCGCTCGCACCTCCGCCGCCCACCGGGCCGCCTCCGGAGGCGACCCCGCCACCGCACTCAGTCCCATGATCACCGACGAGGCCCTCGCCCAGGCGGCCTCTCTCCTCTCCCCCGCCCAACTGGCGGTGCTGCGGGACATGAAAACCTATCAAGACGCTCTGAGCCAAGGACGCGGTTTTCCCAGCGGTGCCGTACCCGCCGTCAGGATGCCAGGAGGAAACTAGGGACCGGCAGGGGGTTCACGCGAAGACGCGAAGCCGCAAAACGAGGTCCGGTGGAGGGCGTCGCTCCGACGGCGCCAGTTACGCGTCGCGGATACCAAAACGGCCGGACGCAGTAATTCGTGGACCGTCCCCCGGCGTCGTCGGAGCGACGCCCTCCATTAATGCAATCCACGCCGAGATGGTCTCCGCCACGTCATTTCCTCCACATTACCGCCTGTGAGTCGACGACGCCGCAGGCGTGGGCCGCTCACTGCGAAAAATCATAGGCCAACCGGGTGATGCGGCCGCGCCAGTAGGGCTTGAGTCCGGTGGGGGTCACCCACGCCGCCTCGCCTTCGAGCGGAATCAGCAGGCCGTCGCGTTTTTGGTAGTTCCACAATCGGCACTCCCACGGCATCGAGCCCGCTCCGGGCCCTGAGCCACGGCTGCGGGACTCCGCCCGCACGGTATCCACCAGGCCATCCGGCTGAAAGTGGAAGAGGAGCGAGGTCTCGACCGATCCGTCTTTGAAGGTGGCGCGCGCCGAGTGGTTGTCCACCGCCGTCCAGCGAGCGCCCTGGCTGGGAAGCAGGAGTGTCGGGTACCACACCGCTTCGGCCAAAAATCGCATCAGCTCCCCGACCGCCAGATCACCCGCACCCCTCAGGTCGGCCTTGGATAGCAATCCCAGCACCGCCGCCTTCAGGTACCCTTCCCCCGCGCCATAGCCATCATGCACGCGGACGAAGAGGCCGGGCATGATCGCAATGCGGGCGTTCCAATCGAATCCCGGCTGATGCATGATCACTCGCTGGGTGGCCGTGAAGCGGGTCCACCGGGGATCGTCCTCCCTCAGATTGAAGGTGCCCTCCTGCTCCAGCGTCACCGCCGCGACCATGGGCTGATCCGCCGCCAGCACCGTTCCCAAATAGCGCTGTACGGGAGCGGGCAGCCTGGACAGTTCGCGCACATCCACGCGCTTGGCCGCGCTCGGCAGCCAACGCGCATCCAGGCGCGCGCGCAGGCGGGCGGTTTCGGAGTTCCAGCGGAACTCTCCATAGGCATAGACCAACGCCACCCCCACCAAAACAAGGACAAGAACGAGGAGCATAAAGGGACGGTCACACTCACCTGGGCGACCCTAGAGCGATCCGGACGCCTGCACAACCCCATGAAAATGGAAGTGACCATGCTCCTGCAGCTTACCTGCCCGGTACGAACAGCGCCATGGGGTGATCTGCGACGATCCGTTGACCGAACAACCCCCGGGACGCCTCCTACATCCCCAGGTAGAGCACCACGCTCGTCAGCGGCGCCACCGGCAGGTCGGTGCCGAGCGTCACCGACTTCCCCGCGACCAGGTCCAGCGCCCGCGTCTGGCCGGCGGGCACCGGCAGCGAGTGCGTCACCGTCTCGGTCGTATTGATCGCGACCAGGTAGTCCCCGTAGCGCAACCAGTAGAAGGCTGCCTTGCCGACAAACGGCCCCCACTTGCCATACTCGGGACGGCTCGCTCCGGCCGGCCGCTCGGCGATGGGCAGCGTTTCGCCGCGCCAGGCCTGGTGCAGGACCTCGCCCGGCGGCGGCAGGCCCCCGCTGCGCTGGAAATCAACGACGTCGGGACGGGTCCACTCCCTGCCGGACGAAGCGACCTGAAATTGGGACTTAACGGTCGCAACGCGCATCACCGTGGGCGTGACGTCGAGGATGCGCACCGCCCCGCTCACCCCGAATTCCTGTCGGAAGTAGAAATTGAGGAAGAGGCGCTGCTCGCCGTGTTTAATCGCCAGTACGGCGTTCTCCTCATCGGAAAAGACAAAATCGGGTTGTCCCTCGGTCATCGGGAGCCGGTAGGCGCTCTTCGGCAGCGCCTTCACCACCGCGTAGTCGGTCGCGTTGCGCATCATTCCGCGGGTGTCGTTGTCCCTGGCGCGTTGGGCGAGACGCAGGAAATACTGATTGTCCTCCAGGCATTGCTGCACGGCACCTGTGGATACGGGCTCCTGCAGAAAGGCCGGCAGCTCCATCCACCAGGCTTCGCGCACATTGGCGATTCCATAGGCTCCCTGGGAAAGCGGGAAGTGGGCCGTGCGGCTGTCGATCTCGCTCGCGAGCTTCATCACGCGATAACCGTCTCCGTCGAGACTGGGATAACGGAACACCAAGCGGGCGGCCTGAAGCCTGAGCAGTTGGGCGCGGATCTTATCATCCCCAGTCAGCTCCGCCATGTCCCGCGTGAACGTGAGGATGGTTTCGCCATAGGTGCCGACGTAGCCCAACTCGCGGGAAAGTCCCTTGCGCGTCACCTGGTAGTAGCCATCTCCGTACGGCTTCGCGCTGCCACCCTCGGGCCGGTCATTGCCCAGCCACGGCCGCACACCGATTGCCTCGTACAGGTAGCGGCGCGCCTGCTCCTCCGGCAGGGCGAGCGACGGAGCGATCACCTGCAGACCGCGGTTCGCGGTGTAGATGTTGTGGTCCACAATCATCGACTGGTTCGTGTAAAACCGCCGTCCGCTCAGCCGGTTCCAGTCGACGCTGGCGCGCAGCACTTTCGACCAGGCCTCGCGGCGGGACATCCTTACGGTCGATCCCGAAGGGGCAGCCGGTTTCGACGCCAGCTCTTCACCCGGCTCGAGTCCACGCTGCTCGGGCAGAAAGGGAAATCCCGACAGCACCTCAATCGTTTCGTCGAGTGCCTTCAGCAGCGCGGGATCCGGTCCCACACGCGCGATCGCCTCACCCAGGGGCCCGGCGCCGATCCAGGGCTGGCCGATCACTCCGGGACGCAGGAATCGGTCGCCAGCCCGGACGAGGCCGGCGATGGCGCGCGGATCGCGGTAGGCGGTG
>JAEUGZ010000245.1 GCA_016794725.1 Opitutaceae bacterium | reverse complement strand
CCCAGCCGGGTTGGCGGCCGAGCGTGATGTTCTCTGCGACCGAGAGCGAGGGAACCAGGTTCACTTCCTGGTAAACGGTGCTGATGCCCAGTTCCTCCGCCTCGCGGGGTGACTTGGGTCGAATCGGCCTACCATCGAGCTGAAACGTTCCTTCATCCGCCGGATGCACTCCGGTCAGCACCTTGATCAAAGTCGACTTTCCGGCGCCATTTTCACCCAGCAGCGCATGGATCTCGCCTCGG
Organism: Opitutaceae bacterium; assembly: GCA_016794725.1. Classification (GTDB taxonomy): domain Bacteria; phylum Verrucomicrobiota; class Verrucomicrobiia; order Opitutales; family Opitutaceae; genus UBA6669. The sequence continues at coordinate 6,197 of JAEUGZ010000245.1, read as the reverse complement.
CGCACCGAAAAATCCACCCCCGCCAGGGCTACCACCCCGGGGAATCGTTTTCCCACCCCGCGGAGCTCGAGCAAAGCGGACTCCATGGGCAAGGCGGTCAGTACTGGCGGGAGGCAATGACCGCCGCGGCGTTGCTGGAATCAAATAGCTCATCCTTGTTGAAGGACTTGCGATCGATCGGTTTTCCGGCGAGGAGCTTGGCCACCGTATCATAAACCTTGGGACCAAAGAGTGGGTTGCACTCCACCGTGCAGTTGATCTTGCCGTCCACGACCGCCTGGATCGCCTCCTTGATGGCGTCGATCGACACGATGACGACGTCGGTGCCCGGTTTCAGGCCCGCCTCCTCGATGGCCTGCACGGCTCCCAGCGCCATGTCATCATTGTGGGCATAGACCACGGTGATCGAGCGACCGTGCTTTTTGAGGAACGCCTCCATGACCTCCTTGCCGCCCGCGCGACGAAAGTCCCCACTCTGCGAATCCACGATCTTCAATCCGGGGTGCTTCGACAAGGCGTCGGCAAAGGCGCGGCGCCGTTCATTGGCCGGTGCCGAGCCGGGTGTGCCCTGCAACTCCACAATCGAGCCCTTACCCCCAACCTTTTTCGCCAGCCAATCCGCCGCCATCCGGCCTTCTTCGTAAAAGTCCGAACCGATGAAACAGGCATAAAGGGATTCGTCTGCCGTTTGAATGGTGCGGTCGGTCAGAATCACTGGAATTCCAGCCCGCTTGGCCTCGCGCAGCACCGGATCCCAACCCGTCTCAACAATCGGCGCCAGCACGATGGCGTCGACCCGCTGCGCCACGAACGAGCGAATGGCGCGAATCTGATTCTCCTGCTTCCCCTGGCCATCCGCGAATTTCAGCTCGATGCCGCGTTTCTCCGCCTCTGACTTCATTGAATTGGTGTTGGCGGTGCGCCAGGCGCTCTCCGCACCGGTCTGGGCAAAGCCGACCTTCAACGGTTTGGCCACGACGGGAAGCGCGAGCATGGCCAGCGCGGCGCAGAGAACGAGTCGGGACCGGAAAAGTAACGAAGTCATGGAGCTAAAGAAGGCTTCAGGTTCGGGCAAGGGGTTGAACAAGGCAAGGACTAGCCGGGTTTCGACCCGCCGGCAAATCCTCTCTCGTCTCATGTTGACCAAGCCAGCGCGCTCAGGCAGGACAGTCAAATTGGCCTTGGAGCCCGGCTCGCGGTCCGGCAACTCTAGGCGAGACGCCTACCGGATCGGAAAGAACCAGGAAAGGGAAAGCTTGATCCCAAGCTGGCCCATGCCCCAATCCGCCCCCCGTGAACTCCTTCTTGAATCGATCCGTGCGTCGCGCGCTGATTCTCACCGGGTTCGCCCTGCTTTGTGCCACCTGCGGAGTGCTGGTGGGCAAGTGGATCGCCGGATCCTTTCCCCGCCCTGCCGGCGTCTCCGCTTCAAACGTGATCGCAGGACTCGCGACGCTGCCACTCGCGTTCTTTCTCGGTATCGTGTTGCACGAAGGCGGACACCTTCTCGTAGGCAAGCTTCTTGGAGGCCGTTTCGCGCTGGTGATCGTAGGTCCCCTTCGCCTCATGCGCACTCCGGCGGGCCTGCGCCTCGCACGCAATCGTCGCTTCGCCTTGCTGGGTGGACTGGCGCTTGTCCTGCCGGCGAGCACGCACCACCTCCGCCGCTTCATGGTGGGGCTGATCGCCGGTGGTCCGCTCGCAAGTCTGGTGTTCGGCCTGTTGCTGGCGGGCGCGGCCGTGCTGGGCTGGCCCGGATCTGATCCGGACGAAGTCGTCGGGACATTCGATTTAGTCCTGCGAATGCTGGTCGGCTCCACCGGACTTTTCTCCCTCGCATTCTGCGTTGCATCGTCGATACCAACCCGCGCCGGGGGATTTGCCAGCGACGGAGCCCGACTCTTGGCCCTCGCGCGGCGCGGCCCTGCTGCCGAACGGGAGGCGCTGGTCTTCGCCCTCTCCGCCCTGTCGCTGTCCGGTATGCGCGCCCGCGACCTCCCGTCGGACCTAATGCTCAAGGCCGCTGCGGGAGAGGGAGAACCCCAGGTCGCAGCCGCCATGCAACTCCTCGCCTACCTTTGGGCCCTCGACCAGGGACGAGTCGATGCCGCCCGGGACTACCTCAATCAGGCCACGCGAAACCTTGAAGCACTTTCGCCGCTGATTCGTGACTCGTTCCTCGCCGAAATGGCCTACTTCAAAGCCCGCTACGATCAAGATGTGACCGGCGCCCGCGCCTCGCTGGAAAAGGCCGGTCGCTGCGAGCTCTCCGAAGACACCCTCCTGCGCGCCGAGGCCGCCGTTCTGCTCGCCGAACACCGGCCAGCCGAAGCTATCCTGCGCGCCACTGAAGCGATCGAAGCCTGCGCGCGCTCGCTGGTCGGTGCTGCCTCCCAGGAATCTTTGGAGTGGTCGGCCGCAATCAGGGACGAAGCCCGCAGCGAACTCGCTCGCACGCAATCTCAGTGAAGGCTTTCGGATTCCAGTGCTGGCTCGGAGAGTAAATTGGAAGGCCACTGACCCGATCGTCCTGCTTCTTTCAGTACCCACTCCACGGTTTCTAAAACGCGAACGGCACACGCGTGCCGGCCTATCCCGGTCTCTTCATCCCTCGCGAGAACAAAGCGTTCCACGTGCCGGTGCCGGTGCGTAGTCAGTCACGAGCGGAACAGCCCGGTCAAAGTGGTCACGTATCCGATACACCCGCTCCGGCAGCGGAGCTTCGCGCCGATTCCGGGCCGGATCGGAATAGGTGCGTGTCGCATCACAGCGGAAGACCAGATTGCCTGGTCCGGGTGGACGATGCTGGCCCGCCACGCCCGCTGCAAACGGTCCCCACCAGTGCCAGGGAGGAACGTCAATCCGGCAGTCCTGCACCAAATTGTGGCCGGCATCACCGTTGTGGTAGTTGACGTCGACCTCCAGGTGCGAATCGACCAGGACATTGTACCGGCAGAGGAAACGCTCGTCCGAGTTCTGCAACGAGAGGTGTCGGACGTCCCGGACCTGGAGGTGCGAAAGGAGGACGTGGGAGCTTCGAGTGACATTCACGTAACCGTTGCCCAGATCCCCTTTGTTGTGAGAGCCGTCGATCTCGGTGCGGAGTACGCTCACGTGGCGCGAGGCTTCAATCATGAGCGGGTGGCTGCCGGAATTGAGGATCCGGCAATCGCGCAATCCACAGTCTTCGCAGCCCGAAAAACGCACACTGACCACGTAGAGGTCGGTCCGTCCCTCCGGATCATTAACGAACGCGGCTTTGTGGGTTCGGAGCGTGGGCGGAGCCGGGAGCGCCGGATCGAACGCAATCGAGAGATTCTCCAGGAACGCGAGCTGAACACGGTGGGCCAGGATACCGGTGGTCCACGTGGAAAATCCATGGTCATCGAGTCGGGAACCGGGAAAGGCACCTCGCTGCAGGAGCAACAGCCGAGTGGCCTGCACGCCTGACCCACGCACTGTGACGTTCGAACGGAGGATCAGCGTTTCCCGCAAGGGATAGTCGCCCGGAGCCAGCACCACCCTTCCACCCCCGTTCCCGGCCATGCGATCCACCGCCGCCTGCAAGTCATCAGAGGCAGAGAGCCGAACGGTGGGGCGAGGCCCACCGCCATCCGGGAAACCGCCACGGCAGCCGGCCCTCGACCACTCGATCATGGCCGGAAACAGGACGGCCTCACTCATCGGATCCGGGACGGCTTCCGCCGCGAAGCCTCGTGCCAAGCCAGGAGCGACCATCGCTGCCCCAAACGCTCGGACCAAAAAGGAACGACGCGTTGAATCGACACCTGAACGGGCCTGCAACCGTCGTGCCTTCATCGCGCTTCCGGTTCTCCCGCATGCCAGTGGTACGCCAAGTCGCCTGCCCTGCGGAAGGCCCGAACCAGATGCACGTAAGGAGTGTCGGTGATGTCCACCATCCCCACGGTCTGATTTTCGCCGTCGGTGTGTCGTCCGGTGGTGGGCTGATCGGCATGCTGATACCAGTGACAACCCACTGCCCACGGTTGACGCGCCCAGGTTTCCACGAACTCACCCACCATTTTTTCTCGCTCCGCTTCGGGAAACGCCTGCCACGGGGGCGGAATCTGCCGGGCGCTCGCTAACGGCGAATGGAATTCGCCAATCAAAATCGGCCGCCCACCGCTCATGCGATGCCAGGCTGCAAATGCCTCCGGCTCTGGCACCCGAGAGTAACAGTTGACACTGAGTACGTCCACCTCACGGCCGATCGCCTGCACAATGCCCTCGTGCGGGGGGACGCGCACAAAGCGACACCCGAGATAGAGATGATCCGGGTCGTGCTTCCGCAGAAGTCGTCTCACCGTCGCGGCATAGCGCGCAGCGTAGGACGTCTCAAACCGGCGAACCAGGTCCTTTGCCGGGCCCGAGGCGGGCACATCGCTCGAGCGCAGGGATTCCACTTCATCCCAATTCGCGAAGACGCGTCCCCATGCCTCCGATACCGACTCAGTCGTTGGGAACTCGGACCGGACAAACTCAAGCCAGGCGCGTCGAAGGGCGCTGGACTTCGGAAAGTCCAGCAGACGCAGATCGCTCCAACCGCCTTCGTTGTCGACGAAGTAGCCGACGAGCCAGGGATTGTCCCGCTCCAAGCTGGTTTCACGAGCAAACTCGGCGTCCACGCCCGCCTCCCAGCGCGGATCCCAGACGTCGGGGAAACCCCGGACAGAGGGCACCTCGGGCATCTCCATCCGAGCCCGAAGAAACCGGGTGTGCGGAACACGATCCTGCCGCAACACCGCCTCTTCGGACCACGATCCTATGGTGTTGAATCCCCAGCGAGGAAACCGCTCCAGGACCCGCTCAGCCCACGCCTGAAACGACCCGTACTTGCGCAGGACGTTCCAGCGGTAGAAATGCACGTTCCCCGGCAGGTCGACCTCACCCATCGCCGTCGGCCAGCGTCCTTCGAACCATCCCTCCGCCCCTCGGTCCGGCAACGCCTCGAAGAGCTCGCGACGGTCCGCCGCCCGGGCGGTATCCATCACGAAGCCTACACGCACACCCGTGGCTCCCATCGAAAAGAACGGATGCCCGTCGGGAGTGACCAACCACCACTTGCCGCGTCCGTCGCGTTCGACCCGGAAAAACCGGCCGGACGCAAACACCGGCCCGCCCGTCCAACCGCCGAAGCGATCGCGATCCGTCGGCGGGATCTGCGTCGCCAACTCGCGTCCCTCGTTGTCTCGCCGCAGGCGCAGGTCGGCCTCCTCGCGGACTTTTCCCGGCCAGGTCTGGTTGCGACGTTGGCCAAACCGATCGACCACGGGACCCCGCTCGCCCTCTCGCGAAACCAACTCGACCTCCGCAAGATGAAGGGTCCGCGGCCGATCACCCGCCCATCGCGCGATCCAGCGCACCGCCATCGGTGTGTCGAGCGCCTGCGTGCCGGCGGCCAGGGGCATGTCGGCCAGATCGACGGACAATACCGCACTTTCGCCTGCAGCCAGCATGCGCTGCACGGCGAGCCGTCCACGCGGCAGCACCACCGTAAGCTCGACGGTCATAGCCTCGTCCGCCGTCACCCGTGCCCGAAGCAAGCCCTGTCTACTCCATGACTCGGGCCAGCCGAGTGCTGTCGGGATTGCCTCCACGCCTCCCCCACTCCGGTCCACCCGGACCCATACGCCATCCGCGGCGGCTTGCAGCGTCGCGTGGGTCAGCGTGACTCTTCGGCGCAGGGCGAGTTCCACCGCCCCACCCGCCGCCGCCTGCAATTGCTCCTGGCCTGCGGTCGCGTCCACTTCGGCGAGGGCAGGTAGGGTGGCTGGCAACGCGACAACACCGAGGAGCAGCGAAAGCATGGCAGAAGAGAACGAGATCGACCCTCGTCCGGAATGCAAACATCGCAAGCGGAGAGGCTCCCGCGTGCAGCAGGAGGATGGACAGTCTCCCACGTTTCGACTTGGCATTTGCCCGCAGACCAGCGAACACGGTGCACAGACCGGTCATAAATACTCATGTTCGCTCAAGAACGTCACCGTCGCGTCACCGATCTCCTTGCCGAACGACAAAAGCTCACCCTCGAAGAGCTGTGCGCGGTGCTTGGCGTATCGCCGGCCACGGTGAGGCGCGACCTGCAGTATCTGGAGCGTATCGGTCGGGTGGTGCGAACGCATGGGGGGATTTTGCATCCCGCTTACCTCGGCGGCGAACGGCCGTTTCACGAAAAG
>JAEUGZ010000244.1 GCA_016794725.1 Opitutaceae bacterium | reverse complement strand
GTCACGGCGGGCAGATTGCCCGGCCTTTTCTCCAGGTGCTGCCGGGCCAGCCAGGCGAAGGCCATGGCTTCCACCCATTCACCGGGAACACCCAGCGCCTCGGTGCGATCGACGCGGGAGCCAGGGAGGGCGCGCTGAAGGGATTCCATCAGCACCGGGTTGCGGGCTCCGCCCCCGCAGACAAAGACGTCCGGGCCCTGAAGGTCAGGCAGGGCACGAATGGCGCCGGCGATGGATTCAACGGTCAGCTCCACCAGAGTGGCTTGAACGTCGGCCTCCGCCGCTGGCGCCGCGGCACGCAGGTGCGCGTCCAGCCAGGCGAGGGTGAACTGTTCGGGCCCCGTGCTCTTCGGTGGGGGTTGTTGAAAATAGCCGTCGGACAGGAGCCGCGCGAGCAGGGCAGGCTGAACCTGTCCCGCGGCGGCAAGGCGGCCGTCGCGGTCCATGGGCTCTCCCCGCACCCGCTGGCACCAGCGGTCGAGCAGGGTGTTGCCCGGGCCGGTGTCGAAGCCGGTGACGACTCCGTCGGGGCGGGACGGCAGCACGGTCAGGTTGGCGATTCCGCCGATGTTGAGCACGACGCGGTCGCGTTCCGGGGACCGGAACACCGCTTCATGGAAGGCCGGCACCAGCGGTGCGCCCTGGCCTCCGAGGGCCATGTCCTTGCGACGAAAGTCAGCCACGACCGGGAGGCCCGTGTCCACGGCGATGACGTGGGGGTCACCGATCTGCAGGGTGAAGGGGGTCGCGACCCCCGGCCGGTGCCGGATCGTCTGTCCGTGGCTGCCGATGGCCCGTATCGAGGAAACAGGTACACCCGCCTGCGTCAGCAGCGCGTGGACGGCGGCGGCAAACAGGCGTCCGACCCGAACGTCGGCCTGGCCGAGACGGTCGATTTCCCCGGGGCCCGGCACCGCAAGCGCGACCAGTTCGGCGCGCAGGTCGGCGGGCATGGGCAGTCCCACGCCTGCGACCAGGGTGGGTTGGGGATCGAAGCGCACCAGGGCGGCGTCGACCGCATCCATGCTCGTGCCGGACAGTGCGCCTATGTAGAGTTCGCTCATGGAAGGGTCCCGCCGGTGCCGGTTCGGGACAAGGACACCGAAATGACCGCCTGACTCGCCCGCCGCAACGCCGGACTTTATTCCCCCCGATGCTCAACACCGAAACACCCAGCGGAAAGAACAAGGATCTCGACCTTTACACCACCGGCGACCTGGTCCGGATCTTCACCGAGGATCACATTCACGCGGCGGAGGTGGTGCATGCGGCCGCGGCCGATCTGACCCGTGCCGTCGATGCGGCGGTGCCGCGCATCGCGGCGGGCGGGCGCCTCTTGTACGTCGGTGCGGGAACATCGGGGCGTCTGGGCGTGCTGGACAGCGTCGAACTGACGCCGACCTTTTCCTGGCCGCGAGCGCGGGCGGTGGCGCTGCTGGCCGGCGGCCCTCCGGCGCTTTTTGAAGCGGTGGAAGGGGCGGAGGACGACCGGGCCCAGGGTGGGGCCGATGTGCGATCCGCTTTGGTGGGCGCGAAGGACGTGGTCATCCTGGTCGCCGCCTCCGGCTTCACGCCTTATGTGCTCGGTGCGCTGGAGGCGGCGCGGGCGGCGGGCGCGCTCACCGTCGGCCTGGCCAACAATCCCAATGCGCCCGTGGCGACCGAGGCCGAGATCGGTATCACCCTCGACACCGGCAGCGAGGTCATTTCCGGCAGTACGCGGCTCAAGGCGGGCACCGCCCAGAAGATCGCGCTCAACACCCTGTCGAGCGCTATCATGGTGCGTTTGAACAAGGTCTACGGCAACCTGATGGTCGACATGACGCCGACCAACGCGAAGCTCTACCGTCGGGCGGTCTCGCTGACGATGCGGGCCACGGGTGCGGACGAGGAAGCCGCGCGCCGGACGTTGGAGGCCTGTGGATACCACGTGAAGGTCGCGATTGTCGCCCTCCTGGGCCGCTGCAGCGTGGCGGAGGCGCGGCAGCGACTGGAGTCAACTCAGGGCAGCGTGCGGGGCGCGCTGACGGCGGGTGCTTGAAGTTGGCGCCATGGCAACGATCGCTCAGCACCGCGTCGGAGGGATTTTCCCAAGACGACCTTCTCACCTGGAGGGCGACGCTCCGTCGGCGCCGCGGGGACGTCCATGGAATAGAAGCGCCGGCACGACTCTTGTTCGATTTCGCGAACTCGCGCACCCGGCATCAATCCCGCGGCGGCGGGAACCCACTCCACCGGATGTGGAACTTTCCCGTTTCGACGCACGGATCCGACGAGGCGAAAGGGGTGGACGGGTGATGCGGTGGCTGGTGCCGGGCCTGCTGGTCTGCGTCCTCGGAGCCGGGTGCGTCGGCTCGCAAATCACCCGTGAACCAAGCCCCGACGAACGCGCGGTGGTGGCGGAAGCTCCCGCCGCGCCCCGCGAGTTTCGCGCCGCCTGGGTGGCCACGGTGGCGAACATCGACTGGCCGAGCAAACCCGGTTTGCCCGCGCGACAGCTTCGTGAGGAGATGCGGGCGATCCTGGATCGGTCGCAACGCCTCGGGCTCAATGCTCTCATCCTGCAGGTGCGGCCGGCGGCGGACGCGATCTACCCGTCGAAGCTCGAACCTTGGACGGAGTACCTGAGCGGACGGCAGGGAAAATCGCCCGGCTGGTTTTATGATCCCCTGCGCGAGTGGATCACCGAAGCGCATCGCCGCGGTCTGGAGCTGCATGTGTGGCTCAATCCCTACCGGGCGCGACACCAAACAGCCAAATCCCCGCTGGCCAGAACTCACCTCGCGAACACGCATCCCGACGCAGTCAAGACCTACGGAGAACTGCTCTGGATGGACCCGGGCAATCCGGTGGCCCGCCAGCGGACCCTGGATGTCGTGGCCGACCTGGTCAGCCGGTACGACGTCGATGGGGTGCACATTGATGACTATTTTTATCCCTACCCCCTGGCCACGCCGGCCAATGCGGCGCCGGACCTTGCGGCAACCCTGCCGGGAACGATTGAGTTTCCGGATGATACCTCGTGGAAGCCGTACCTCGCCTCAGGAGGCACGCTCAAGCGGGCGGATTGGAGACGTGAAAACGTCAATGAACTCGTTCACGCCCTCTTCACCACCATTCATCGGGTGAAGCCTTGGGTACGCTTTGGGGTCAGCCCGTTCGGTATTGGCCGGCCGGATCGGAGACCACCCGGCATCACGGGTTTCAGCCAGTATGACCAGCTGTATGCCGACGTGGAGCACTGGGTGGAGCAGGGGTGGATGGACTACCTGAGCCCCCAGCTTTACTGGCCGATCGAGCAAAAGGCGCAGGGCTTTGCTGTCCTGCTCGACTATTGGATTCGTCAGAACACCCGGCAACGTCACCTCTGGCCGGGCCTCTACACCAGCATGGTGGCCGACACGCCGCGCGGCTGGCCCGCCGAACAGATCGTGCGCCAGGTCGAGTTGCTCCGCTCCCGCCCGCAGGCGGGAGGACACATCCATTTCAGCACGGTGGCCCTGATGCAGGACCGCCGGGGCGTGGCGTCGAAGTTGGAACAACAGACCTATGCCACGCCGGCGCTGGTGCCGGCGACCCCCTGGCTGGCCACCGCCCGACCGGTGGCGCCCCGGGTGGTCGAACGCCGCCTGACCGGAAGTCCCGACCG
>JAEUGZ010000239.1 GCA_016794725.1 Opitutaceae bacterium | reverse complement strand
GGCGCCTGGCAGGCGGACATTTCAGAATTGGTGGCCCGCGAAGGGGCGACCACCCTGGTGTCGCTCGCTTTGAAGGCCGGTCAGGCAGGGGGAGCGGCTCAGCCCATGAAGGCCACTGGTCGCCTCTCCGTGGACTTGCCGGCCGTGTTGGCCCAGCCTGCCGCCAGCGGCTCGGCCGTGCTCTCGCGCGGTACGCTACGTGGAGATTTCACGGCCAGTTTGGGGGTCACGCAGGAGCTGGCCGCCCAGCTGGTGTTCTCTGACCTCATCGCCGGTGCCGAGGAAAAATTCCCGCGGGTGACGGTGGACGTGCGCGCGGACGTCCGTGCCGACGGGTCCTTTGCCGCGCGGGCACCGGTGCTTGTTGAAAAAGAGGGTCGCAAGAGTGACCTGATGATCGCCGCCTCTGGAAAACCGGAGAAGGAGGCCATTTCGATCGACGCACAGGTGGCCAGCACCCGGTTGCACCTGGATGACGTCAAGATCTTGGGTGCCCCCTTTGCGCTGGTGGCTCCAGCGGAACCCGTGAAGGCACCTCAATCCGGGCCGGTGCCTCCCGACAAGGAACCGCTCTGGAAGGGAGTGTCAGGCAAGATGACACTATCACTTTCGGAAGTCGTGTATTCACCCGATCTGACGGTGCGTGATGTTTCCGGAACCGTGCGCATCGGCCCGGCGGCGGTGACGATTGAGGCGCTCAAGGCCGTTCTCGGCACGGGAGGACAGGTGGCGGTTTCGGGTGGAGTGAACTTCACGCCTGCAGTCGCCAAACCCTATTCCCTCAAGGCGGACATCGCGGTGGCCAATCTCGATTCAGGCACGACATTGAAGGCGCTGAAACCCAGTGACGGTTTGCCTCTGGTTGAGGGCACATTCGATCTCACCAGCAAGCTTGCGGCGACGGGGGCGAATCTGGCGACTCTGGCTGACATGGCGCGTGGCGATGTCCGCATTTCGAGCAAAGGTGGCATTTTCCGACCCTTGCCCTCGTCGTACCTTGAAACGTTTGTCAGTGCGAAAAACCAGCTGGCGAAACGCTCCGAACAGGCGGGCGCGCTCAGCGTCCTGGCCGGGGCGATCGGCGCCCGGCTGCCCACAGCGCTTGGCGGCGCGGCGAGCAAGGCGCAGCAACTGGTGGAGCGCATGGGAGATCTGGAGTCGATCCTTCGCTTGATCGCCGAGGTCAAGTTTGACCAGCTTACGTTGGATGTCGGTGGCGACACCAACCTCGATACCGTGCTTCGCGACTTGACCGTCACCGCTCCGGAGCTTCGTTTTGTCGGCACGGGAGGCTTGAAGTACCGTCCCGACGTGCCGCTCTGGAAACAAGCACTCTCTCTCAAACTTGCCGGTGCAGCCCGAGGGAAGGCCGCCGAGGTGATGAAGAAGGGCAACCTCCTCGGGGAAACCGTGGACAGCCTGGGTTATGTGCCCCTTTCCATGGATGTGAACATCGACGGCACCGCCGAAAATCCCGACACCTCGCGGCTGGTGACGGCGCTGGTGGACAAGGTCCTCGGCGTTCAATTGCAGCCCGGTGATGTCGAGAAGATCAGGCAGGGTGATGTCCTTGTTTTGCTCAACGTACTGGGCCAGTTGAAGTAGAGGGCGGCGGCCGATGGGTCTGAATGCAAGGCCCGGTGTGGCGCAGCGCGACTCCGAGCAAACCGCAACAGGCTCCCACCAGATGAGCCAGTGGCACTGGGGCAAAGGCACCACCGGACGCATCGACGAAGAGCGTGGAGCCCTGGTTAAGTTCGTATCCGCTCTTCACTACCAAGCCGAGCAGGGCGGCGGCGCTGAGCCACATCCGGATGGGCTGGGACCCCTCCCGCCCGCGCTGCAACTGCGTTCCCGCGATCCACGCAAAGAGGAGCGTGTCGAGTCCCGACAACCCCCGATACCGCTCCACCTCCGGCTGAAAGACAAGGACCATCGCCGAGATCGCCGCGCCGCCGGCGGCCAGGAGAACCGCCAACGAGCGGCGACCCATGTAGGGTCGACCGGTCCAGCCGGATTCAATTGCGGAGCCCAGGAGCAACCAGACCGCGAGGTCCCAGGTTCCGTGCGAGCTGCCAAAGTGGACCAGATGCCCGGTCCAGATGCGCCAGAGTTGAGCGTGAAGAAAAGCCTGGCGCGTCAGCTCCAGCGCCGGTGCAATGCCTGGGATCGCGAGGAGTGCGCCCACAGCAAACGCTACTCCAACCGTCAGCCAAGGGGGGCGGAAGGGGACAGAGGTCATGAGAAGGTAGCGTAGCCTGGGTTGCGATGCACCCCTGGTCCGGGTGCAGATGAGCGAGGACGCCTGGTTCACCGTCCCCGGCCTAGGGCGCGGCGCGAACCGAGCACCGAAGCGAGCAAAAGCAAAAGCAGGAGGGCGTTGCTCCATTCGGGCGAGAGCGCACCCCCTCCCGATCCGCCTCCGTGGCTGACATGCGGGGCGGTTGTGGGGAAGGTGGGCTGCCGGGTGTCGACCCGGTAGACGGTTGCCGGCTGGGTGGCCCGAACGGCTTGGGCCTGCCGTTCCAACGCCGTGCGCTGCTGGTTGTTCCTGGCAATGCCACGGCGGGCAAACGAGGGATCATCCAGCACCACCATGGCGGTGTGGTCGGTCACGAGCTGGTAGGCGACCCCCAGCGCCTGGATCGCGTCCTTTGATTCTGAAGCAGGCAGGGTTCCGATCGACTCCTTGACCTCGATCTGCTCGATCTGCGCGAGAGCCCAAAGTCGTTCGATTTCAGGATTCGACGTGTCGGTCTCCGGGAAGTCGAACGATGTCGTGTAGGTCTTGTCGTCCCCGGTCAACTTGGCGCGCAACGTCACCGTCGCTCGTCCGGCGCCCTCATAGCGGCCGAACAGGATCCACTGCTGTCCCCGGTAGATCTTCTGGGGGAGGTCTCCGGTTGTATCGAAGACTTTGACACCCGAGAAGGTGAAGGCGGCGTCGTGGAGCGCCTCATAGGTGACCTTCGACTTGGCGAGCATGAGCTGACCGACAATGTCGTCGTCGTTGCTGATACCCGCATACGCACCGCCAGTGGCGTCCGCGAGCGTGCGCATCAGCGGCCAGTTGGCGCTGTTTCCCATGAGGAATCCAAAGAGCCGCAGGTCGTACTGCTTCAGCAGACGATGGAATGCCGCGGGATCGACCACCCCCTGGTTGGCAACCCCGTCGGTCACGAGGATCAGGCTGGTGGCTCGATCCGCATCCAGTCCCCTCAAACCTTCGAGAATGCCCGCATAGAGATTCGTGCTCCCCGAAACCGTAAGGGCCTTGACCCGCGCAACGGCGAGCTGGATCTGCTCGGGTGTGGCCGGCGTCCATGGCACCACCTCCTGGGCCTGCTGGCTGAACGTGACAATGCGGAATCGGTCGGCCGGTTTCATGGAGTCCAGTGCCTGGCCGACACCGCCCGCCAGGGTGTGAAGTTTGCCCTGCATCGATCCGGAGGTATCCAGGACGTAGACATAATTGGCGCCCTGCGTGAGCGGCTTGAGATCGACGCCCGGTGTCACCACCATCATGAAGGTGCCCGGCTTTTTCGGGTCAGCCCGGTAGGGTATCACTTCGACGCGACCTGGAAGCGTGTCGGCGAGCCGGTAGTAGAAGACGACGTCTCGATCAAGGCGCGCACCCGGACGGTCCAGGCTCACCCGGAAGTGTCCGGAGTCCAGTTTCTGCACCGCAGCGGCCGATTCGAAGCCAGGAATCCGGACGTCGACCACGGGTGCCGCTGATTTCAGTTCGATCGCCACCGAAAAGGTCCCATCGACGCCCGAGTGCGCCGTCCAGAAACTCCGGGCCACGTCGTCAGTGCCCCCGTCCTCCAGGGGATAGACATAGCGGCCGACCCCGAGGTCGATCTCCAGCGCCTGATAGTAGACGAAGCGGAGTTTGACCTCGCTTTGCGCGCGGACCGGGGCGATGCGAAACTCAAACGTCTGAATGCCATTCTTGGTGGCGAGCCCAGCGTCGTTGCCGGACTTTTTCTCCTCATTGTAGACGGTCTCCGCCGCGGTCCTGGCCAGGACCTCTCCCTGCATGGTCTTCTCGCCGGTGGTCACAGTCACCTCCGCGAGACTGGCGCCCTTGGGAACCGGGAAGGCGTAGATTGCCTCCAAGTCCTGCGAGTTCGGATTGAAGAACGTCTGCAGTACCTCCGTTTGGGCGAAACCATTGTTTAGGGTGACATTCACCTGGTGGTCTCGAATCGCGATCGGTTGATGAGGTGAACCAACCGGAGTCAAGGTACCGCCGCCCACGAGGGGACCGGCGATGGCCAGGCAGAGGGAGACGCAGAGGAACAGGAATCGTGGATTCATGGTACCTGCGCCTTTGCTTGGAAGGTGCCAGATCGGAGCCCGGGTCGTTATCAAACTGAAGTGGAGTGGTTTGTGATACCGATAAGTTTATTTGCGTTCAATTGAATCGACATAAAATGTCAATCAGTAGACATTTTATGTCCGAGATGACACGAGCCGCGCTCAGTCTTGAGGAGAGGGATTTTGCGAATGCGGTGGCGCGAGTGAATGCGGCGAATCCGTTTCTGCCGGAGCGGATCGCCGCGGAAAAGGCAGCGCTGGGTGAGGCCTTTCAGGCACGTGACGCCGATTGGAACACGCGGCCGCCGTCTTCGGAGCCGAATCGAAACGTCGCGGCGATCTCCACCCGTTGCGCGATGCTTCTGGAACGGGTGCGCAATAGCGGCGGTGCGCCTTCCGCCGTCGACCGCGGCCTTTATGAGGAGGTGGCTGGCTACTGGCTTTATCAGACCTATGCGGCGCGGTTTGACTCCGTTATTCTGGCCTCACTGGCGGGCCGGGGCGACGAGGGGCGGGTTGCTTTCTATCCGGCCTTCAAGGCGGATGTTGAGCGCACACTCCAGGTGCGGGGATGGGAGCCCGCCGTGGTCCAGTCGCCGGGGCACCTGTTTGCCTGCGCGTTTCAGATCCGCCGCGCCTTTCATGCGATCTTCCGTTCGCTCGTGGGCGGATCCGCTCCCATGGCGCGACTGCGGGCTGAGATCTGGCAGTCGATCTTTGGCCATGACCTGAACCGGTATCGACGGGGCCTTTACGCTCGCATGGGGGATTTCTCCACGCTCATCTGCGGACCTTCGGGTACGGGGAAGGAACTCGTGGCGCGTGCGCTGGCGTTCTCCCGCTACCTCGAGTTTGATCCGAAACGCGGCAGTTTCGGGCGCGACTTTGCCGAAGGATTTTTTCCGCTCAATCTCTCCGCACTGTCACCCACCCTCATCGAGTCCGAGCTGTTTGGACATCGACGCGGAGCCTTCACGGGGGCTTTGAGCGACCGGGCGGGGTGGATGGAGGTTTGTCCGTCGACCGGTGCGGTTTTCCTCGACGAGATTGGTGATGTGGAGGCTTCGATTCAGGTAAAACTGCTGCGCGTTCTGCAATCGCGCACGTTTCAACCCCTCGGCAGCACGGAGTCGCGGCGATTCGAAGGTAAGATCGTGGCCGCAACCCATCGGGTCCTGCCCGAAGAAATTCGCGCCGGACGCTTTCGCGAGGACTTCTACTTCCGACTGTGTTCTGACCAATTGACGACCCCTTCTTTGCGGGCGCAACTCGATGATTCGCCAGCAGACCTGCTGACCTACGTGTCCCATATGACCGCCCGATTGCTGGAGCCCGAGGAAGCTGAGCGGTTTTCGCTCAGCAGCGTCACGTGGATTGAAGCGAATCTTGGACGGGACTATCCGTGGCCGGGCAATGTCCGGGAACTGGAGCAGTGTGTGCGGAGCCTGGTATTGCGTGGTCACTACCGCCCGGCCGGTGGACTGAGTGTGGCAACCGACGATGCGTGGATTTCGCAGATTGGCGCAGGACGGATGACGGCCGACGAGCTGCTTCGCCGCTATACCCGCCTGGTGCATGGCCAGGCGGGGACGGTCGAGGAGACAGCCCGGCGCCTCGACCTTGACCGCCGGACGGTCAAGGCGCGACTCGCTCCCTGAAGGAGGTTCGGCACTAGGGTGCCGGCAGTTCGTAGACTTCGACCAACGTGACTCCTCCGCCCGCAGCCGCTGCACCGTGTGCAGTGTAGGCACCCGGGTTGAGCGTCAGGACGACTGCGGCGTCCTTGCTGCCGACTGGGAGCGCGAAGGCTCCGACGCGGGAAGCGGCGGTGGCGGTGGCTGGGTCGGACCAATTGTCGTTGGCAGCGACACGTACTCCGGAGCTGCTGAAGACCTCCAACGAAGGGTCGGCCGCCGGGGAGGCGACACCGAAGGTGGCCAGGGTGGGACCGACGGCGCGGACGAGCATGGGACGTGGCCGTGCCCCTTCGACCACGAAACCCACGATATGCGCATCCGCCCCGGTGCCGGCCCGGGCCCTGCTCGACAGATTGAGCAGACGGCCTGGCAGAGTGATGCGATAGACGAGAACCATCGTGTCGTTTTCAACGGCGGCCGCATACGCAGCTCCATCGTGGAATCCCTGGGTGGTTTGGAAGTCGTTGTCATTGCCAACAAACAGGTAAAAGTCCTGGGGGGCGTACGGGTCGAGCGCCGGCACGAGGGCCAGCGCTTCCCATTTCTCGGAGAGGTTGTTGGCGTCGTCGGTCGGGCCGTTCTTCAGGCCGAACTTGGCCAGGTCGCTGGCCACATTGAGGGAGATGAACTCCGTGCGCGTTGCAGGCGTGATCGTGCTGTCGAGGACTCCGGCGGGTGCAATCGGTTTTTCCGCCGATTCAAATGCAGTGCCGACAAGATTGGTGGCCCGTTTCAGGTCGTAAACGAGGACATTGCGATAGACAGAAGTCGGGTTGAGTCCGCGACCGTTTCCGCTGTCGCGTGCGAGCACAAGGAATTGGGTGTCATTGAGCGCCAGCAAATCGCTTTGAGCAGCCACGAGCGTGACGCCGCCTTGAACAAACGTGGGGAGCTGGAGGACGTAGTGTCCTTTCAAGACCGGGGTTGCCCCCGTGATGTCGTAGGCGAGCAACCGCGTGTTAAACCGGGTTGCCGCCGTACCGCCGGTTCCGCCGTCCTGCCGGGTCGCCGACTGCAGGAGCGTGAAGAGGGTCTTGCCATCGGGTGAAAGACTGAGCCCTTCGAGCCCTTGATTGTTTTGGCGGCCGGTGACCGGATTGGCGGGAGAGGGGACCGGTTGACCGACACCAGGATTGTTGGAGGCGAAGGAGTCGGCGCCATTGCGCTTTCCGATCAGAGCTTCTGGCGGGCGGATGACGGAAAGGAGTTTACCGTCCGCGGAGAACTTCCAGACGTAGGGACCATACTCGTCGCTGATCCAAAGCGTGCCGTCGGGATTGGCAATGATCCCTTCGGCATCGAGGGAGACGCGCCCATTGAAGGCTGCGGGCAGTGCAGGAAACCCGGCGGGAGTGGCGGCCGTGTTCGAGCCCGGATCCAAGGACGTCAGCGGGGTTCCATTCGCCTCCGTAAACTTGATGGTGTCGACCACGGTGAGCACCACTTGGTTCTGGGCGGTACTTCCGGCGAGTGCCGGCCGAAAGACGAGGTCGATCTTGTTATAGCGGGGAGTATAGTTGCTCGTCGCCGTGACATTGTAGCCGCGATCCGGCTGGGCGAGAAGCGTGCCTGCGAAGGACCCGTCGGGATTGCGACGCCAGGTTCCAGGCTGAAACGTGAAGGCCGAAAACGAGCCAAACGTCTCGCCGAACTTGTCCCTCGTCGCGGCGGGAATGCGTCCCACGCCCACCAGGCCGTGGTTCACAAAGGTGGAGCCTTCCAGGGTGGCCGTCGAAACGGGCTGGGCGTCAAGTGGTGAAAGGTAGGCCGCGGCTGTGCACGTGGTGAACAGGGCGCCGAAAACGCGGGAGAAGCGGGGACGAGGAATCATCGGCGGGAGGTTAACGGGGTCGTGTGGCATTCTAGTGACGAACCGGCCACCGATGTGTGACGAAAGAAACGGGCTGACTCTACTCACACCGGGCTTCCACGCTTGCGTCGCTCGCGGCTTTGGGAGCATGAATAGCTCGCGTCCATGCCCACGCCGGTGTCCTCGTCCTCCCGCTTTCAGTTGCCGTCGGGTCTCAAGCTGATGAATGCCGCGTTTGGCGGCTGGACGCTGCTCGTCTTCGTTTTCCTTTACCTGCCGATCGCGGTCTTGGTGATCTATTCGTTCAACACCTCGCGTTTGAACATCGTTTGGGAGGGCTTCACCTGGAACTGGTATGGACGGGTCTGGCAAGACACCCGGCTGATGCGGGCCTTGCAGAACAGTTTGATTGTCGCGACGGTGACCACCACCGCTTCAGTCATCATTGGAACGGTGGGAGCCTGGCTGCTCCATCGCTATCGCTACCGGTTTTCGCGCACGATTCAGACTTTGATCGCAGTTCCCATGATCATGCCGGAAATTGTGATGGGCATCAGCCTGCTCATCTTCTTCACGACGCTCTCGATGGAATTGGGATTCCTCACCGTGATTGTGTCACACACCACCTTTTGTTTCCCCTTCGTACTGGTGGCGGTGCAGGCCCGGCTGCACGGGCTGGATCCTGCGCTGGAGGAAGCGGCCATGGATCTGGGCGCGACCCCCGTGCGGGCCTTCTGGCTGGTGATCGTGCCGTGCCTGCGGCCGGCCATTCTGTCGGGTGGGCTGATGGCGTTCACGTTGTCGATGGACGAGATCATCGTGACCTTTTTTACTTCGAGCGCCCAATCCGCCACCCTGCCGCTTCTGGTGTTCGGGATGGCCAAGGTGGGCCTCAACCCCATGCTCAACGCCTTGTCCGCGCTCTTCATTCTCGCGACCGTGGCGTTTGTCCTGTTCACCGAACACCTGCGACGCCTGAGCCGCCGCTGAACCTGCTCTTTTCCCATCATGACCACACGTTTCCTTCGATCCCTGATCGGCGCCTTTGTCGCGCTGACGGTCTGTCTCGCGGTCTCCGCCGCTTCCAAGGAGCTCAATCTCTTCGCCTGGTCCGAGTACGTGCCTCAGGCGGTGCTCGACGGTTTCACCAAGGAAACGGGCATCAAGGTGAACTATGAAACCTTTGCATCCGGCGAAGAAATGCTGGCGAAGTTACTGGCCGGAGGAACGGCCTACGACCTGATCCAGCCGCCCGACTACATTGCGGAGGCTCTGATCAAAAACAAGCTGCTCATCCCCCTCGACTACAAGAAACTGCCCCGCTTCAAGAACCTGCTTCCGGCATTTCTGAAGATGCCGCATGATCCCGAACAGAAGTTCACGATTCCCTACATGGCCAGCACCGTGGGAATCGTGGTGAACACCGAGCGCGTCAAGGAGCCGATCACCGGCATCAAGGACATGTTCTCGCCTAAGTACAAAGGTCGAATCGTCGCGATCGACGATGGTCGTGAGTTGGTGACGGCGGCGCTCTATGTCCTGGGGTATCCTCTCAACGACATCACGCCAAAGAACCTCAAGGAAGCCCGTCCCCTGCTCGCCCAGTGGATCAAGATGATCAAGCTATTTGACTCGGACAGCCCGAAGACGGCGCTCTTGAATGGCGATGTGGACATCGGCTACGTCTGGGGCGGTGAAGCGGCCTTGCTGTGGAACGAGAACAAGAAGTTTGTCTATGTCCTGGCCAAGGAGGGAGCGCACCAGTTTGTCGATGTACTTGCCGTGCCGAAAGGAGCCAGGAACGCCGATGCCGCCCATGCGTTCATCGACTACATTCTGCGTCCCGAAATCAGCCAAATCATCTCCCAGGAGTTCCCCTACACCAATCCGAATGGCGAGGCGCGCAAACTCCTGAGTCCGGAGCAGCTGGCGAATCCGGCGAGCTATCCAAAGGATGCAAGAAAACTCGATACGTTCCGCCACCTGGGCGAGAGCGGCGCGCTGATCGATGAGCTGATCACCGATCTCAAGAATTCCAAGTAAGCGTGCGAGGAAGGGACGTCACGGGCCGTGGCGCTCCACTCCCGCCGCAGTCCACCCCGACCACCGACTCCACCCGACCCGGATGCAAGCCCTCGCCATCCCGGAGGTTGAAAACCTGCACGCCCGACGTCCCCGCCTCTGGGGCTGGGTGTTGCTGGCGCCCCTGGTGGGATGGCTGGTCGTGTTTGTGGTGGTGCCGATGGCGATCCTGTTCGTCTACAGCTTTTGCACCCGGGATGATCTCGGGCGCGTGGTGTTTTCGTTTACGCTGGAGAACTACGCCCGGGTTTTTGACCCCATCTACCTTCGGATCCTGGGCCGATCTGTGGGATTTGCAGCGGTCACGACACTCCTGTGTGTGGCCATCGGATACCCGGTGGCATGGTACATTGCGCGTCAGCGCGAGACAATCCGCGACAAGCTGCTGCTGCTGGTGATGATCCCGTTCTGGACGAGTTTTCTCATCCGAACCTACGCGTGGATTGCGATTCTCAAGAATGAAGGATTGCTGAACGGG
>JAEUGZ010000220.1 GCA_016794725.1 Opitutaceae bacterium | reverse complement strand
ACACCGATGCCGCCGGGGTGGTGTTTTTTCCCGCCTACCTTGCGATGTGCCACGAGGCCTACGAAGAGGCACTGGCCGCAGCCGGACTCGATGTCCGAAGCTTCTTTTCCGCGAGTTCAGGGATGGTGATTCCCATTTCCCGCAGCGAGGCCGATTACCTGCGACCCCTCCGGGTGGGTGACCGTCTTCGCATCCGGGTGACGCCCCGGCGCACGGACGCCCACCGTTTCGCCCTGTCATTCGAAATGACCCGGCTCGGACCTCCCGAAAAGGTGGCTGCCCGGGTGCAAACCCAGCATGTCTGCATCGACGCGGAGACGCGCGGCCGTATTCCCCTGCCCGACGGCCTGGCGGCCTGGATTGACGCCGGCGCCTGACCGGCTTCAGGCGCGCTCCTCCTGAGCCAGAGCTACCTCGGCGATCGACTTGAGCACCTCGCGGTTGACCTTCCCCTGCGCATTGCGCGGCCAGGGGGCAATGGGGACGTAGCGTTTGGGTCGCCGATACCCGGACAGCTCCTGTTCCACCCGCGCCCGCACCCGTGTCCAGTCCGACGGCTCCGCATGGGCTGGATAACAGGCCACCACGGCCTGCCCCCAGGTAGGGTCACGCACACCCAGCACCACCACATCCACAAATTGTCCCGTGGCCCGAAGCACCTCTTCCACTGCGCGCGGGTCCACTTTTTCTCCTCCCGTGATGATCGCGGCATCGCGGCGCTCAAGCACGTGGACGTGCCCGTCGACATCGATGCGTCCGGCATCCGGCGTCACAAACCGCTCCAACGCCGGATGGAACTCCGGATAATATCCTTGGAACAACGAGTCCCCTCCCACCACCAGGGTACCGTCAATCTCGCAGTGGATGCGGGCGTGCGGAAGCCGTTTGCCGCAACTCCGCCGCCCCGCCAGGAATTCATCCGGGAGAAGCGCGGCAACCATCGCCGCGGTTTCCGTCATTCCATAGCTCAGCGAAAGCGGTATCCGCGCGGCGGCCGCCTCCTCCAGCAGGCTGGGCCAGGCCGGACCGCCACCCACAAACACGGCTCGAAATGAGCGGAGCCAGGCCACCGCGTGCGGCTGCCCGAGCAGCCGCTGCAACTGCGTTGGCACGACCGAAACGAACGCACCCTCGGGTGCCGGAGGAAGCTGCGATCCCGTGCTGACGCTGCTCCAGCGCGCGCCCAGATACTGCCCGCCGGTCAATCGGGTGCGCAGCCAGGCCATGAGTCCGCTCACGTGGTGCAAGGGAAGAAATCCCACCGCATCGACCTGCCTTGCACCGAAGTGTTGCGTAAATCCGTCCACCGCGGCGGACAGGCTCAAGGCGTCGTGGCGAGCCAGTTTGAGGCGACCCGAGGACCCTCCGGTCGGAATGCAGAGCCAGCCCCGCTCCGGATCGCCTTTCCCTTCCGGGTTCCCGCACTCCCGCGAACGCACCGCGTCGAATTCCGCCCGCTCGGTGTCACGCCAGGCCGGATCCGCCAGAAAGACGCGGCCACCCGACGCCACGGCCGCCGCAAACGCAGCCTGGAAACGGTCCGCCTCCGACTCGCAGACCACGGTATCTGCACCTCCGTGACGCAGCCCCCCCCCGCCGAGGCGCTCGCTCAGCTCAGCGCGTTCCATAGGGGCTCCGGATCCAGGGACGACACCTCGGACCACCGCCAGAACGGCGCGAGGAAAGGGCCGTCGAAGCGTTCGTCCTGAAACAAGGGCCAGACCCCAAACCCGAGCGCACGCGCCTCACCTGGCCAGCTGAACGCCCACGAAAGGGCATCGCGGGCCCCCACTCCTGTTTCCAAGGAGGAGGAAAACACCACCCGCGCTTTGGCCCGGTGCAGAAGATCCAGGCTGTGCGCCGGATCACCGAGTATCCCGGGTTTGACCACATACACCCCCGGCCATCCCCGACCCAGCCAGGCCTCGATGTCGACCTGTCCCACCAGCGATTCGTCCAGGGCGACCGGCGTGGGATAATCGCCCGCCAGCCCCATCAGGCTGTCGATCGCACCGCGGCTCTCCGGGGAAATCGGCTGTTCGACATGCTCGATCGGACGTTCCGCGCAGCGGTCGAGCCAGCGTTCGCTCTGCCGCCGATCCCAGGCGCCATTCGCGTCGAGCCTGAGTTTGGCGCCGGACGGCAGGGCGGCCAGCACGTCGTCGAGCAATGCCTGCTCATCCGCCGGGTCACCCACCCCCACCTTCCACTTGAAATTCCTGAACCCGAGCTCGACCTTTCCAGGAATCGCTCCAAGCACGTCACGCCCCGCGGGCAGAAGCGCGGTCACGGGAAGCAGATCGCGCATGGCCTTGGGAGTCGATCCCGTGCCCGCAAAGGCGCGCAACGCCCCGGCGAGTGCACCGCGGACACAGGCGTAGTCGACGGGCACCGACGCCAGGACCTCGGCCGTCGGCATCGCCCCGAGGAGCTTCAGTTGCTCCTCGTCCGCATCCAGGGTCTCCCGACCGAATCCCGGGATGGGCGCAACCTCACCGTAGCCGGTCGTGCCGTCGCTGGAACGCAGACGCACCAGGATGCCCTGCCGCAACGACCACCGGCCATGGGCCGTTCGCAGCGGAGAGCGGAACGGCAGCGAATAACGCCGGGTGTCGAGTGAGTAGGTCACGGCAGCGGAGCAAGGCGGGACGACCCCGGGGCGTCAGCCTTCCGCCCGCCGCTGGGCGTCGGACTCGATCAGCGCCTTGATCCGATCCAGTTCCGCCTTCACCGCCGCCTTGATCGCCGGCAGTTCGGCCGGCGTGGACACATCGGCCTTGCCGAAGACATAGAACTTCATCTTGGGCTCGGTGCCCGAACCGCGTGCGGCGAACGTGTAGCCATTGGCCAGCGTGACAAAGTAGAGGTCCTGCTTCGGAATCTCCTGGCCGTCATCGTCCACCAGGGTCTCGCGGCCGAAATCCTGGAACCGGGCCACCGCCACATCGCCAAACGCGCGGGGCGGCGCGCTGCGGTAGGTTTCGAGGATGCGCTTGATCTTCGCGGCGCCGCTGGCGCCCTCGTAATAAAGGTTGATGACGCCTTCGAGGTAGAACCCGTTCTTCAGGTAGAGCAGGTCGAGGTACTCCGGTATCGTCAGACCCCGCGACTTCACCCAGGCGGCCAGTTCGCAGAACATCAGGCAGGCGGCGTTGCCATCCTTGTCGCGCACAAAGTCGTTCGGCAGGTAGCCATAGCTCTCCTCGGTGCCGAACAGGTAGAACGTGCTGTGCTTGAGCAGGAGGCGCGCCCGTGATTCGAACGGGGTCGCATCGTAGTCGATCGCGATTCCCTCGGAGGCGAGCAGCGCAGACTTCAGTCCGTCCTCGTAGGCCTTCATCTTCGCCGCGATCCACTTGAAGCCGGTCAGGGTATTGATGACCTTGACACCGTGGTTGCGGCCGATGGCGTCCTGGAGCGGCGTGGTGACAAAGGTCTTGATCAGCGCGGCGCGGGGACTGCCGGCCGCCGGGAGCCAGCCGATCTCCTTGTACTTGCAGATCCGATAGTCGGCGAAAAGCGCCCCGATCTGGTTGCCGGTGAGCAGCTCCATTTTGCCGGCCCGGTTTCGCACCGCCACGCCCATGCGGTCGCAATCGGGATCGGTGGCCAGCACCACGTCAATGCCCTTCTCGTCGGCCAGTTTGACGGCCAGTGCGAGCGCCTCGGCATTCTCCGGATTGGGGGACTTGACCGTCGGAAAGCGTGCGTCGAAACCGGCCTGGGACGGCACCTCGTGCACCTCGACCCCGGCCTTCCGCAGCAGGGGCAGCGAGGAAACGCCACCGGTGCCGTGAATGTTGGTGAACACCACGCTGAGCGGCGTGCGACTGAAGACACCCGGGTCAATCGCCGCCCGGGCCGCCACCGCCAGGTAGGCTGCGTCGGCGCTCGCGCCGAGCACGGTCACCCCGGCGAGCGACTTGTTGAGGAAGCCACCCACTTCACTGAGGGGCACCGCATTCACCTGGCTGACGATCGCCTTGTCATGCGGCGGCACCACCTGGGCTCCGTCCTCGAAATACGCCTTGAACCCGTTGTCATGGGGCGGATTGTGGCTCGCGGTGATCACCACGCCCGCGTGGGCGCGCAGGTGGCGCACACTGAAGCTCAGCTGGGGCGTTGAGCGCGGGCCCTCGAAGATGAAGGCGTTGCCGCCGAGCCGCGTCCAGGTGCTCGCGGCGAGTTCGCAGAAGTGACGGGAAAAGTGGCGCACGTCGTGGGCGATGACGAGGGCCGGACGGTCGTAGCGGTCGTGCGACGACAGATACTGGGCGACATGGCGGAACAGGCCGACTGTCGCGCGCACCAGTGTGAAATCGTTGAGAACATTGCAGCCCACCGCCGCGTGGGCCGGTGACGGCCCGGTGCCGCGTTCGGCCGACGTCGACACCACACCGATCGTGCGTCCTCGCATGCCGCCCGTGCCGAATTCGAGGTACCGGTAAAAGCGGTCGTTCAGCTCGCTCCAGGCTTGCTGCGCCACCAGCTCCTCAATGCTGGAGCGCGCCCAGGCTGGAAGGTCCGCCGCCAGCCAGGCGGTGAGATTATCGGCCGCAGCCGGGAGCAGTTGACCCGCCTTGGTCGCGGCGGCGATCGCGTCTTGGATACTCATGGGAGATGGGATGAAGAGGGGAAGGAAGAGGTGCCCGGAACGAAGCGTCGCGCATCAGCCGAGCCGCAGACCGTCCGGTCCGGCCTTGGGCTTCGGAGACAGGCGCTTCCAGGCGTCGGCGAAAGAATCCTCGTCGTAACCAAAGAGCGGTGACACCTCGAGCGGGACGGCGGGCAGGCCCGTGGCATCCACCGCCAGCCCGGCACCGTGGGCGTTGAGCCAGCGCGCGAACTGGCGCATCTGGTCGTCCCGGCAGGTCTTCGGCGAATCCACACCATCGGCATTTTTCACCGGCGAAAAATCGTCCGCGCGCAGGGCTTCGATCACGAGCGGCCGGGACGCGAATGGCAGCGCGTCGAAAACGAACATCTCAAACTTGATGCCGTTCGGTTTCTCGGGTTTCACCGCCTGCCCCGCCGCATCGACGGTGGGGATCTTCTTGTCGGCGCGATGGAATGGCAGGGCGACCCCCTCGCCCCCCGCCGCCATGCGCCGGACAAACTCACGCGACAGGACATGGATCGCGATCGAACCGGCGAGGTAACGCAGCTTTCCGGTCGCCGGATCGATCTCGGCCTGAAGTGCGGGCGGCAGATCGGAGTACTCGACCACGATCGTCTTGCCCCGCTGGGTGCAGAAGTGACCGACTTTCTCCGCCGCGTAGGCCTTCGGGATCATCTTGCTCGACATCTCGGATCCGCTCAGCAGATGCCAGCCAATGAAGGAAGGGTCGATGCAACGCACCAGGGGGTTGTCGACCTGGAAATAGCTCAGCGTGTCGATGCCCTCGCGCGCCATCAGATCGAGCGCGCCACTTCGGTCCAGAGCCCGCAACGAGCCGCCGTGCCCATCTGGCGAAAGCGCGAGCGATTCCTTCGTTTCCAGCATGATCTTGCCCTCAAAGGTCACGGCCGGCATTCGCCCCTGCCGAAAGAAATGCACGTGGGACTCGGCCAGGCCAAACCGCTCGTGTTCGTGAAAGAACGCCTCGGTGGCGGCGTGGTTTTGATGGCTCGTCATGATGAACCAGTGGATCGGTTTCCCATAACGAGTTCCCGCCGCCCGGATCTTTTCCGCAAAGACCTGAAAGAGGGTCTTTCCATTCAACGGCGTGACCGGAAACGTGCCCTTGGGTCCATCGTAACCCAGACGCGTTCCCTGCCCCCCGGCCACGGTGAAGGCGGCCACCCGTCCGGCGCGCAGAGCGTCCTCGCCCGCCTTCTTTGCCCGCTTCCAAGCGTCCACATCACCGCCATGCTGCGGTAGGCGCTCGTAGGGAGCAGGAGCCAGTCCCTCCAAATCGATTCCCGCCGCGGCGCTCTTTGACACCAACGTTCGGTTCAGCCGATCTACTTCGGCGAGATCGACCTCGGCCGCCTCGGCCAGCAGACGCTGCTGTCCCTCGGGAGACAGCTGATCGAAAAACGCAAAAACCTGTCCTTGGCCGGCCTGGTGGAACGCAGCGATAATCGGGTGCATGAAGGAGTGAGATTCAAGTTCAGCAGTTGAGGCGAGTCGATCCGTTTGCAAACCACAGATGGACATAGATAAACGCGGATTCGGAGCCTGTGCTGTCCCTCAACCGCACGGAGCATGGCGGCCTTTTCCCAGCTCGTTTGTATCCGTGTGAATCCGTGTCCATCCGTGGTTCGATCGCGGTGCTTGAAATTAATGGGTTTCTATCGACTTGGCCGGAATGGCTCGCGCCCTCCAAAGCCGCCGGCCTTGCTGCGGGCGGCCCCGGCGTTCGTCAATCTTCGAAGGGGAAGCGAAACACGAACTCCTCCGGTTTGGCGTAAAGCAGGCGACGGCGGATGACCCGTTCGACATAACCCGGATCCTCGCGCAGGCGCTTCAGGGTGGTTTCCTGTTCCGCCAGCCGGGTTTGCAGTTCCGCCAGCCGGGCCCTAGTCTGAGCTTCCTGGAGCTTGAGCTGCTCAAATTCGCGCCGCGTCTGCCAGAAAAAACCCGCCGAGGTCACCCCAATGCCGACAAAGAGCATGAAATACAGGGCGATGATGAATTTTCGGACGTTCACGTGAGCCACTTCTAAACAGGATTACCACAAATCTGTAAATTCCCACCTCAACGTTTTTTTGACAGAAGC
This sequence comes from Opitutaceae bacterium, assembly GCA_016794725.1. GTDB lineage: Bacteria > Verrucomicrobiota > Verrucomicrobiia > Opitutales > Opitutaceae > UBA6669. The sequence goes on along the minus strand of JAEUGZ010000220.1, from coordinate 7,725 downwards.
TTTTAAACAGCGCGACCGATGTAGAACCCCTAACACACACACCGCATGTATCAGAGTTTCTACGGGTTGACGGAGATGCCGTTCAACATCACCCCCGACCCGAAATTTCTCTATTTGAGCCCGACTCACCTGGAAGCGCTGCAACATCTGAAATATGGCGTGCAGGCGAAGAAGGGCTTCATTGTGCTCGTCGGTGAGGTCGGTTGCGGCAAGACCACCCTCTGCCGGCGGTTCCTGAACGAACTCGATCCCAATCATTGGGATACGGCCCTGATCCTCAATCCCCGCATCTCCGAAACGGACATGCTCAAGGCGATCCTGACCGAACTCGGCGAAACCCACCTGGCCGCCACGCCCCACGACCTGGTATCACAAATCAATCGCGTTTTATTGGCAAGAATCGAAGCCGGTCGTGACATCGTCCTGATCATCGACGAGGCCCAGAACTTGTCGTTCGAAGTCCTCGAGCAGGTGCGGCTCCTTTCGAACCTCGAAACAGACAAGCAGAAGCTGTTGCAAATCGTCCTCATGGGACAGCCTGAACTGAAGGCGATCCTGGCCCGTGAAGAGCTGCGGCAGCTTCGCCAGCGCATCCTCATTCACTACGAACTCGACACCTTGTCGGTGATCGATCTGGCGCACTACGTGCATCACCGCCTTTCGCTCGCGGGCAGCCAGGGACGGCCCTACTTCACGCGCTGGGCGCTGCGGGCCATTCAATTTGCCTCCAAGGGCATTCCGCGCGTCGTCAACAACCTTTGCGACAAGGCGCTCCTCGCCGCGTATCTGCGCGACTCCGACGAAGTCACCTGGTGGGACGTCCGCCGCGCCGTGCGCGACGTCCGCCGGCTCGTCCACTGAGCCATGCACGACGTCCCTTTTCACCTCCCGCCCTACCCGTGGCCCCCCACTCCGACGCTCCCGATCGCCGAGACGGTTTCGTCGTTTTTTTGCAAGTGATCTCTCGCCTCCCCGTCGGATTTCGACCCTACTTTCCCTGCCGCTCATGAGCCTGATCAACGAAGCCCTCAAGAAAGCCCAGAAGCAGCGCGCTCATGAACCGCATGCTCCTGCGCCGGCGGGAATCCCCGCCCCGCCGCCGCCTCGCGTCGCCAAACGAGCCCAGCCGATGCCGGCTCAAACCTTGGTGATCATTGGCATGTTGTGCCTGGTGTTGATTGTCGCCGTGGTCGCCGGCGGCTGGTACATTTTCAGCAATTCCTCGACCCCTCCTCCCGCCGTGGCGACCACCCCGGCTCCGGCGCCGGTCAAAGCCGCCCCCGTCGCGACCGTACCCGCCGTGAAGGAACCCGCGGTCGCGGCCGCCACTCCGCAAGCCACTCCAGGCGAGACGCCCAAGCCAGCGGTTCCCGCCGCGGTCGATAACCCGGCCCACGCGGCCGCGGTCGCCACCACCCCCGTGACGCAGGTCCCCACGCCCCCGACTCTGCCCGTGACCACCCCGGCTCCCGCCGCCTCCCATCCCGCACCCACGTCGCTAATGGCCTCCACCGCCACGCCGACCCCAGGCGAGGATCCATTCCGCGTCGATATCTCCTCGGGCATGAGGACGGCCGTCCCGCCAAATGCCAAGATCAGCGCGGTGGTTGACACCCTCAAGGTCTCCGGCATCCGCGCCTCCGCCAGCGATCCCAAGGTGCTGATGAACGACCGCGTGTTTCGCCTGAACGACCTTGTCGACCGCAACACCGGACTCCGTTTGCTCGAAATCAACACCGGCCACCTCGTCTTCATCGACGAGAACGGGGCGACGTACACGAAGAATTTCTGATTCGAGTGCCCGTTGAGTAAAAAGCAAAACCCCCAAGACACTCAGGTCAAGGGGGTTAAAAGTGGCGCAGCCGTAGGGAGTCGAACCCCAAACCTTCTGATCCGTAGTCAGATGCTCTATCCAATTGAGCTACGGCTGCGTAGCGGGAGGGGAAAGAAGGAAGTTCCCGCCCGGAAGTGCAAGCGCTTTTTTGACAGGAAAAGCCCCGGCGCAGCCCGGGTGGCAGGAAACCTAGGCCGCGGGGCTGTGCAGGCCGAGTGACTCCGCCACGCTTTCGCACAGTCCGGTGAAGGTCTCCTCGGCTAGGGCGAGGCGTCGGCCCTTCAAATGGGCCACGCCCCAGATGCGCTTCAGGCGGCGGGCGCCGATGGGAAAGGCCACCAGCGAAGCCTCCGCCAATTCACGCTGCGCGATCCACGGGGCGATGATTCCCGTACCGAGCCCGATCTTCACCAGCTCCTTGATCGCCTCCATGCTGCCCAGCTCCATCACATTGTGGAGGGAGATGCCGTCGCGCTGAAAATAGTCGATGACCATCCGGAACGTGTAGCTGTTCTTGTTGTAGAGAATAAAAGTCTCGTCCGCGATCTCGTCGCGCAAAACCTTGCCGCGTTGCGCCCACGGGTGGGTCGGCGGCACCAGGAGCTTCAATTCATCTTCAAAGAGCTTCCGGAAGGACACCCCGTCGTCCTCAAACGGTTCGAGCATGAGCGCCAGATCGACTTGGTTGCTGTGCAAAAGTTCGACCATTTTCGGGCCATCCCCCGGTTCGATCCGAATCACGCACTTGGGAAAACTCTGCTTGAACTCCCGCAGCACGGTGGGAAGCAGGTAGTGACAGGCCGTGGGGCTCGCACCCACGCGGAGACGGCTGTGTCCCCAGTTCTGCAGGTCGCTCAACCCGGTGCGCGCGTCCCGCATTTCCCGCAGGATGCGTTCGGCGTGCCGGAGCAACTGCTCGCCCGCCTGCGTGAGAAAGACCTTTTTGCCAACACGTTCGAAGAGTCGCGTCGAAACCTCCTCCTCCAGCGCCTTGATCGCATGGCTGACAGCGGACTGGGTGAGAAACAGTTCCTTTGCCGTCTGGGTGAAGCTCCCGCGACGCGCCAAAGTGGCGAAGGCCAGTAACTGCCGACTGTCGAGGGTGGGCTTCATTGATGAATCAGGCTCATCATTGTCATTAAATGTTTGAAAAGCATTTATCGCGCCATCGGCCCTGATGGCACTGCGACGGCTAAGGTGATGGGCACATGCGAACGGCCACACTCGAGAGCAAAAACGCCCACCCCGCCTCGCCGGCCGCGGTTCGGATCGGCTTCATCGCCCTGAACGATGCCGCTCCGCTCATCGTCGCGCAGGAACAGGGCTTCTTTCGCCGCGAAGGTGTAACCGTGGAGCTGCGACGCGAAGTCGGCTGGGCGACGATCCGCGACAAGATCATCTCCGGCGAACTCGACGGAGCCCACGCCCTCGGCGCCATGGTACTGGGAACCACCCTCGGGCTCAACTGCCGTCCCACCCCGTGTCTCACCGCCTGCGTGCTCAATCTCAACGGCAACAGCATCACGCTCTCCGAGGGACTCTGGGCGGCGGGGGTCAGGGACGCCGCCACCCTGCGCGAGGAAATCCACCGCGTTCGTCCGGGCCGCGTCTACGTGCTCGGCGTCGTGTATCCTCATTCCTCCCACCGCATTCACCTGGTGGAGTGGCTGCGGGCGGCGGGCATCCATCCCGACCGGGATGTCCGCATCGTGGTCGTGCCTCCGCCCCAGCTTTTTCGCAACCTCGCCGCGGGAACCATCGACGGGTACTGCGCGGGCGATCCCTGGAACTCCCTGGCGGTCCGGGAAAAGCTTGGGTGGACCGTGGCCACCAGCCATGAACTCAGTCCGGGACATCCGGAAAAGGTATTCATGGTCCGGTCGGAGTTCGCCGAGCGCCGCCACCTGGAACATCTCGCCCTGGTGCGGGCCCTGCACGAGGCGGCCCGGCTTTGCGACGATCCGTCCTTTCGCCCGGATCTGGCCCGTCTGCTGGCGCGGCGCGAGTACCTGAATGTGCCCGAGCGCGTCATCGCCGCCGGACTGGTCGGACCCTACGCCCACGGCCACGGCCGCAGCTCGGATGCCACGGACTTCGTCGTCTTTCACCGCCAACAGGCCAACGACCCCACGGCCGCGCGGGCCGGTTGGCTCATCGATCACTTCGCCCGTGCCGGTCTGATCTCCCCGGGAGCCGGCGCTCTGCCTTCCGATCTGGGATACCGGACCTTCCGATCGGACCTCTTTCACCAAGCCCTTCAACGCCACACCACCACCCGCCATGATGAAGTTCACGCCTCGCTCGTCTGATCACGACCTTCGCCGGCTCAACCGTCGCGCCTTTATCTCCACCGGCACCCGCGCCCTCGGGGCCACCGCGCTCCTGTCCCACCTGCCCCGGGCTTGGGCCGCGCCCGACCTTGCTTCGGAAGCCCCGGAATCGCCCAACGTCGCCTTTGGCTTCATCGCCCTGACCGACTGCTCTCCCATCGTCATCGCCCACGAAAAGGGCTTCTTCAAAAAGTACGGGATCAACTCGGTGATCAAGAAGGGCGCCAACTGGGCCGCGATCCGCGACATGCTCTCCACCGGGGAGACCCAGGCGACGCACATGCTCTTCGGCATGCCGCTGGCCTCGACCATGGGTCTGGCGGGAGCCCCAAAGAAGCCAATGGTGATCCCCTGGCTGCTCAATCGCAATGGGCAGGCCATCACCCTCAAGAACGAGCTCAAGGGCAAAGTCGGCGCCGATCCCAAGGCCCTCATGCCCTACGTACAGAAGGCCAAGGGCCTGGGCGAACCCCTGACGTTCGCCATGACCTACCCACCGGGCACGCACGCCATGTGGATGCGCTACTATCTGGGGGCGGGTGGAATCCATCCCGACAAGGACGTCAATCTGATCACCATCCCGCCCCCGCAAATGGTGGCGAACATGAAGATCGGAAAGATGGATGGCTTTTGCGTGGGCGAACCGTGGAACGCCCGGGCCATTGCCGACAACATCGGCTTCACCTCCGTGACGACCCAGGACCTCTGGCGCGACCATCCGGAGAAGGTCTGCGCCTTCACCGAGGAGTACGCCACCCGCAATCCGAAAACCGTCAAGGCAGTGCTCAAGGCGCTCCACGACGCCTCCGTCTGGCTCGATGATCTCGGAAACCGGCCGGAGCAGTGCGACATCGTCTCCCGGGCCAACTACATCGCCTGTCCCAAGGAGATCCTCCTTGGTCGCCTGGTCGGTCGGCTCGACTACGGCGACGGACGCGCGATGACCGACGAACACCCGATGCATTTTTCGCGGCGAAACTGCAACTTTCCGCAGGACAAGTACGCCCTCTGGTGGCTCTCCCAGTTTCGCCGCTGGGGCATGGTCACCGGCACGCCGGACTACGCCGGCATCACCCGCAAGGTGGTGCGCGCCGATCTCTACGCCGAAGCCATGAAGGAAATCGGCGTGTCCCACGGCGGAGCCGACCTCTCCCCGTTCAGCCTCTTTGACGGCATTCCATTCGATCCCGCCAAACCGGAGGACTACGCCACCGGCGCCGCCGTCAAGTCACTGAAAGGGTGATACCGGATCCCACCATGAATCCAAAACTCCGCACAATCCTCGGCACCGTCGGCTATGCGCTTGTCGGTTTCACCGCCTTCCTGCTCTTCTGGATGTTCCTCAGCACGATCGCCGCCACACTGCCCTCGCCCACCGCCACCTGGGAGGTGGCCAAGCCCTACGTGCTCGAACCGTTCGCCAAGCGCGGGGAACAGGATCAGGGCATCCTTCGGCTTGCCGGCTACTCGCTCTCGCTGGTCGCGCAGGGCTACTTCCTCGCACTCGCCATTGGAACGCCGATCGGTTTCTGCCTCGGGCTCTCCCGGACCTTCACCCGGATCTTTGATCCCATCATCCAGGTGCTGCGTCCGGTTTCGCCCCTGGCCTGGCTGCCGCTGGGCATCGCGTTGTTCTACAATGCCGGCAAGGAAGCGCTGGAGTATGGCGCGCTCTTCACCATCGCCATCTGTGCCATGTGGCCGACCGTCCTGAACACCGCGGTCGGCGTGCGCGCCATCCCCCAGGATTTTCTCAACGTCGGCCGGGTGCTGAAGCTCTCCCGCACCAAGATGCTCTTCAAGATCATGGTGCCGGCCACCCTGCCCTACATGTTCACCGGATTCCGCCTGTCGCTCGGCATTGCGTGGCTGGTGATCGTCGCCGCCGAGATGCTCACCGGGAAGACCGGCGTGGGGGCGTTTCTCTGGAACGAGTATAACAACTCCAACTACGGAAACATCATCTTCTCGATTCTAACCATCGGCATCATCGGTTTCGTGCTCGACCGGCTCATGTCGCTGGTCGAGTCGCGCTTCAAGTCCGTCGCCTGACCCGCCACACCGATGTCCTTCCTCGAACTACGCAACGTCTGCAAGAGCCACGGATCGCACTGCGTGCTCCGCGATGTCAACCTGTCGATCGAGAAGGGCGAGTTTGTCGCCATCGTCGGCTACTCCGGCCAGGGCAAGACGACCCTGATGTCGCTCATGGCCGGGCTGCTCAGGCCGGACTCGGGCGAGGTGCTGCTGGAGGGCCGGCGCATCACCGGCCCCGGACCGGACCGCGGGATCGTGTTTCAGAACTACTCGCTGCTGCCATGGCTGACGGTGGCCGAAAATATCGCTCTCGCCGTCGACCAGGTCTTCCCCTCCTGGACGACCCAGCAGCGAAGCGATCAGGTCGACCGCCACATCGCCATGGTCAAGCTGACCCATGCGCGCGACCGGCTGCCGCGGCAGCTCTCGGGCGGCATGCGCCAGCGCGTCTCCGTGGCGCGAACGCTGGCCATCGACCCGAGCATCCTGCTGCTCGACGAGCCGCTCTCCGCGCTCGACGCGCTCACCCGGGGCACGTTGCAGGACGAAATCGCCCAGATCTGGGCCGAAAACCAGAAGACGGTCGTGCTGATCACCAACGACGTGGACGAGGGGCTGCTGCTGGCGGACCGGATCATCCCGCTCACGCTCGGTCCGGGCGCCCAGCTCGGAGCGCCCATCACGGTGGACCTCCCCCGTCCCCGCGACCGCAAGGCCCTGAATCACGAACCCGAGTTCAAGCGCCTGCGCGCCCATGTCACCCAGCAACTCCTCGGTCACAGCCTCGCCCGCCGGAGTGCCGTATCCCGGAAGCTGATCCTGCCCGAGATCCTCCCGGAGGACCTCGAACTTCCCCGGGTCAGTCGCCCGCCGCGCCGACCCAACGAAGAGAAACGCGAAATCATTGTCAGCGGCTGATCCGTCCCCGATCCCGTCCTCCCATGAGCCACTTCCTCGAACTCTCCCGGCTGTACAAGACCTTCGATTCGCCCAAAGGCCCGCTGACGGTGGTGAAGGACTTCGATCTCGCCGTGCACAAGGGCGAATTCATCACCCTCATCGGTCACTCCGGCTGCGGAAAATCCACCGTGCTCTCCATGGTCGCCGGGCTGACCGACGTCTCCGCCGGCGGCATCATCCTGTCCGGCAAAGAGGTGGTGGGAGCCGGCCCCGACCGGGGTGTGGTCTTTCAGTCTCCCTGCCTGCTGCCATGGCTCACGGCATTTGAGAACGTCATGCTCGGAGTCGATCAGGTCTACTACACCGCAACGGCCCGGGAACGTCGTCAAATTGCGGAATACTACCTCGCCCTGGTCGGTCTGGCCGACTCACAGACCAAACGACCCGCAGAGTTGTCCCAAGGCATGCGGCAGCGGTGCGGCATCGCCCGCGCCTTCGCCCTTCAACCGAAGCTGCTGCTGCTCGACGAGCCTTTCGGCATGTTGGATTCGCTCACGCGCTACGAGCTCCAGGAGGTCCTGCTCGACCTGTGGCAGCGTGACCAGAAGACCGCGCTCATGGTCA
>JAEUGZ010000359.1 GCA_016794725.1 Opitutaceae bacterium | reverse complement strand
GTCGACCCGCGGGGATTGGCGTTGCGTGAATAACCGGACAACGGCGGCGGGACCGGTCGGTCCCGTCGCGGCCTCACCGAGGCCACCTCCAGCGGGATCGAAGCAGTTTCCCTAGGCCGAAAGGTGAGTTGACTCGCAGGCGCAAGTGCGGGAACGCCCTCCAGGGAGCCATCCTGCGGATGGCCTGGGGGCTGCGCCCGCCCGGGTCGCTGATTTCGCCCCAACCTATGACCGCAGGTCACACACCTGGAGGGCGCCGCTCCGACGGTGCCGGAGAACGGTCCATGAGCCCCTGCGCCCGGTGGCTTCCCCGCCGGCGACGCGCAACCGGGCTGCCTCAGCCTCCGATTCCCGTCTAGTCGGCGCTGGTCTGATCGTAGACCTTGGCCGCATCCTGGACGGCCTTGATCAGTTCGGGGATCGCCACGGGCTTGAGCAGGTAGCGAAACAGGGCGGCCTCGTTGACGCTGCGCAGAAGCATCTCGGGCTTCATGAATCCCGTCACCAGCACGCGTTGAGTGCGTGGATACTCTTCGCGTGCCCTCACGAGGAAGCTCATGCCATTGCCTCCGGGCATGAGGTGGTCAGAGACGATCACCTTGAACGTTCGCTTGTAGAGAATGAACTCGGCCTCGCGGGCCGAAATGGCGGTCGTTACATCAAAATGGGCCGACAACGCAGTTGCATACGCCTCGAGCAGGGGTCGCTCGTCGTCCACGACAAGCACGGCATCTTTTTTATCACCGGGGGAGAACGACGAGTCCGCAGCAGGCATGGCTCAGGCCTGCCAGTCGGCGCCTTGCGTGGCAAGCTCGACGCACCTTGGTCCTAGAGTCCGAATACCTTAAGCACCCCATTCCACACCGCCGACCACACCCGACCCGGTTTTCCGCCCTCCCCCGGCACCGAGGTCTCCTGGCAGAGAAAGAGACCCGGGCCGACAAAGAGGTCGTCAAAGAGCGGGTTCATATCGCGGTAGAATCCCCAGAACGTCTCCGCCCGGACGGGAAGGTATTCCAAGCTCGGGGTGAAGCCGATCGTGGCATCCTGATTGGTTCGCCGCGCGGCCCGGGCCTGCCCCTCGCGGTCGGCCAGGTTCTCCGCCCGGATGCCGCGGGTGCCGGCCACGACGAGGCGACAGGGGCCCTTGAACTCAAAAAACCGGAATTGCAGGGTCACCCACGACAACCACCGTCCCAGCACCCAGCGCCTCGCAATCCGCAACGGCTCCTCCAGCGGCGTCACCACGCCGGCGAGAAAGCGCGGCCGGAGAATGAGTGAGGACCCGGCCGGGATCTGCACCACCGACAATTCCATGTGGGGATCGTCGGCGTTGGACAACGTCACCCGGTACTCCGCTCCCGCGGTCCCATTTTTCATTTCCACCAGTTCCGCCAGACCGCAGGCCAGGCTGGTGAACGGAATCTTCCAATCGAGGAGGAACCGCGTCCGCCGTCCGAGTCCTTCGTCGCTCGCCTGCAGAAACTTTTCCTTCACCCGCAGCACTTCGCCCGGCCAGAGCGGCACATCCACCGAGACATGGCTGGCCCCGACTGCAGGAATCGCCGCGGTCACATCGCTCAGGCGGAGCGGCCGGCCCCGGCCCACGAGGGGCGCGATGACATAAAACAGGAATACTTTCCAGACACTCGGACCAAAGAGGTAAAGTCCCAGCGCGAGCGCGATGTAGCCCTTCGAGCGATCCCAAGCCGCCCGGACATAGTGGGCCACCATCGACTGCGTCTTCCGGACCCTCTCCATTTCAGACTCCAGGCGCGCCAACGATCCTTGCGCCCCTTCGAGTTCCCAGGACGTGTGGGTGAGGAGCCGCTCCAGTTCCGGCAGACGACCGACCGCCTCCGCCTTCAATCGCTCAACCCGCGCGGCCTGCTCTCGATTCGCCTTTTGCTGCTCGGTATTCCCGAACAACCGGTCCCACCAGCTCTCGAGCTCCTTCAGGGCGTTCAGCACCCGCTCCGCCCGCTCAATGCGCTCCTGCTGGACCGCCAGGTCTGCCTTCAGGCCCTGCAAGCGCGTCGCAATTTGCGCCTTCAGCTCCAGCAATGCATCCCGTTCGCGGACGAGCCGTGCCAGGGATTCGATGCGTTGTTGATCCGCGCCCTGCTGATCGCGCACAAAGAGCCACAACGCGTACGCGCCCAGCGCGAGCACGACGATGAGCACGGCCACCCCCAGTTTTTCAACCAGCCAGGCAACCAGTTTGGTCAACAACAGGTACATCCAGGTCAGATGTGGACGACGAATGGTGAGGGTTTCAACCGCCCATTAAACGTTTTTGCCATCCTCTGGAGCCCCCGGGTCAGAAAATTCCGGATCCTCCTGCACCGGAGCGGTCTTGGGCCGCAACACGTTGCCGTTTGCCAAGTCGGACCGCCTGCTTCAGGCTTTCTTCCAAAATCCAACCCCCTCGATGTCCAAAGTCATTGTTTCACCTCTGTACGACTCCGATGTCTTCCGGATGGCCTGCCGCCAGTTCGACCAGGCGGCCGACGCCATCAGCCTTCCGGAGAGCATCCGGGACCGCACCAAATGGCCCCGGCGCTGTCTCGCCGTCTCGCTGCCGATCCGGCGCGACGACGGCTCGATCACCGTGTTCGAAGGCTACCGGGTCCAGCACAACCTCTCCACGGGTCCCTCCAAGGGTGGTATCCGGTTTCATCCGCACGTCACCATCGGTGAAGTGGCCGCCCTCGCGATGTGGATGAGTTGGAAATGCTCGCTCGTCGGCCTGCCCTACGGGGGGGCCAAGGGCGGCGTGATCGTGGACCCCAACCAGCTTTCACTCGGGGAACTGGAACGGCTCTCCCGCCGCTACATGCAGGAATTGATCCCGTTCATCGGACCGCACGTCGACGTGCCCGCCCCGGACATGGGAACCAATGAACGCATCATGGGCTGGATGGTGGATACGTACTCACACCATGTCGGGCACCT
>JAEUGZ010000171.1 GCA_016794725.1 Opitutaceae bacterium | reverse complement strand
TCGGTGCGAAACGCTCCTGAATGAGCTCGATCAGGTACTCGGTTTCCGGCCGCGGGATGAGGGCACGACGATCGCACTTCAAGGTCAGCCCGCAGAATTCCGTTTCTCCAAGAATGTACTGCAGTGGTTCGCGGGCGGCCCGGCGACGCACGAGGGGACGGATCTTTTCGAGCTCTGCCTCCGACAGGAGTCGCTCAAACTGCACGTAGAGCTGCATCCGTCGCAGGCCGAGGGCGTGGCCCACGAGGGTCTCCGCGCTTAATCGTGGATTTTCCACCCGCCTGCCCGCAAGGAAGTCGGTCGTCTTCTTGATGATCTCGAGCACCGAGAGCAGGGCGACCGGTGTGCGGGGAGGAACAACGGGGTCACTCATCGTCGCGATCATTCCCGGCCCGTTTCAGCACAAATGTCTGCCCGGTCAAAGCGGCCAGTTTCTCCTGGAACTCCACGCCCTGCAAGGCAGCAACGATCTGCGCAATCTCCCCCTCCATCACCTGGGGAAGATTGTAGAGCGTCAGTCCGATGCGATGATCGGTCAGTCGGTTTTGGGGGAAATTGTAGGTACGGATGCGCTCACTGCGATCGCCCGTGCCGATCTGACTCTTGCGCTGCGCAGCATACTTGGCGCGTTCCTCGTCTTCCTTCATCTTGAGCAGCCGCGATCTCAACACGGCCATGGCACTGGCCTTGTTCTTCTGCTGCGACCGTCCGTCCGCACAGAAGACAATCATGCCCGTGGGTTTATGAATGATCCGTACCGCCGAGTCGGTCGTGTTCACGCCCTGCCCGCCGGGACCGCTGGCGCGCTGCACGGTGATTTCCAAGTCCTGCGGATCGATCTGCAGATCGACCTCCTCGGCTTCCGGCAGCACCGCCACCGTCACGGTCGAGGTATGAATGCGCCCGTTCGCCTCGGTGGCAGGAATGCGCTGCACCCGGTGGACCCCGCTCTCAAACTTGAGCTGTTTGTAGACGTCATTGCCGGAAATGAGAAAACTGACCTCCCGGAACCCGCCGCGTTCGCTCAGGCTGCTGCTCATGGGCTCGATTTTCCAACCACACTTGTCGGCAAACTTCTGATAAACCCGCGCCAGCTCGGCCGCAAACAGCGCCGCTTCTTCCCCGCCCGTGCCGGCCCGAATTTCCATCACCGTGTTGCGGGAGTCGGTGGGCTCCGGGGGAATCATGGCCCGGAGAATGGACTGGTGCAGCTCGTCGCGACGCCGCCGCAAGTCGGGAATTTCCGCCGCGGCCAGCTCCTTCAAATCGGGGTCGGCTGAAGCGTCCTTGACGAGGGACTCGGCATCCGCGAGCTCCTGCCCCACCTTCTCGTAGGTCCGGTGCTCCCCGATCAGCTGTCCCAGTTTTTGATGCTCCCGGGTGACCTCCGTTGCCCGCCGCGCGTTCGCATAGAACGATGGCGCAGCCATCTGCGCGTCGAGTTCGTCGAGGCGGCGTTGAAAGGGAAGAATCGGTGGGAGGATGTCCATGCGGAGACGGTGCGAGTGCACCCAAGGCTATTTGCGAATTGCGTGCCCTGCCGTACGCGGCTTCTGTTCGCGATCACACTAAGCCGCCCGGCCGACCCGGCTAGCGGTGTTGATTCACGATGGCTACGACGCTTTTCACTCAGAACACCATCGCCTGCATCTGGGATTTCGACAAGACGTTAATCCCGGAATACATGCAGTCGCCCCTGTTTCGTCGCTACGGAATCGACGAACCTTCGTTCTGGAGCGAGACCAACAGCCTGATGGAGCACTACCGGCGGCGGGGCTACCATCTTTCGGGAGAAATCGCCTACCTGAACCACCTGCTGACCTATGTTCTGGCGGGCAAAATGCCGAAGCTCAGCAACAAGGTACTCCGCGAGGCCGGTGCCGAGATCCAGTTCTATCCCGGCCTGCCCGGCTTTTTCAACCAGGCCAAGGGTTTTGTCCGCGAGCGCGAGGCGTACACGAAACACGAAATCCACCTCGAACATTACATCGTCAGCACCGGCTTGGCGGAAATGGTCC